>NZ_SAXC01000006.1:0-177721 GCF_028895345.1 Psychrobacter sp. DAB_AL62B
CAGCGTACTTATCGTCACTCTCAAGCTTTGTTCTATGGTAATAAAAGACGCTTTTAGGCAGACATGAGGCTTTAAGTAAGTCAGATAAACAACAGCTATCCCTTAGTGCTTCGATGAGCCTTGCTTTGTCACTGCTTGTTCCTTTTGTTTGAGCAAGGCATCTAGCTTTTTTAGGTAGGCAACCTCCGCACGTAGGTATTCATTCTCACGTTTGAGTTCTGCTAGTGTTTTTTCATCATCTGGTTTGTCGGTAATAAATGGCTTGGTCATGGCGATTCTACCTTTACGTTTGGATATTAGTCCAGACATGCCATAAAGCCGATACGCTTTGTGCCAATGACTAATTAAGGCAGGTGAGCTGATGTTGAACGTTAAAGCGACCTCGGATTGACTTAATGCTTGCTCTAACATGGTCGTAATCACGTGATGTTTAAAATCGCGACTATAGTGAGCTTTACTCGACTTTGGCTTGATGGCATCTATGCCACCGCTTTGGTATTGCTTAACCCATTTTTGTACAAGTTTCGAATCTACTTTAAACTTCTCACTTGTGGCAAGTCCGGTATGTCTTTGCCGATAGTATGCGATGACTTCGATCTTGAAGTCTAGTGTGTAACGCATAAAAATACCCCATAAGTTGTGTCCAACTTATGGGGGTCAGTTCAATTTTAGCTTTGAGGTTTTCATGACAAAGGTTTTGCTAATAGCATTAACTACTATTAAAAACGTTTTTTAAAACTCTTAGGTGTTTGGCCTTGTAGCTCTTGCATCTGCTTTTGCATATCTTCAGTACTTGGCATGTTATTTGGATCAAGTCCCATCTGTTTCGCCATTTGCTGCGGATTCACATCTTTAACGCCGCCTTGCTGACCACCACCGCCGAATAATGGACCACCACCACCGCCTGCTCCAGCGCCGCCACCCATCAATCCTTGCATCGATTTCATCATTTTGCTGATGCCTTCAGGCTTTGAAATCATCTTCATCATTTTTGCCATTTGCTTGTGCTGCTTGAGCAAACGATTGACGTCTTGAATTTCACGACCAGAGCCAGCAGCAATACGGCGCTTACGGCTCGGGTTAATCTTATCAGGGTTTTTGCGCTCAAATGGCGTCATCGAATTAATCAACGCTTCCATCTCACGCACTTTTTCTTCAGGCTTAGCATCTTCGACGGCTTTTTGCATATCAGAGCCGCCCATACCTGGCATCTTATCTAAGAAGCCCGCCATGCCGCCCATACTTTTCATTTGCTGGAACTGGGTCAATAGATCCTCAAGGTCGAACTCGCCGCCCTTTTGCATCTTTTTCGCCATTTTTTCGGCTTTATCACGATCAATCTTTTGCTCAACTTCTTCGACTAGACTAAGTACGTCACCCATACCAAGAATACGTTGGGCAATACGTTCAGGATGGAACAGCTCTAGCGCGTCTAGCTTTTCACCGCGACCTAAGAATTTAATCGGCTTACCTGTGATAGCGCGTACAGAAAGCGCCGCACCACCGCGCGCATCACCATCGGTCTTGGTTAAAATAACACCCGTTAATGGCAACGCATCGTTAAAGGCTTTGGCAGTATTAGCCGCATCCTGACCAGTCATCGCATCGACAACAAACAGCGTCTCAGAAGGATTAACCGCAGCGGTCAGCGCTTTGATTTCATCCATCATGGTCTCATCAATAGCCAGACGACCCGCTGTATCAATAATCAAAATATCTTGATATTGAATTTTAGCCTCTTCAATAGCTCGTAGCGCAATATCAATCGGGTTTTCGTCGCTACTTGAGTTAACGAACTTGGCATTCACTTGCCCAGCGACTTGTTCAAGCTGCTGAATCGCTGCTGGACGATAGACGTCAGCAGATACCAGCATAACCTTCTTTTTATGACGCTCTTGTAGGAATTTAGCCAGTTTACCAGCAGTGGTGGTTTTACCCGCACCTTGCAGACCTGCCAAGATATAAACCACTGGTGGCTTGCCAGTCATCTCTAACTGCTGATTGGCACTGCCCATCATTTCAGTCAGCTCATCATGGACGATCTTGACAAATGCCTGTCCTGGAGCCAACTCTTTAAGCACCTCAGCACCAAGCGCTTGCTCTTTGACACGCTTCACAAAATCGCGGGTGACAGGTAACGCCACATCGGCTTCTAGCAGCGCCATACGTACTTCGCGTAAAGTGTCTTTGATATTGTCTTCGGTCAATTGCCCTGTGCCTGCGATATTGCGCAGGCTCGATGATAAGCGTTCTGTTAAGGTATCAAACATAAATAACTCTCAGTTAAAATAATTCTCAGTTAAACCATTTAAATGGTTTATAAATAGTATTAGCGTATATTATGAAATATTGGGTCGCGCTTTTATAAAAACAGTTATAAAAATTATTATAAAAAACAGCAAATTATCAATACTATAGCATTAAGCACACCCAAAATTTATAGTCGGTCTACAAATAATGGTTTTGCCCATAATCGTTTTGCAATCAGGAATACGTAAGATGGTACTCAATTGACTGCCATTTTATGATAAATTGGATGATTGTTCTAATAATACCATTTTAGCATTAAATTGAGCGCTCATTTTTTAGCATTAAATTGAGCGCTCATTATGAGATGAGGTCTTTTATCTTGCAACTTGCATTCTTACTTGCTGGTGTGGCTTACCTCTTAGTCAGCATTCATATTGGTTGGGCGCTGATTCAAGATAAACCTATCCATAAAGGCACAAGCTTAAGCTTATTATTGGTGGGTATGTTGGCACATGCGACGCTACTCTACCCACATGTTGTCACTCTTTATGGGTTAAATTTTAACCTATTTAATATCATTAGCCTGATCAGTTTATTTTTCTTATTCTTTTATGTCATGTTCTGTTTGTACCGACCTATCGTGAGTCTTGGTATTTTAGCAGCACCGACCGCACTCATAGGTATGATAATCGGCTATATTGGCCGCGCGCCTTATCGCCCGCTCACTGATATCAGTATGGGGCTTGAAGCTCATATATTACTATCACTTGCCGCCTATTGTGTGCTGCTGATGGCGGCGGTGCAAGCGCTATTTTTGCGTCTGCAAATACGTGAACTTAAACACCAATCGATTCACCGTTTTTGGGTTAATAAACTACCGTCCCTTCAAAGTATGGAAAGTCTATTATTTGATATGCTATTAGTAGGCTTTGTCCTGCTTAGCATTGCGCTAGGCATTGGTTTTATTTACGTAGAAGATTTGATGGCGCAGCACATTGCCCACAAAACGGTGTTTAGCGTGCTGTCATGGCTGTTATTTGGGGCGCTGTTATTAGGCAACTGGCGTGCTGGATGGCGTGGCAAACGCGCTGCTAACATCACCATTTACGCTTTTATTTTATTAGCAATTGGCTTTGTCGGCAGTAAGTTTGTGTTAGAGATGGTGTTATAAACTCAGTTTTGCAACAGCAATATGATTAAAAAAACAAAGCCGCCAGTATCATTAAATAATAATACTGGCGGCTTTTTTATTAAATCTCTTTTAACGATTTCTTCTCAATTTAAAACAGCTCTAATTAAAAGCTAATTAAAAACCACCGTTTTGTTTCCCGCTACAATCACGCGATTTTGCACATGCCAATTTACGGCTCGCGCTAATACATTACGTTCAATATCACGCCCAATCGCCCGTAATTCCACGACCCCTTGACGATGGGTCACACGGTGCACGTCTTGCTCAATAATAGGTCCTTGATCCAACTCGGCTGTGACATAATGGGCGGTCGCACCGATAAGCTTCACCCCTTTATCATAAGCTTGGCGATACGGATCTGCACCAACAAACGCTGGCAAGAATGAATGATGAATATTGATAATCTGCATCGGCCAACGCTTGACAAAATCAGACGACAATATCTGCATATAGCGCGCTAATACCAATAAATCATTGCCTGCCATCAATTGATGAATCTGCTCTTCTGCCTCTACCTTATTATCTTTGGTCACTGGTATATGATGAAAGATAATATCGAAACTCTCTACCGCTTGACGTAAGTCTTCATGATTACTGACGACAGAAGTAATCTCACAATCAAGCAGTCCGCGCTGATGTCGCCACAGTAAGTCTAGTAACGCATGGTCAAACTTTGATACTAAGATACCGACTTTGGTTTTAATGGCATTGTCGTGTAGGCGCCACTCCATATTATGGCGCTTAGCAACGGTATGGGCAAAACTGGCTTCAAAGTTATCAATAATCTCACTCAATCCCGCTAAGACAAATTCTAAACGCATAAAGTATTGACCACCTTCATGAGCAGTTGAATACTGATCAAGGGTAATGATATTAGCGCCATAGCGATGAATAAATTCGGATACCGCTTGCACGATACCTGCTTGATCACGGCATTTAATCAATAGTGTGGCAGTATCAATAGCATTGGTCATAGGTGGCACTTTAGATGCCTGTTGGAATAAAGTTTTCGGTGAAGTAATCGTTGCAGTGTCTGACATAGTACGCCCAATCAAAATAAAACTTGCTACTTAAAATCTAATAGCAATATAAGAAGACAGCTATTTTAATCGCTTTTGCGATATTTTGCTGATTGAGTTGGTTGTATTTGGTTATTGAGATTATAAACGCAAAAACCCCCAACGCGAGGTTGGGGGCTAAGTGTTAAAAAACTCTAGGTCTGATTAGATAATATCTATTGCGCTTTAATCACTCTATTGAAACTAAAGCCATTATTACTGACGCTAACGACAGAACCTAAAGCAAACGCTTCGTTAAAGTCTATCATATAGGTATTAAAACCACCTGGCGCTCCAGATCCAGATACTCCATTAATTGAGACAAAGTAGTTTGATTGAGCTGGCTGATAAGGAGACAAAGTGACTTTGGTTGAAGCAGGAACATTAGGCGTTCTAAGGTTATCTTGTTCCTGAATACTCACATTCATACTATTCACGCAAGTTGCACCACCGTTACCAAATGGGCTGGTATTATCAATCCAAGGCGTACTTAAGTCTGAGCCGTTAATAACTAAGTCTTTTTCTGCTGAAGGCAGCTGATAGTTAATACTTTGCGTACTTTCACTACCATTTAAAAAGGTTGTGGCATCAAACTTTACTTTTACCCAGTTTGAATAACGTAGTGGATAACGAATCTCAAAATCAGCACGGCCTTCATCATCGGTGACAAAGCTATAACCATCATCAGATAACGTACCACCAATAATAGCAACAGGGTTAATAGCTTCTAAGCTGCCATTGTTGTTCTTATCTTCATTTAAGATCGGGTTGCTATCTTTGTCTAAAGTATAGTTATAGTTGCCATCTTCGGTATCAATCCAACTTGAAGTTTGTGAAACAGGCACTTTTTCAGCGGATGTTTTTAGAGCTGGGAGGATAATATTACCATCTTCTAAAAAGCTAGAAGCTTGATAACTTACTGTACTATCTAACAAGCAGTATTTACCCTGAGCATACTCAACCGCATAAGACTTAATGGAGACTTCTTTATTTGGTACAGCGCGTCCTGAGCCATCCATTACCGAGATGGAACCACGTACTGTGTAGTAGATATCATCAGAGGCCAGCTTGTTACCAAACGATAACGTGGTATAGACCGCATCTTCAGATACAGTAATATTGGTAGTTTTGAGACCAATGCCTGCATTATCTATTAATAAGCGCGCGTTAATGACTACGCCACCAATGGGTGAGCTAGCATTTGCTTGATAGACTACCCGCGCCTGACCTTTACTATCGGTAATGGCAGTTGCAGATGATAGACGACCTGCTGATGAGTCAGCAATACGGCTAAAGACTACGGTTTGCCCTTCTACTGGCACATCGTTTTTGTCTTTGACTGTTGCCACCACTTCGGTGCTACCACCAGGAGTAATAACCGACTTCACTGCTTGGAATAGCATTTTGGTAGGTGTGGTTGCACGGAAACGAGTATCGACTATCGCTCTATATCTTGGCTGACCATTGACATTTTCACCCAATACCGTGGCTTGTAATACCGCAGTACCTGCTAGTTCAGACTTGAGCCACACTTTTACGGTAATAATGCTGCCTTGAATGTCACTTTTCTGAATCGGCTTAGAGACAATGACTTTATCGGTAAATTTATCCAAATAGTTTGGAATTAAGCTACCAATAGTAGTTTGTACTTCGACTTCTTTACCGACAAGTTCCAGCGCTTTTTCTGGGCTATCTGCACGAATTTGAACGTTAATTAATTGTGGCTCATTGACATCATAAAGGTTTTCAATATCAATAAAACTGATGCCCGCTTGCGAGATTTTTACCAGCTCAATGCTGTTATTACTACGCTGCACTACTATGCCGCCTTCACCTACTGCGCGGGCAAAAACGCGTAAGTTACCATTGCTATCAAAGGTTAGATTTGCCTCATTGATATCAAAGCTGGCTTCGCCATCGGCATTGGTGGTCGTGGTAGCATTGGTAGTAATAAGCTCATCATCTGAATTTACCAGCTCCATACCTGCATTAGCAATCGCACGTCCTGAACCATCGATTAGGCGAGTCGTAATCGTCGCTAGACCACCATCTTTAAGCTTGGTTTCGGTAGCGCTAAGCGTAATCTCAGTGCCTATCGCTGATAAGCTTAATGACTTATCTTCACGCACTTCCATGGTCACATCACCATTGGCATCATATCGCGGCGTAACGATTTTAGCATTGATAACGACGCTATGATTCAGACGCGCGTTGACCGTGCCTGCGGCTAATAGTACGCCGACATCGACTTTACCACTGACATCGGTTGTTACGACGCTTGGCGTGGTCAAGGCAGCACCACTAGCCTCTAAGTTCTCAATACTTAGCTGTAGCGGTACGCCGACTAAGATACCACCCCTGCTATCAGTAACACGGAAGGTCGCCGTGGTCTGATCGCCACCGGTTCTCAGCGTCGATTTCTCTGATGAGGCAAGTATTTGATAGCTGTCAATCGTGGCTTTATCTACAGCGACGATGTATTGTTGTTCTAGCGTCAGGTTATCAGCGGTCGTCGTGGTTGCCATCAGCTTGATACCCGCTTCCAAAATAGCTTGGTTAACGTTAGCGCCCGCCTCAAGTTTGAGATCAAAGGTTGCTACGCCATCACCATTCGTAGTCACGGCATTATTGGTAATCGTAACCCCTGTTTTTATCGGGTCATCAACGTTTAGACGTACTTCACGATTGGCTATACTGCTACCATCATTCTTAGCAACGCGTACAAACACTTTAAAGGTGTCGCCCTTGGTATTAACAACCTTATTGGCACCTATCGTTAGGTTCTCTTTTATACCGGTGGTGGCATCTGGGGTTATTGTATTAACGGTACTGCTTTGGGTTACTATATTGCCACTTGCATCTGCGGCTGAAAATACAATAACAAAGCTTTTAGTCGCACCTTCAATCGCCTCTTTCTGAGCAGTGGTCAGGTTATTAGGCACAGCAAGGGTAAAGGTCGCACGACCTGAGTCATCTGTAGTCTGACTGTTACCTGATACGAGTGTCACGCCTTGGCTAGCAATAAGTGCCGGCAATGCCAAAAATACTTTTTGTCCAGCGACAACGTTACCTTTATCGTTTTCAGCAGTCACTTCAATCTGCGTCTCACCACCATTTAGATTCAGTGGATTTGATTGGGTGTCTATCAAAGAGATATTTGCAACCATCGACTGTACTTTAATATTAACTTCTTGCTCTTGATTAGTCAGTGTCTCTTTCAAAGTAGCCGTTAATACCTTATCTCTTAGCGCCTGTTTTTCATCAGGTGTTAAGTTACTTGGTACCACAACCTCAAAGCTGACGATACCATCTGTATCGGTGTTGGCAACGATGGTTGCAGAACCTGCATTACCGTTCACTGTTAGTAGTTTTGCTAATGACTTATCATTAAAGTTCAGCTCGACTGACTGACTGGCAATTTGGGTATTATCGGTTTTGTTACTCAGCTGACCTTGAATGGTAATGCTATCACCCACCTCGTTCAGCGTATAGCCATCACGATTGCCTATATTAGTAGGAGCATTCAGGATACTTAATACAATAGCAGGCTGGAATAAATTAACCTTCCGTATTTTAGAATTATAGGTGATTCCTTTTTCGACATAAGACAATTGATAGTTAATACCAATTTTCTTCAGTTCATCGCGTTGCTTACGCGTTAAGCCAGTCGGCACATCAATAATATAAGTCGCCTCACCATTGAAGTCTGTGGTTGCGCTCGTTTGACTGAGTGTCACCCCATAATCCCGCGCTTTTGCCCCTAAGACGATATCCACTTTCTGACCGTTAACCGGTGTTTTTGCCGCATCTTTGGTCAGTAGCTTAACAGTGATACTACCATTGCCGCCAAGCTCACTGATAGTAGGCGTCCGAATAGAGGCAAAATCAATACTGGTTGCCGGCTGTTGTACTGTCACCGTATCGCTAATTTTGGCTTCTTTGTCATCATCAATCAAAGTAGCAGTGTAGCTGATACCTGATGCCACTAATGCGTCACGCTGTGATGGGGTTAAATTTTGGCTGATATTAAGGGTAAATACGGCATTACCCGCAGCATTGGTGGTCTGCTCGTTACCCTCGATACTGACACCAGGCAGTATTTTATCAAGCGCTAGCTTAACCACTTTGCCAGAGGCAGCACTACCATTTGAGCGCTTGCCTGATACTTGGATATTAAACTGGCTATCGCTTGTATTAACTACCTTAGGCGTGCTGATAGATGTTAGTACGATATCACTTAGTGCAGCCTTGTCCTTAACAAGCACGCGTTCACTTTCAACTTTACTGCTTGCGCCCGACTCTTCAAGGTTAGTGGCAGTCAATACAAAGCCGCCGATACCTTCGAGCTTATCTCTCTGTACTTTGCTCAAACCTGATGGTACGCGAACCGTGTAGCTGACCATTCCTTTATCATCAGTGATTTGGGTAGCGGCACTGTCTAAGGTCAATAGTCCTGCATCTATCAATGCTGATGGTAAGACAGAGGTTACGCTTTGACCCGCAATCACACCGCCTTGTTTATCATTGACACGGAAGCTGATAACCGTGCTACCACCTGAGCTTAGCAGCTGACTATTACTATTGATACCAAAGTTAATTTGGTATGCAGCATCAGGTATCGCTGCTTGAGCAGTGGCATTTTCGGTCGCGATACCGTCATCGTCGGTTAAGATAGCAGTATAGGCAATACCTGATGCTACTAATGCGTCACGCTGTGCTCTCGTTAAGCTTGGATCTATATTGACCATAAAGGTCGCATTACCTGCCGCATCGGTGGTCTGCTCGTTGCCTTCGATACTGACACCAGATACATTATCGATGGTCAGTTTAACCACTTTGCTCGCAGCCGCACTGCCATTAGGACGCTTGCCTGATACTTGGATTTTAAAGCTGTCTTTTAGGATATTGACGGTACTTGGAATAGAAGTTGAGCTTAAGGTGGTTGCACTGACTTTAACCTCATCACTAATAAGTACAGGCGTGCTTTCCACTGTACTACTAACCCCTGAGTTTTCAATGATAGCAGCGGTTAATTTAAAGCTGACTGCATCTTCAAGCGCCTTTTTCTGCTCTGTGCTCAAACCTGCTGGTACACGAACCGTATAGCTGACCATACCTTGAGCATCGGTCGGTTTCGTAGCCTCACTGTCTAGGGTCAATAGTCCTGCATCTCTCAATGCTTTTGGTAGGACTACGCTGACTCTTTGATTGGCAATCACACCGCCCGTTGTTTTATCATTCACGCGGAAGCTGATAACCGTGCTGCCACCTGAGCTTGAGAGCTGACTATTACTATTAGTACCAACGTTAAGTTGATATTGCGCATCTGGTATACCTGCTTGAGCAGTGGCGTTTTCGGTCGCGATGCCGTCGTCATCCGTTAAGATGGCAGTATAGGCAATACCTGACGCCGCCAATGCTTCGCGCTGTGCTTTCGTTAAGCTTGGATCTATATTGACCGTAAAGGTAGCATTACCTGCCGCATCGGTGGTCTGCTCATTACCTTGGATACTGACGCCAAATACATCCTCGATGGTCAATTTAACCACTTTACCAGCAGCTACATTACCATTAGGACGCTTGCCTGATACTTGGATTTTAAAGCTGTCTTTTAAGACGTTGACCACACTGGGAATAGAAGCTGAGCTTAAGGTGGTTGCACTGACGGCAACTTTGTCACTAATTAGTACAGGCGTGCTCGCCACTTCACTGATCGCACCCGACTCTTCAATGATAGTGGCAATTAATATAAAGCTGCCCGCAGCTTCAAGCGCCTTTTTCTGATCTGCGTTCAAACCTGCTGGTACACGAACGGTATAGCTGACCATACCTTGTGCATCAGTCAGTTTCGTAGCCGCACTATCTATAATTAAGATGCCTGCTTCTCTCAATGCTTCGGGTAATTCTGCCGTGACGCTTTGATTCGCAATCACGCCGCCGGTCTTTTTATCATTGACGCGGAAGCTGATAACCGTGCTGCCACCTGAGCTTGAGAGCTGATTATTACTGGTAGTACCAAAGTTAATTTTGTAAGCAGCATCAGGCATCGCCGCTGTAGCCGTGGCGTTTTGGGTAGCGATGCCGTCATCGTCGGTTAAGATGGCAGTATAGCCGATACCTGACGTCACCAATGCTTCACGCTGTGCTCTCGTTAAGCTTGGGTCTATATTGACCGTAAAGGTGGCATTACCCGCCGCATTTGTCGTCTGCTCGTTGCCTTCTATACTGACCCCAGATACATTATCAATAGCCAACGTAACTACTTTACCAGCAGCTGCATTCCCATTAGGACGCTTACCCGATACTTGGATTTTAAAGCTGTCTTTTAAGACGTTCACCACACTTGGGATAGAAGCTGAGCTTAATGTGGTTGCACTGACGGCAACTTTATCACTAATAAGTACAGGCGTGCTTGTAACTGTGCTGCTGACACCTGAGTCCTCAATGATAGCAGCGGTTAATGCAAAGCTGCCCGCAGTTTCAAGATCATCTTTCTGTTTTGTGCTCAAACCTGCTGGTACGCGAACCGTATAGCTCACCATGCCTTTATTATCAGTGACTTGGGTGGCGGCACTGTCCAAGGTGAGTAGTCCTGCATCTCTCAATGCTTTTGGCAGGACGGCAGTTACTCTTTGATTGGCAATCACACCGCCCGTTTCTTTATCATTGACGCGGAAGCTGATAATCGTGCTGCCACCTGAGCTTGAAAGCTGATCATTACTATTAGTACCGAAGTTAATTTGGTAGGCAGCATCAGGCAGCGCTGCTTGAGCAGTGGCATTTTGGGTAGCGATACCGTCATCATCGGTTAAGATGGCGGTATAAGCAATACCTGACGCCACTAATGCTTCGCGGTCTGCTCTACTTAGCGTTGGGTCTATATTCAGGACAAAGGTCGCATTACCCGCTGCATCAGTCGTTTGGGTATTACCTTGAACACTGACACCCTTCACATTATCGATAGTCAATTTAACTAATTTACCAGCAGCTGCATTACCATTAGGACGCTTGCCTGATACTTGGATTTTAAAGCTGTCTTTTAAAACGTTGACTACACTTGGGATAGAAGTTGAGCTCAAGGTAGTGGCACTAACTTTAACCTCATCACTAACTCGTACAGCTGCGCTCGTCGCTGTACTGCTAGCGCCAGAGTCTTCAATAATAGCAGCCGTCAATGCAAAGTTGCCAGTCGCTTCTAATGCCTTTTTCTGATCTGTGCTCAAACCAGCAGGTACACTTACATTGTAGCTGACCATGCCTTTATTATCAGTGACTTGGGTAGCGGCACTGTCTAAGGTGAGTAATCCTGCATCTCTCAATGCTTTTGGCAGGACGGCAGTTACTCTTTGATTGGCAATCACACCGCCCGTTCCTTTATCATTCACACGGAAGCTGATAGTTGTGCTGCCACCTGAGCTCGAGAGCTGATCGTTACTGCTAGTACCAAAGTTAATTTGATAATCAGCAACGGGCATTGCCGCCTTGGCGTTATACTTTTGGGTAGCGATACCATCATCATCAGTTAAGATGGCGGTATAGGCAATACCTGTTGAGTCCGCTAATGCTTCGCGCTGTGCTCTCGTTAAGCTTGGGTCTATATTGACGATGAAGGTAGCATTACCCGCCGCATCGGTGGTTTGCTCGTTACCTTGAACACTAACACCCTTCACATTATCGACGGTCAATTTAACCACTTTGCCAGCGGCAGCACTGCCATTAGGACGCTTGCCCGATACTTGGATTTTAAAGCTGTCTTTTAAGACGTTAACCACACTTGGAATAGAGGTTGAGCTTAACGTGGTTTTACTGATTTTAACCTCATCACTAATACGTACAGGCGAACTGGTAACCGTACTTCTAGCGCCTGATTCTTCAATGATAGTGGCAGTTAATATAAAGCTTTTTATTTTCTCAAGATCATCTTGCTGTGCTTTGGATAGTCCTGCTGGTACGCGAACCGTATAGCTCACCATACCTTTATTATCAGTGGCTTGGCTAGCAGAACCATCTAAAATTAAGATACCTGCTTCTCTCAATGCTTCAGGTAATTCTGCCGTTACCCTTTGATTGGCAATCACACCGCCCGTCTTTTTATCATTGACACGGAAGCTGATAGTTGTACTGCCACCTGAGCTTGAAAGCTGATCATTGCTACTAGTACCAAAGTTAATCCGGTAATCAGCAGTGGGCATTGCCGCTTTAGCAGTGGCATTTTGGGTAGCGATACCATCATCATCAGTTAAGATGGCGGTATAGGCAATACCTGTTGATGCCGCTAATGCTTCGCGGTCTGCTCTACTTAGAGTTGGATCTATATTGACGATAAAGGTCGCATTACCCGCCGCATCGGTGGTCTGGGTATTGCCTTGGACACTGACGCCCGTGACATTATCGATGGTCAGTTTAACCACTTTGCCAGCAGCCGCATTACCATTAAGGCGCTTGCCTGATACTTGAATTTTAAAGGTGTCTTTTAGAACGTTAACCACACTTGGTATAGAGGTAGATCTTAACGTCGTTTCACTGACTTTAACCTTATCACTAATACGTACAGATACACTGTCAGCCGTACTACTTGCGCCTGACTCTTCAACGATAGTGGCAGTCAATGCAAAGCCACCGATTTTCTCAAGCTGCTCTTTACGCTCAGCAGATAATCCTGCAGGTACACTCACGTTATAGCTGACCATGCCTTTATTATCAGTGATTTGGGTAGCGGCACTATCTAAAGTGAGTAGTCCTGCATCTATCAATGCTGGTGGTAGAACTGCCGTTACGCTTTGATTAGCAATCACGCCGCCTTTTTTATCATTCACGCGGAAACTGATAGTTGTGCTGCCACCTGAGCTTGACAGCTGATCGTTACTACTAGTACCAAAGTTAATTCGGTAATCAGCAACGGGCATCGCCGCTTTGGCGGTGCCTTTTTGGGTAGCGATGCCGTCATCGTCGGTTAAGATAGCAGTATAACCAATACCTGACGTCACCAATGCTTCGCGCTGTGCTTTCGTTAAGCTTGGGTCTATATTGACGATAAAGGTCGCATTACCCGCCGTATCAGTCGTCTGAGTATTACCTTGGACACTGACTCCCTTCACATTATCGATGGTCAGTTTAACTAATTTACCAGCAGCCACATTACCATTAGGACGCCTGCCTGATACTTGGATTTTAAAGCTGTCTTTTAAAACGTTAACCACACTTGGAATAGAGGTTGAGCTTAAGGTGGTTGCACTGACTTTAATCTCATTGCTAATCCGCACACGCTCACTGGTTGCCGTACTGCTCGCGCCCGACTCCTCAATGATAGCAGCCGTTAATGCAAAGCCGCCAGTCTTCTCAAGCTGTGCCTTACGCTCAGTAGTCAATCCTGCAGGCACACTCACCTTATAGCTGACCATTCCTTTAGCATCAGTAACTTGGGTAGCGGCACTATCTAAGGTGAGTAGTCCTGCATCTATCAATGCTTTTGGCAACACTGCCGTTACTCTTTGATTAGCAATTACGCCACCATTTTCATCATTCACGCGAAAGCTAATAACGGTGCTATCACCTGAGCTTGAGAGCTGATCGTTACTACTGGTACCAAAGTTAATTCGGTAGTCAGCCGTGGGCATTGCTACTTTGAAAGTATCATTTTTGGTGACGATACCGTCATCGTCCGTTAACGTAACCGTGTAAGGAATAACCAATTTGGTTAATGCTTCACGTTGCTCTCTAGTTAGGCTTGGGGCTATATTGACAGTAAAGGTTGCATTACCCGCATTATCAGTCGTCTGCGTATTGCCCTGCACACTGATACCGTCAATATTATTAATGATTAATTTGACTTCTTTACCAGTTGCCGTACTACCATCTGGACGCTTGCCTGATACTTGGATTTGGAACTGGTCTTTTAAGACGTTCACAATACTGGGGACAGTTTTTGAGGTGATAACGGTTTCACTTTCTGCGGTAACCTGAACCTTAGTACTAGTCACACTACTGATGACCCCTGACGCCTCTTTCATAGTAGCAGTGATGGAAACGTCGGCTTGTTCTAAAACTGCTCTTTTATCAGCGCTTAAATTGCTCGGAATGCGAATAGTATATTTTACCAAACCTTGCGCATCAGTTTTTTGAGTCGCATCGCTCTCTAAGGTGAGTAGCCCTGCATCTCTTAAGGCTTTGGGTAGAGTAGCAGTGACATTTTGATTAGCAATAGGACCACCATTACTTCTATCAATCACACGGAAAGTCACAATAGTACTGCTACCATAGCTTGAGATTTTATTTTTGCCATTACTCACAAAGCTAACTTGATACTGAGCTTGAGGAATATAAACTTGGTTAGTAAAAGTTTTTACAGTAGTAGAGCGGTTAGGCTCAGATAGAATGATCGTATAGCTGATACCTTCTTTAGCAAGCTTTTGGCGAGCCGCATCATCTAAAGTTGGCGATACGTTTAGATCTACTGTTGCCTTGCCAGTAGCATCTAATACCAATTGTTCCGTGGCTAAACTTACACCTTCAGGCGCATTATTGAGCTTAATACTCACTTGAGCACCATTAATTTGAGTCGGTACCTTGCTATTTATAGGACTTGCCGTAACTGTCAGCTTCTTAGTATCACCATAAGCATTAATAGCATTGGTCACACCGTCGACTTTCAGATTGTAGTCAGAGATAGGCAGTGCTACAGGCAGTTCTTTAAGCTGCTGTTTGGTCGCGCCATTCTTCTCTTTTATACTAATACTGTAGGTAACGCCTTGCTGAATGAGGGCATCACGAACCTCTTTTGAAAGACCTTCCTCTAATTTAATATTAAAAGTAGCAATACCATTCGTATCCGTCACTTTACTATTACCACCAATGATAGAGACACCATCGGTACTTGCGAGACCTAAGCCTACGGTCACGCCTTGGGCACGTACTTTATTTTTATCCTCAACTATTACACTAAATACAGCCGTATCACCAAGAGCGTTCAGCTTATTATTAGAGACGGAAGTCGTTTGTATATCTGATTTGATAATAAGGTCGCTGATAATAACTTGCGAACCTCCTCCAGCCCCTTTTCTAGAAACAGGAACAGATCTAATTTGTTCGACAATCGTGCCATCTGCTTTTTTGGATGTGGCAATTAAAGTAAAGCCATTTCTTAGTAGTGCTGCCTCATCTTTGATGGCTTGTGGATTCAGCTTCAGCTCGTAGACTGCGTTACCACTCTCATCTGTCAGCTGTATGCCTTGACGCTCGATAGTTACTGCCCCTGAATTCTCAGAATCAGCAACTTTTAATGTGACTTCTTGATCACTCACGCCACTAATGCCAGCAACTTGTAGTGCTTTTACAGTTGCTGTAAATTCCGTTTGTTCGTCTTGGTTATCCGAAATCTCAATGTTACTTGGGTTAATAGTGATTGCTTGTAAAAAGAAATCAGGTCTCTCAGTAGGGTTAGTTGTGCCACCACCATTATTATTCCCACCACCGGTACCAGGCTTTTCAGGGCCCAAATCAGGTGTGGGTGCAATTACATCTGTACCATCCCCGCCACCACAACCTGCTAACGCCAAGGCACAAGATAAAGAAGTAAGCTGAAATAACTTAAAAGCAGGTAATGAGGTATATGACATTTTTGGAGCTCCGCAGCAGCAGTAATTTATCTGATTAAATGTATGCAATTATTACGTAGCCTCATATCAGCTTGGTAAAGATACATATATTTACAATAATAGCAGTTATATTAACAGATTGTATTAAATTTATGACTGCAACTTTACTGACTTTTGTCATAACTTACAACTAAAAAGTGAATCCTTATTATTAAATAATCAATCACATAGCGTGCTCAATTCAAGGTATAATAGTTACCGTTTAAACCAACAACTATCACAAAAATATTTGAGTATTCATTACTTTTATGGTATAAATGTCGGCTTTAAAATTTTCTGAATTGGTTTGTCTGTTATTTGCCTTTAATGACAGTAAATCAGCTCAACATTCATATAGTTTTGTTTGGTGCAAAGCTGCCGCTTGCTGTGTCCATGCCGCAAATACGTGCAACTTGCCCAGACTGGTATGAGAAAAACTCATACCTCATAGATTAGGAGTTCGCCATGTCTAGAGTTTGCCAAGTGACTGGAAAGCGCCCTATGGTGGGTAATAATGTTTCGCACGCAAACAACAAAACCCGTCGTCGCTTTCTACCAAACCTTCATAACCATCGTTTTTGGGTAGAGTCAGAAAATCGTTTTGTACGTCTACGTGTGTCTACCAAAGGTATGCGCATCATTGACAAACTGGGTATCGATAAAGTGCTAGTAGATTTACGCGCACAAGGTCAAAAAGTATAAGTGACTATTGGCAGTTTAATTAACTGATGGTAATCGTTGATTAGACTGCTTTTAAGTGATACATCTATGAAATTCATATTTATTTCGTAAATATATCACCACTTAATATTTTAGATCCATACCTATCGATTGAAGACCGCTCATTTACAGGAAAGCTATCATGAGAGATAAAATTAAATTAGTATCAACTGCTGGTACTGGGTATTACTATACCACTACCAAAAACAAGCGCACTATGCCTGGCAAAATGGAGATGAAGAAATTCGATCCAAAAATTCGCCAACACGTGCTCTTTAAAGAAGCAAAAATCAAATAATATCCATTTTTATAAATGGTTTTATTTGAACAAAAAAAAGGGTTTATCAATGGATAAACCCTTTTTTTATTGCTGAGATTCTGACTTTCTACTATCTAGCTGTTTGCTACTAATTTATACAGCATTAACTATAATGCGTTGGTTCTTTATCATAAACATGGGCATGCCATTGGCTCATCTGCTTTTGCATAATTACTTGAATAGCCGCATGAATCATATGCTGACCAATCGCTTGGGTATCACTACCTAATATCTCTTTTAGCTTATCAGAAAAATCGATCGTCATCAGTGGCGCATCATCTTGTTCAGCGTCGCGTAATAGCAATTTGCCATCGTCTGCTTCTACCAGCTCAAGGGTTGTCTCTTTGGCAAATCCTGCGAACTGATCTGTACTGTCATTATCTACTTCTATCTCATTATCAATATCGTATGGCATTAATGTTTTCCTTATTATCCCGTTTTATACCTGTAAAAAACGCGCTGATTAAACTTCCTAAGGCTACTGTCTTACAGTGATGCGGGCAAAACTATCTTACTCATACAATGGACGCTTTGAGCCTAGAATTCAAGGGCTGTCATACAAGTCTTTTGCACAAACAGGGTTTAACTGTTTCAATTTTATAGAAACCTGTTACTAATTAACGCCAGTAGCGCAGCTTTGCTAAGGTGAATAAGAACGCAACAAACATACCAAGGTAATAAACAAGCTTTAGCTCAAGAGTAGGGTCACGATATTTGAACGGTAGAGCCACAGTGGCAGTAGCCGTTGGCAGTATCAATAACATCAACAGCCAGTTTTCAAATACGTGTAACCAGCCTTGCAGGTCAGTACCATGTCGTAGCGACGACAGTCCTAACAGCAAACAGCCAATAATTAAGCTGGTGAATAAACCATTTGGTAAGTCTTTTGGATAAATGATATTGGCAATATTGGTCGGTACTATTCTCATATAAAATTCCAGTCACGCTTATAGAGCATGACTTAACGATTAAAAAGCATATCAAAAACGGCTTATAGTAAACTTTGCAGTGCAATATTTATTAAGCACCTTTATCTTTGCTGATAAAAATTTAACTGTAAGTACCCATCAACCATAGCATCGATATACAAGACGTTAAATAACCCAAGCTAATGGCATTCCAGCCCTCTATATGCATGCCTTTAATCTTGTTAAGTATGCGTGAACCCACCCAGAAAAATAGGGGGATACCAAGCATAAATGCGGGCACTATCACCGCAGCGTGGCGTAATACCTCACCGGTATCATCACCTACCATCAAGCGAAAACCATAGCCTGCTAGACTTAAAACAAGCGCAAACACTGCCAAGCCTATTGTAATACCTTTGGGTACTAAGCTAGGTGATTGCGGCACTTGCTTGGTTTCAGGTCGAATTTTAACGTTTTGGGTATTCATGTTTCACCTTTACGTGATGTATCATTATATATAATAAGTCAGACAACACATCTCAATATGATTGATTCATTATTCAATATAATGGTTATGAATTGCCATTTGCCAAGGCCAGCTCTTCGCGCATGGCATCGATAGCAGCCTTATAATCTTCTTGATTAAATATCGCGGAACCTGCAACAAACATATCAGCGCCTGCTTCCGCAATAGCTCGGATATTACTGACTTTAATACCACCATCGACCTCTAGTCTGATGTCACGGCCACTGGTAATGATGCGCTGACGGACTTGGCGAACTTTTTCTAGAGTACCCTCAATGAACGACTGACCACCGTAACCGGGATTGACGCTCATCAGTAAGATTTGATCTACTTTATCCATAACGTAGTCTAAATAATGTAATGGGGTCGCTGGGTTCAATACCAAGCCACATTCTGCACCGCCATCTTTAATCAGCTGCAAAGAGCGATCAATATGCGTGCTGGCTTCTGGATGGAAAGTGATGATACTCGCACCCGCCTCTAAGAACTGCTCAATCATACTATCGACAGGGCTAACCATGAGATGTACGTCAATTGGCGCATCAATCCCATAGTCACGTAGCGCCTTGCAAATCATACTACCAAACGTTAGGTTGGGTACATAATGATTATCCATCACATCAAAATGTATGACATCGGCACCTGACTCTAATACTCTGTCTACTTCTTCGCCCAGTTTGGCAAAATCGGCAGATAAAATAGAAGGAGCGATTAGATATGGCTTAGAGGGACTGATCATGATTGAGCTACCTAATTGATGTTTATACATTGATAGTTATATAAAAGTTTAATAAAAAAACTGCTGTCGGTGTTAGTAATCTCTACATATCTAACGTAACCATGCTAATCAAAAGTACTAACTATAAATTAATAGAACTGAGCATTTAAATAACTAGCGCGGCTTATATTGAGTTTTACAGTAGGCGCGACCTACTTCAAAGCCTCGTTTTGCTTGGTGTTTGGTAGCACGATTGCTCACGCGCTGACGCCATAATCGAAAAGACGATGGTTTTAGTTCCTGACGCATGAGTTTAATGACACCAGCTTCATTAAGACCGTAGCTATGCTCTATCGCCCCAAACGGCGTTCTATCTTCCCAAGCCATCTCTATTACACGTGAAACTTGCGATTCATCAAGTACTCTATCGCCAGCTTCATTGACTGATTGGGCGATAAATTCATTTGAGTTAATAGGATTGGTTTGCTCGCCATTCAAATTGGCATTAGCATTAATATCAATATGGGTACGCTGCTTATTTTTTAAAGCCGCATCCATATCGGCTTGCATAGTCGCAAGCGCTAATTGAGCAGCATTAGAATCTGCTAGCTGAACGCCTGCTTTAAGGACTGTTAAATCCTGATAACTTGCCATAAGAACAACCTTGTAACTATAAAACAATATAGCGAAAAAATAATGCGACATCAAAACCTAGTTAAACTGTGCCTTGCGCCAGTGATGTTCGATATGGTCGTTAATAACGCTCTGAATAAAATAATAGCTATGGTCGTGACCGGCCTGATAACGTAAAGTTAAGGGCTGCTTAGCTTTTTCACAAGCCTGTTGTAATTTAGACGTTTGCAACTGACCTTCTGCTAAAAACTCATCAGCAGCACCTTGGTCGACCAAAATACTCGAATACTGCTGACCGACTTGTTCAATTACCTGTGAAGCATCTGCTTGCGACCACAAGGATGTGTCATCACCGAAATACTCTGCATAAGCTGCCTGACCCCATGCTGATTCACTGGCCGCGCACACTGGTGATAAAGCTGAGACGCTGACAAACTTACCTGGGAATTTAAAGCCCAATAATAAAGCCCCGTGACCGCCCATCGAGTGCCCTGTGATACCGATACTATGAATCGGAAACTCTGAGCGCAGCAAATCGTATAACTCATCGACGATGTAGCTTTGCATATTAAAGTTGTTGTCCCAAGGTGCTTGCGTCGCATCGACATAATAGCTTGCGCCTTGACCGACAAAATAGCGCTCGTCGTTTGGCACTTCATTGCTGTCCCTACTGTCAACGCCGCCACTACTTCTAGGAGACGTGTCAGGCGCAATAAATATCATGCCAAGCTCGCTACATTTTTGTTGAAAATGGGCTTTGTGGGTGACATTATCGGCATTACAAGTGAGACCTGATAAGTATAAAATCGCCGGACAACGTTGACCTGCTAATGCTTCATCAGGCAGATAAATACTAAACGTCATCGGCGTTTTGGTAGACGTTGATTGATGGCTATAGTAATGCTGCTCACCATCAAAGCAGCGATTGACACTTTTTTGCATGAGCTGTGTGCTAGCTGATAAACTGTGATTATAAGAATTATTCATGAGCAGTATCCTTTTTTATCCAAGGTAAAATAGCAATGGCTTATAAATAGCAATGGCTTATAAGAAGTACTTAGTTAAGAAATAGTACCATTTGCAAAAATTTAAATAGTGCTTAAGATTTAGTCGTTAGTATTATCAACACTTACAGGTATACTTGGAACCGCATCAGGCACGATATTAATAGAGTTTGTCGCATTAGAATTATTAGTAATACTAGCGATCGGCGGTCGTGTTTTATCAAACAATACTTGTTCAAATGCCGGCAAGGCGGTTTCCATTAAACTACCGATAACCATTTGCGGCTCTGACGGCTCAAATCCCATGTAAAGCTCACGCTCTTGTACTCGATAAGCAGCATCTTTAAAGGCGGCAGAAAAACTGGTGTTTTCACGTAAGCTCTCTGCAAAAAATGCCTGACCAAAATAGGTCATCTCTGCTGTATTGGTACAGCCAAACGACATCTTATCAGCTGCCGAAGCTGTAATTACTACCGTGGTCGGCGATGCCAACTCATCAATAAACGAACCTGAATAACAAGCTGATACCACGATGACCCGCCAGCGAATACCTGACGCATCTAAAGCCTCACGCAACCAAGTAGCATCCAAATTATCCATCGCAAGCGGTGGATTAGATAAATGGATAAAGTCTTGATCGCCGTGCGACGATAGCGTCATAAAGAGCACGTCTTCATCAGCATTCATCTGCTGACCAATTCTTTTTAAGCCACGCAAAATACTGGTCTTAGTCGCAATCGGCTCATCCAACCAAGTATAAGTATTATTAATTAATGCCAGCGAATGTCCGCTGGTACCAAAACGCACATCAAACAGCTCACGTACTTTATTAATCTCAGAGCGAAAGACGTTTTGATCGGAAAATCCCGCCACACCCATAAAGTACCAGTCGCTTTTACCCGCTACACTTGGGTCAAGACGCTCTAAAGCTTCCTGCAGTAGACGTGGCTGCGCGTACAATGCCGCTTCTTCCAATACTGGCTCTACAGCAATCTGCTTAAATATGGGTTGGTCAGCGACGTTGCGCTGCCATATCGTCAATAATGCCACCGCCCCGATGATGACAATGACACGCTCCCACCAAGGTATACGCAAGCGACGAGAAAATATCCATAATAGGGCTAAAGTTTGCCATAAAAACAGCACTAAAAATAAGATAGGTAAAAACGAATAGCTCCAATCAGGCAACCAACCATAACTACCTAAAAACTGCACCAAGCTTTGTAATAACGCTGATAAGGTATCAGCCACCAACCACAGTAATACAGGCACGAAAACCAGCGCTTGATTACCAGCGCGTCGTGCCAAAATAATACCGCTTAATAATATAATCATCGGCCAAATTAGATAGCTGACCAACCCTTGCTCATTGAAAACACTGCCGTCTGGGGCGGCTAACCAAGAAAATAGTACGTTACTACCAAGCGCTAACAGCGCGAACACTGCAAACTGGATAAAGGTTGGTTTTACCCAAGAAAACGCCCGCGTAGACCCTACTAGCATCCACAAGGTTGCAATAATATTGGCAGCGAAATTGAGCGAAAAGCGCTGAAGCGATACGGTTTTTAATGACGCAAGTGACAAAGACTTAGACCTCTAGCCAATCGAGAGAAATAAAACACATCAATGATAAATACTTTGATATCGATGCCATTTAACGTATTTAATTTACATTTTTTGCACGGCATACGACTATCAGTTTTATATTTAATTCACTATGAAATGATTATAAGAGACGAATAGCGCACATCAATATTATTGACTAATAGTTTAGCTCGCTAATCTATCGCGATTGTAACGGATTGTCGGTCAAGAGCATAAGGCTGAATTGTAAAATTCGCTTAAAAAATCCATTAAAAAAAGGAGGTCTTAGACTCAAGACCTC
Organism: Psychrobacter sp. DAB_AL62B; assembly: GCF_028895345.1. Lineage (NCBI taxonomy): Bacteria > Pseudomonadati > Pseudomonadota > Gammaproteobacteria > Moraxellales > Moraxellaceae > Psychrobacter > Psychrobacter sp. DAB_AL62B. Next base: position 22,847 of record NZ_SAXC01000006.1, read on the forward strand.
CTTTTATATCAAACACTAAACATTATCTCATCAATAACTCATTAACGCGTTTGAGATAAGCGGCTGGATCTTCTAGTTGACCTCCATCTGCTAGCAATGCTTGGTCAAAAATCACTTGCGCCAGCTTGTCAAAATCGACGTCAGACTGCTCGCTACTTTCAAGTTTTTTAATCAATGGATGATCAGGGTTAACTTCTAACGTTGGTTTGCTTTCTGGTACATCCTGCCCCATTTGCTTCAGCATTTGGATCATCTGTGGCGATAGCTCACCTTCACCAACGACCAAGCAAGCAGGACTGTCGACTAAGCGCGTAGAAACTTTAACGTCTTTCGCGCGCTCGCCTAGTGCCTTTTTTAATTTATCGACGACAGGTTTTAAGCTTTCTTGTGCTTTTTCCGCTTCTGCTTTTTCGGCTTCATCCTGCAAGTCGCCTAAATCAACCGCGCCTTTTGCGATGTTTTGTAGCGGTGTCTCATCAAATGAGGTTAAGAAGTTCATTGCCCATTCATCGACACGGCTGGTCATCAAAATAACTTCGATGCCTTTTTTCTTAAACAACTCAAGTTGTGGGCTGTTTTTTGCTGCTGCTAAGTTATCAGCCGTTAAATAATAGATGGCTTTTTGCCCGTCTTTCATACGTGCTTTATAGTCTTCAAAACTGGTGGTCTCACCATCTTGAATACTAGTGGCATAGCGGAGCAATTTGGCAATACGCTCTTGATTGCCCATGTCTTCGCCAACGCCTTCTTTGATAACATCACCAAACTCGGCGTAGAACTGGGCGAATTTTTCTTGCTTATCGCTATCTTCACTATTGGCAAGGCTCGCCAGCAACGTCAAAATACGACGGGCGTTACCATCACGGATAGATTTTACATCACGTGACTCTTGTAATAGCTCACGGCTGACGTTCAGTGGCAAGTCTGCTGAATCAATCACCCCTTTGACGAAACGCAGGTACATCGGCAGTAATTGCTCAGCTTCGTCCATAATAAAGACGCGTTTGACGTATAACTTTAGCCCATGCTGCTGGTCACGAGTATATAAATCGACAGGTGCTTTTTTCGGAATATATAACAGCTGCGTATACTGAACACGACCTTCAACACGGTTATGCGTCCAAGTAAGCGGCGCATCCATGTCATAGGTGATGTTTTTATAAAAATCGATATATTCTTCATCTTCGATCTCAGAGCTTGAACGTGTCCATAATGCACTGGCTTTATTAATGGTTTCCCACTCATCGGTCAATACCATCTCGCCGCTGGTTGGCGCGCTACTTTCCTCAGAGTCCTTGCCTTCTTCTTGTACGTCTTCTTGCCAGACTTCTTTACGCATCTGAATCGGTAAACTGATATGGTCTGAGTATTTATTCACTAACTGCTTAATTTTGCCACGATCTAAATAGCTGTCTTCGCCTTCAGAATATTCTTCTTTTAAATGTAAAGTGATAGCGGTGCCGCGAGTTTCTTTAGTGATAGGCTCAACGGTAAAGCTACCCGTGCCATCTGATACCCAGCGTACGCCTTTATCCACAGGCTCGCCTGCTTTGCGTGATTCAACGCTAATCGTATCAGCAACGATAAAGCCAGAGTAGAAACCGACACCGAACTGCCCGATTAATTGACCTTCTTGCTTTTGTGATTCAGACAATTTATCTAAAAATGCTTTGGTTCCAGATTTGGCAATCGTACCTAAGTTTTCAATCGCATCGGCTTCATTCATGCCAATACCATTATCAGTAAAGGTAATGGTTTTAGCCTCTTCATCGACGGCGATACGAATACGTAGCTCGCCATCATTTTCATAAAGACTGTCGTCATTGGTGGCTTCAAAGCGCAATTTATCGCAAGCGTCAGAGGCGTTAGAGACCAGCTCACGCACAAAGATATCAGCATTAGAATACAACGAATGCGTTACTAAATGTAGCAGCTGCGCCACTTCTGCTTCAAACGTATGTTTTTTTAATTCTGGGTTTTTGCTATCAGCTTTCTGGTTATCAACTGGGGTCTGTTCACTCATAAAAAACTCCTTCAATTTATACTAAAATTTATTATAAAATAGCCATAATCAAAATAAACTTGCTCAAATATATATTAGAGAAGCTAATCTTTGAATACCGCTAAGCTGTTTATACTAATAGGGGCGCGGAAGAAAATTTCAAGCTCAAAAAATTTATTCAATAAAAAACACCGTCCTAGTTTCCTAAGGCGGTGTCGTTGTATAAGCAATTATTTAAATAATGGTTACTAAATAAACGCTAGTAACTGTACTTAATAGATATATTCGATAACTGTATTTAATAGCTATAAACAGCTAGGTAAATGACGAGCCGGATCTGAATCACGTGCTGCCATTGCATCTTCAACACTTAATCCTAAGGCTTTGGCAACGCCTGCGCCATAAGCAGGTTCACACCAATTACAGTTGCGAATGTGGCGATATTGAATAAAATCAGGCACGCCCGCTAAGTTATTGGCAGTATTATCAAACAGCACTTGCTGCTGCTCAGCACTCATCAAGTTAAAGAGCGCTCTTGGCTGACTGAAGTAATCGCTATCGTCTTCACGGAAATCATAATGTGCTGCATCACCGTTAATCTTTAATGGCGGCTCAGCATAGTCAGGCTGCTCTTGCCACTGGCTAAAGCTATTTGGCTCATAGTGTGGTCGACTACCATAGTTGTCATCGACACGCCCTTGACCATCACGATGGTTACTCATCACTGGGCAGCGCGGCTTATTTACCGGAATTTGTTGATGATTGACACCAACACGGTAACGCTGTGCATCGGCGTAATTTACCAAACGGTTCTGTAGCATTTTATCAGGCGATACACTGATACCGGGTACTAAGTTACTAGGGGCAAATGCCGCTTGCTCAACATCGACAAAGTAGTTATCCGAGTTTTTATTCAATTCAAACTCACCGACTTCAATCAGCGGATAATCACCTTTTGGCCATACTTTGGTTAAATCAAACGGATGGTAAGACACTTGATCAGCCTCAGCTTCAGGCATGATTTGCACATACATTTTCCACTTCGGAAAATCACCGTTTTCGATGGCATCATACAAATCTTTTTGATGGCTCTCGCGATCCATACCGACAACTTCTGCCGCTTCTGCATCGGTTAAATTTTTGATACCTTGCTGAGTGCGGAAATGGAATTTCACCCAAAAACGCTCATTGGCGGTATTCCAAAAACTATAAGTATGCGAGCCAAAGCCGTGCATATTTCTATACGAAGCTGGAAGACCACGATCACTCATGACGATAGTAACCTGATGCAGGGCTTCTGGCAGCAAGGTCCAAAAATCCCAGTTATTGGTCGCCGAGCGCATATTGGTACGCGGATCACGTTTGACTGCTTTATTTAAATCCGGGAATTTGCGTGGGTCACGTAAAAAGAATACTGGTGTATTATTACCCACCATATCCCAGTTGCCCTCTTCGGTATAAAACTTTAGGGCAAATCCGCGAATATCACGTTCGGCATCAGCGGCACCGCGCTCGCCTGCCACCGTACTAAAGCGCGCAAACATTTCCGTCTGTTTACCAACTTCACTGAAGATATTGGCACGGGTATATTTGCTAATATCGTGGGTGACGGTAAACGTACCAAAGGCGCCAGAGCCTTTTGCATGCATACGGCGCTCTGGAATCACTTCACGGGCAAAGTTAGCTAGCTTTTCATTTAACCAGATATCTTGTGCCAATAGTGGACCACGTTTGCCTGCCGTGAGACTGTTTTGGTTGTCCGCAACTGGTGCGCCATTACTCATGGTTAATTGAGTGGGTGCATATGGACATTTTTTATCGCTCATGTCGTTGCTCATAGTTATACTCCTTTGAAACATAAATGGATTAAAGTACAAAATCTATTCTGAATAGGCCTCTATCAATATGTCCAGAATAGTAGTAAGTTTGTTCGAAAAACGACTATTTTTGTTCATAGTAACCTGTAATTTCAATAATATTGCCTTGTTAGGTACTATTACAACCGATTAGCATTGATTTGTATAATTAATTAACTACATGCTTTAGTTTTGTTTTTTAGAACTACTTAGATTGTTTTTTAACTCATCCAAATGGCTTTGATTCCTAGGGTAACTTTCAATAAGACCTGCCTGCTAAATAATTCTCAGCATTAGCGTGGCATCGGACGAATCGTCAAAATCTGCTCACTGCGACCAAAGGGTCCTTGAGTATCATGGAGTATCGCACTGCTAACGCCGATCCCATCAGCACCGTATTGCTGCACGGCTTCGATTCCCAGCCAGCGACCTTGTGGCGCGCGATGCATATGAATTTGCAAATCAGTATTAGGGAACATCCATTCTAAATTGGACAAACCAAGTCCAAGCCTTGGTACCACCCCATTAGCGGTATCTACCATGCCTAATAAGTGCACCATATCATCAGTGGGCTCGCCCTCTACCATGTCAACATCATTGGTTATCCATACCATGCCGCGACCGGGACGACGGTCTGGTTCGGCAACTAGGCGTACGCTTTCGATAAAACCACCTGGCCAGCCTTTCATATCATCCCAAACTGGCAAATCCTCAGGTTTATACACAGATTTTTGATCCTCAAGCCCTGCAATCTCGCTGGTATCTTGGGTCATTAGTCGCCACGCCCGCGCAATGATAGCATCGCGGCCACGACTGCTCATCACTGCCTCGATAAGCTCAATGGTCTTGCCCGGACGGATACAACGCGTAGTAATAGTAAAGTCATCAAGCGGTATTAACCCTAAGATATCTAGGCTAATACGAGCGATACGCATATGAGCTTGTGGCGCAAAACTTTTTAATTCAGCGGTAAGTATGCCTGTTGCTGGTGCCATATGCTGCTCGTGCTCATTCCAAGCACCTTGGGCATGCTTGGTTGGCTGATAATGGGCGACACTGCTACCATCTGCTTGCTGTTCGCGTTTTATAAAGTTGTAATAAGCTGACATGACTTTCCTAGAGGCTGTTTTATTAAAATATTCTATGTCTTATTATGGGTCGTGAAATAATACTACTTACCCACTTGTGTGATCGGGATACGTAAAGCTTTGGGCAAACTAAACATGACATTTTCTTCAATACCTGACAATTCACTCGGCAAATCACCACCCCAATCTTGCAGCTGCTGTAACACTTCTTGAATCAGCACTTCAGGCGCTGAAGCACCAGCAGTCACACCGACACTCTGTATGCCATCGAACCAACTTCTATCCATTTCAGTAGCATTGTCAATCAGGTAAGCACTGCAATTCATACGCTCTGCCAATTCACGCAAACGATTAGAATTTGACGAGTTTGGCGAACCAACCACCAATACCACTTCACAGCGACCGGCTAAGTCTTTAACCGCATCTTGGCGATTTTGAGTGGCATAACAAATATCGTCTTTGCGAGGACCTTGAATGCTTGGGAATTTATCTCTAAGCGCATCGATAACGCGAGCAGTGTCATCCATAGATAAGGTCGTTTGGGTGACAAATGCCAAACGCTCAGCATCTTGTACGGTCAATGCTTCGACGTCGGTTTCATTTTCGACCAAATGTATCTGTCCACCATGACGATGGTTAAAGCGTCCCATAGTGCCTTCTACTTCAGGGTGCCCAGCATGTCCAATCAATACCGCATCCATGCCCTCTTGGGCAAACTTAGCAACTTCGATATGTACTTTAGTTACTAAAGGACAAGTGGCATCAAATACCGTCAAATCACGGCGCTCTGCCTCATCCTCAACGGCTTTTGAGACGCCATGAGCCGAAAAAATAACGATCGAGCCATCCGGAACTTCATGCAGCTCTTCAACAAATACCGCGCCACGATTAGCCAAGTCAGAAACCACAAATTTATTGTGTACGACTTCATGACGGACATAAATGGGTGGCTCAAAACGAGTCAGTGCTTGATTCACAATCGCAATCGCGCGATCCACACCAGCACAAAATCCACGTGGATTGGCAAGATAAATTTGCATAAGAAGGCCTATCATTAGATAATTTATAGTTAAAGCTTAGATTTAAAAGCTTCCATTCAAAAATTGGGATGAAATCGATGCTCTACTTTAGCATAATTTGCTTTTATTGCCCTTGAAAAAAGCAGTGTCTTAATAGCAATGTTGTATATGGAAGCGGCCGTATGCTAATAGCGCGTTGATAAGAGTCGTTTTAAGTAAAATAAAAGCAGACAAAGCAGTTTATAATGATGCATCAATTATTATGATTATAATCTCTATCTATAGTTTCTATCACCATACATGATGGTGTTTTTTCTTTTTACCAGCCTTTAGCCGTTTACTAAGGCACTTTTTAGTCTTTTATTAGGACGCACTTTACTAGGACAGACTGTATGACAGGTTCATTATTTATTATCACCGCCGCCTCAGGTACGGGCAAGACTTCACTGGTAAAGCAACTACTGGCCACCACCAATGATTTAACCGTCAGTATCTCGCACACAACACGCACGCCACGTCCTGGCGAGATTGATGGTCATCATTATCATTTTACTGACGTCGATAACTTTGTGACGGCTATTGGTGAAAATAAGTTTTTAGAACACGCTGAAGTATTTGGCAATTACTATGGTACCTCAGAACAAAGTGTACGCACGCAGTTAGAGGCAGGTGTTGATGTTATCTTGGAGATTGATTGGCAAGGGGCGCTACAAGTCAAAAAGATATTTACCGAAGCGACGATGGTTTTTATTTTGCCGCCGAGTCTTTCAACGTTACGTCAACGCCTCTCGACGCGTGGGCAAGATACTGTGGAAGTGATAGAGCAGCGTCTTGCCGGCGCAGTGACTGAAATGGCACAGTACGTCAATTTTGATTATGTCATTATCAACGATAGTTTCGAGGTCGCTTTGACGGAGCTAAAAGCCATTATCGTTGCGGATAGACAGACCCTTAGTCGTCAACAGCAGCGTTATCATCGCACCATTACCAACTTGCTAAATCCGAAGGTAGAAGAGTAATTGGCACGCCGACTATTATTCTGGGCTCTTTCAGTAACTAGACATAAAAAGCAACTACGCGTATAAGCAAAAAATGCTATAATGCCTAGCTATCACCCTTTATATTTTTGATATTATTTTTATTGAGTGGCGGGCAAGGTCCGTTACTAATAAAAACAACCGAGGTAGCTATTTATGGCACGAGTGACGATTGAAGATTGTTTGGATAATGTTGATAATCGCTTTGAGCTGGTTTTAGTCGCAAGCAAGCGCGCCCGTCAGTTAGCCAAAGGTATTGCTGAGCCGTTGGTTGACGTCGATAACGACAAGCCAACAGTATTGGCATTACGCGAAATTGCTGCTGGCAAAATCACCCGCGATATCCTCAACCAGCCTGAGCATAACTTTGCTACTAGCTCAATGGATTTAGCGCTATCAGGCGATCATAGTTTTTGATAAACCGCCTCGATAAGGTCTATTAGATAAAAAATCTAAAGCTCCTAATGGCTTTATAAAATAAATAGACAGATTGACTGACGATAGAGACCACAGCATAGGCTGTGGTTTTTTGGTTGTAATGATACTGCCGTTACTGTTTTCGTAACCGTTGACCACTTAAAACATACCATTGAGTGAGAATTTCTTAATTTTTGCAGTGCCTATCCCCTTAGCGGTTGACATTGAAGACGATTTAAGATTAATTAGAGGGTGGTCTATCTATATATATTTTTCAGCTTTTTTATAGTAGCTCAGCATTTATTTATTCAGTCATTATTTACCTTGATAGATTCTTTACCTTAATAAATAGTCAGGCAAACAGGTAATGGAAAATAGGATCGTTACTTTATGAGTCAAACCTTGCCTAAACTTAGTCATCCCTTAGTCGATGACGCTCAATACAATCTAGTACGTTCAGTAGGTTATCTCACTGCCGCTGAGCGTCGTGATATTATTGATGCCTGTGAGTTCGGTGATATTGCGCATATTAAAGACAAGCGCAAATCAGGAGAGCCTTATATCACCCACCCGATTGCAGTCGCCGAGATATTGGCCGGCTTTCGCTTGGATCGAGATACGGTCATTGCGGCAATTTTGCATGATACGGTCGAAGATACTGAGGTAAGTGATGAACAAATCGAACAGCGCTATGGCAAAGTGGTCGCCAGACTGGTCGATGGGGTAACCAAATTAAAGTCGTCGACGCATAATAAACAAGAAAATAAAGCCGCCACCTTTCATAAAATCCTGACTGCCACACTCGCTGACCCGCGTGTATTGATTATCAAGCTTGCTGACCGTTTGCATAATATGTCGACACTTGATGCGGTACGCCCTGAAAAACAACGCACCACCGCTCAAGAAACACTGGATTTTTATGTACCCTTTGCACGGCTAATGGGTCTCAATGACATTGCCGATTATATCGAAGTGCTCTGTTATCGCAACCTTGATTCTGAGATGTATAATAAAATCTCTGATAAGCTGCTACAACACGGGCTTGGACGTAATTTTCAAAGAGAAGCCATTCATGGTTATCTGACTATTGTATTAAACAATCTAGGTCTTGGTGGTGGACACGTTAAGGTTTTGGACAATCGCGTGGTTATCTATCGGCAGTTTTTCCGAAATCGCGGTGAGATTAATGCCTTGCTACGCCATTATGCTTTTGAGATTGTGCTCGATAATATCGAAGCATGTGATAAGTTGGCTTATTATCTGATTAAAAAATACCAGATAGATGACAGGCATATTGAAGATAATATCCGTAGACCCTTACCTGGTGGCAATCAATCGCTTACCCTTATCTATGAGCGTGATAATGACTTTGTCAAAGTGACAATTTTGACCAAGCAAATGCAGAATGCGGCAAGGCTTGGCGTCATCGGTGCAGAGCACGCTTCTGATGTTAGCCAATCAGTTATTCAAGCGTCATTACGCAATATGAAAGATTTGGTCGATGAAGACTGCTTAAACGAAGGCAATCCTGACTTTGCCGCCGCGGTTTCTACCATTAACGAGCTGATGGATTATCTGCACTCCAGCAAAATCATTTGTTATAGTCCGCAAGGGCGCGCTTATGAGTTACCGCAAGGGGCAACCGCGCTAGATTTTGCCTATGCGGTTGGACCTATGATTGGTAATGTCGCCGTTGGTGCTAATATCGATAACAAACCTGCTAAGCTTGGTACCGTCGTCAAAAATGGACAGTTGGTTGAAATCGAAGTAAACAGTCACTCTGAACCAAAAGCTGAATGGCTTGGCTTTGTAGTAACTAATAAAGCTCGTGAAGAGATTTTGCGCTGGTTCAAAGATTTATCTGCTGCTGATAAGCAACATCATGGCATGCAAGCATTAGATCGCGCGCTAAAAACCTATCAAAAAAGCTTGGATGACTTAACCGATAGTGATTGGAAGAATCTAACAGAATGGCGCGGACTGACAGAAAAAGAGGCGCTATTTGAGCAGATAAGCTCTGGTACGCTATTGCCGCAACTGGTGGTAACGCGTTTATTTAGCGATGAAGTTAGCGATATACAATCGCAAGAACGTATCGATGATATGACACAACCACAGCAGCTGATCGTTAACGCCTCAGGCGTTGAGCTTGATTTTGCCAATTGTTGTCACCCCATTTATGGCGATCCTATCGTTGGCCATTTATCCCGTCATGGTTTGGTCGTACATCGGCATAAGTGCTTCTCGCTTGACGAGATTCGTAAAGACAATCCCTATCAAGTTATCCAACTGCGCTGGCGCAATGATAAAGCCATAAAACAAAGTGATTCAGAAGATCACGGTAACAAAATTCGTTTTCCCGCTTACTTAAGACTGTCTGTGGCGCTGAGTGATGAGCAAATAAGTAAAGTTATTTATCATCTGCGGCAGTTAAATATAGGCGTTGAAAAAGTCGACGTGCGTAGCAGCGATACCATCATCCATATTGTGGTTCGTAGTCGCAATCACTTAGCCCAAGGTATTCGCGAACTACGCTCGTTACTTGGTTTCCCAAATATCATGCGCTTATATCAGCTATAAATACTTTTATAAAAATAACTGTTAAAACCTATGTCTTTTAAGTCGCCTCTTAAAGCATATATCATTTCGAACTTTAGAAAATTTCAATCGTGCTAAACGCTTCTATCAATATCTTGGCAAGTAGCTTTAGTACATTAAACACCCAAAAATATGATAAGGATAGATTATGACCCGTCAAACCATCCAAACTGATAAAGCACCTGCAGCCGTTGGTACTTACTCGCAAGCGGTAAAAGTTGGCAATACTGTTTATATTTCAGGTCAGTTAGGTTTTGATCCTAAAACCATGGAGCTAAAAGAAGGTTTTGATGCGCAAGCGAAGCAAGTATTTGAAAACATCAAAGCTATCTGTGAAGCAGCTGGTGGCAGCTTAAATGACGTGGTCAAATTTAATGTATCGTTAACCGATTTAAATGATTTTGCGGCATTAAATGAAGTATTCATGGCCAATTTGACCGAACCCTATCCAGCCCGTGCAGCCGTCCAAGTAGCGGCATTACCTAAAGGTGGCGTGGTCGAAATTGAGTCTATTTTATATATTGAATAAGTCTGATATTCAATCTTGCTTAAATAATAGTATTTTATATTGAACCATCATAAGCTTAGCCTCATGCTAAGCTTATTCGTCTCTCCCTCTTTATTTTCATTTCACATTAACCCAATCAAACTGCGAAGCCTTTTTATGTTGGTACAAGTTGCTCTGCCCGTGCCCCTTTATCGGGTGTTTGACTATAGCCTACCGGCAGATATAAGTGCTTTGCCAAATGCTTCGCCAAACAATAGCTCAACACAAATACCGCAAATTGGCAGTCGTGTTGAGGTGTCATTTGGTCGTCAAACCCTAATCGGTATCGTTGTCGCTAATATTGCTCAAACGGATAGTAGCGTGCCGCTCAATAAGCTCAAACCTATTAATAAATACTTAGATACTGAAGCTATTTTAGATGCCAGTATGTTAAAGCTCGCCTATTGGCTGGCGCGTTATTATCATTATCCCCTTGGTGAGGTATTAGCAGTCATCTTGCCAAGCTTAGTTCGTCAAGGTAAACCGCTAGATTTACTCATTACCCACTGGCGCATTTTGCCACATATCACTGATGACGACTTTCGTGCCAATGCAAAAAAGCAAAAGCAGCAATTTGATATGCTAAAGCTACATGGTGAGCACGGCGCTAGTGAAGATATACTATTATTAGAAGGTATGCAGCGAGCCTTTTTAAAAACACTGGAAGAAAAAGAACTCATTGAGCGCTATATTGAACCAAAACAAGCAGCCACTCCTGTCAAATTGGCAAAAATGCCGCTTGATCTCAATGATGAGCAACAGCTTGCCGTTGCTGCGATTGTTGCTGCGCATGAAGCCAAACGCTACACAGGATTTTTATTAAATGGCATTACTGGTAGTGGCAAGACTGAGGTCTATCTACAAGCCATGCAAGCAGTATTAGAAGTTGGCAAGCAAGTACTTATTTTAGTGCCTGAGATTGGGTTAACACCGCAGACGCGCGCGCGTTTTGCCAGTCGCTTTGCTGCGCATATCGTCTTGCTACATTCAGGTATGAATAACACTCATCGCCTACAAGGATGGCAAGATTGCCGCACTGGTCATGCACAAATCATCATCGGTACGCGCTCAGCCGTACTATATCCGTTCGCAGATTTAGGGCTCATCGTCGTTGATGAAGCGCATGATGGCTCTTATAAACAGCAGGATACACTGCGTTATCATGCCGCTGACGTCGCACTATATCGCGGACTGCAAGCCAAAATTCCCGTCGTCCTTGGTACTGCTACCCCTTCTCTTGAGCACCTAAAATTGGTCGATGAAGGCAAGTTGGTGGAATGCCTATTGCTGACTCGTCCTGGCAATGCTAAGCCTGCGCCTATGCAGCTCATCGATGCACGCCTGCAAAGTACCCACCAACAAACGCAAGATGATGGCGCACGCTATGATACCGGACTGACGGATGCGTTAATCGGCGCAATACGGCAAACGCTAGAGGCTGGTGATCAGGTATTGATATTCTTAAACCGTCGCGGCTATGCCCCTGTTTTATTATGCGAAGCTTGTGGTTGGCAGGCAGATTGTCCGCGTTGTGATGCGCATTTAACCGTTCATTATAATAGCCAAGCTCAGCGTAGCAATTATTCAAGCAACTCTTATTTAAAATGCCACCATTGTGATTGGCAAGCCTATATTCCAACTGTATGCCCTGATTGTGCGAGCCAAAATCTAGATGCCAAAGGTATGGGTACGACAAGGCTAAGCGAAAACTTGCACGCGATTTTTGCCAACCCGCAAACCAGTAAAGCGCTTTATCCCATTATTCAAATCGATCGCGATACTACAAGGCGTAAAGACAGCTGGGAAAATATTTATCAGCGTATCAATGAAGGTAAACCTGCCATATTGGTCGGTACACAAATGGTTGCCAAAGGTCATCATTTTCCCAATGTCACGCTCGTTTGCTTACCCAATGCCGATCGCGGCTTTTTATCCGCAGACTTTCGCTCGCCAGAGCATACCGCTCAATTGATGATTCAGGTAGCAGGGCGTGCAGGACGCGGTGATAAAGCAGGACGAGTATTGATTCAAACGCTGCAACCGGACAATGAGTTATTATTAAAATTGGTGAAGGATGGCTACTTGTCATTTGCTCGCGAACTGCTGCAAGAGCGCAAGATGATGGGGTTACCCCCACATAGTCATGCCGCGCTGATACGTTGTGAAGGTAAAACCCTTGCTGCCACCACGCAAGCGCTCAAAGATGCAATTGCCAATTTACCAAAAGCGCATAATCTGGCTGTACTGGGTCCTATCGATGCACCGATGAGTAAAAAGAACAGCCGCTATCATTCGCAGCTGTTGCTTTTAGCCAAAGATCGACGACAATTACACCATATATTGAGCCAGTGGTGGCAACCTGTACTCGCTCTGCCAAGCGCGAAATATCTTAAGCTTACTTTAGACATCGATCCTGTGGGCTGGTAGTTAAAAATTGCAAAGTATTAGCAGTATCATAAATTGATATTAGAAAAACACTTTTATAGTGTATTTCTTTATTTTAAATGAACGATGCCGCTATTATTTTTACTTCGTTATTACAGCTTCTAATATTGGACTATGATAAGTTTATAACAGCGACTTGATTGCTGTAATCCAAAATATACCACTACTCTGTATAGAGTAAATATTGATTATTAAATCCACTATCAGCAAAATTGAGTGTTGTTATGAATCCAAACCGTCCAAAGCCTGAAAAAAATGGCCATTCTCATCAGAGTATTTCGGCTGATACGCATGAACACGTTCAGGAAGGTGAGGAAAGTAATTACACTGATGATAATCAAGACAATCATGATCATGATGAACATCTAGAGCAAACAGTCGCACCGCGAGATACGAAGGGCTATCAGCGCACGTTATTATTTAGTTTTGTTATTATTACTGGCTATATGTTTGTTGAGGCAATCGGTGGCTGGCTTACTGGCAGTTTAGCCCTATTGTCCGATGCCGGTCACATGTTAAGTGATGCGATAGCACTTGGCGCAACCTTAATGGCATTCAAAATTGGGGAAAAAGCAGCTACCCATCAAAAAACCTTTGGCTATAAACGCTTTGAGATTTTAGTCGCATCGGTTAATGGTGCTACGCTTGTCATTATTGCCCTAATGATCTTTTATGAGGCCATTAAACGCTTTAATTCACCGCCTGAAATTGCTACCCAAGGGATGCTGATTGTCGCCACTATCGGTATGCTGGTCAATATTTTGGTTGCATGGCTTATGCACCGAGGTAGCCGTAGTGGCGATGGACATGGACACAGTCATGATTCAAATGACTCCACAACTTCGGACTCTAAAGCGCCTGTTAACCTCAATATGCAAAGTGCTTATTTGCATGTATTGAGTGATTTAATGGGTTCAGTTGCTGCCATTGTCGCTGCGCTATTGATGATGAGCTTTGGCTGGGTGTGGGCAGATGCGGCAGCGTCAGTGATTGTTGCCATACTAATTTTGTTTAGTGGTTACCGTGTCGTGCGTGATTCCGTACATATCTTAATGGAAGGCACACCAGAAGGCATATCCCTAGTGAATGTTGAAGAAAAACTGGTTGCCCATCCGCAGGTGCAAAAAGTACATGATCTACACGTTTGGAGTATTACCAGTGGTCTAAATGCCTTATCTTGTCATGTGGTCGTCGATGGTGAAATGAGCATTCGTGAATCCAGTATATTGATTGGCAATTTAGAACAAAGCTTACTTGAGCTCGGCATCCATCATGCGACTATTCAGGTTGAAAGCTCATCACATCCGCAAACCAATATCCATAGCGATGCCCTCGTCTGTAATGTCTCAGAGCAAGCTGTTGAAGGCAATAGCCATATTGGTCACAATCATTAAGAATATGATGCAATAATCAATCTAGACGTCGCCAATTATTAGTGACGTCTAATCGAATCGTAGAGTGAATTCACTTTAAAAACGATACAGTGCTATTGGTTATAAACTTTTTGCCGCCTCTGTCACGCCTGCGAACAGCAAGCAAAAATAATTTATAACCAATAGCGCGTTATTATAAGCGCTTCTCTTTTGTTTTGAACTGACTATATAAATAACGCAGTATAAGCCAAATTAACCATACTGCTGTGCTTATCCAAATAGCTAGCCCAGCCATTAACAGCGTTATTCGAATCCAAAAATCCAATGCGCCATTCATTATCTGCGGCAGATAAGCAGGTCCCATGTTTGAGGCCAGCAATAACCATAGCCCAAATGCTAGCGCTAATCCTGCACCAACAATTCTAATAACTATATTGCCAATACCTTTTAATAAAGCGTGCCACTTATGGTAATTGGGCGTATTTGGTGAGTGATTACTCATAGATAACTAGTCTCTATCCTTGCGTTATTCTTTATATTTAATATTACATATTCGCTTAAAAATAAGTAATTATGAACAGATAAGGCATATTTATTTCAAATAAGCTTACATCCCGCTGATTTCTAGCATTGTAATAGCATGTTAAAAACGGTAGAAAATTCGACCTTACTGCCATATATTTAATATAACTTCTGTATACTTAAGAATTAAAAGCCTTTTTCATAACCAATTGATGACCTTCTGCCATGTCTAGACGTTCAGCGCCTTTTGTCGCCCCCGATTATATCGACGATCCTATTTCAAAAGATGGCAAAAAACACGCCAAAGTTTTGCTATCAACGCTGCAAGAAGATATTGCGAGCTTTCGAGATGAACAGTTCCCGCCTGATATTTTACGTCAAGTTCGTGATATGCCTATTTATGAAGGTAATTTAGCAGAAGTCCAAGCATACCAGCAACGTTGGCACAATCTACTTGAGCGTGCGATGGCGTTTTACCCCGCTGCCAATCTGCCACCTGACTATCTACCGTTGCCCGCCAGCCTTGAAATACCACAGTTTATCTATCATGTTCAAAGGCTGCACCTGACTAAGACCCGAGCTAAGGAATCCAAAAGCTTCGGCTCGGTCGGTGCGCTTACGGATAAATGCGGTGATTATAGTGCTGATGACATTGAGCGTATGACAGTAGCGTTTGACAATGATGATGAAGCACGTTTGGTCGCCCACCGTGAGTTTATTGATTTGCGTGCTTATGTATTTTGCCGTGATAATAAGGGCGAGATGCTAGAGCCTGAACGGGTACGTTTTTATCGAACGGGCCTTATCGTTCATGCCCTACCTGATTTTAAAATCGTAGACAGTCGGCAGACACCGCGTAAGCGCCGTAACGATGCTTATAGTAATCCGCTGGCAGATAATGGCGTGTGGAAGATTTATCGTAAAAAATAAACTATACTAAAATCGTTTTTATTATTATCGTAATCTTGCTTTACTGCTTATTTTATCGTTCTTGCTAAGGAGTCCAGATGTTCGCTGCCGCCGCCGGCTCACCAAATTTGATGTTACAAGCTACCATTTTCTTGGGAGCAGCGCTGCTGTTTGTACCACTTGGTAAGCGCTTCGGTATCGCGACAGTCTTAGGGTATCTCATCACAGGACTGATATTGGGTCCAAGTGTCTTAGACGTGGCAGGCGACGCTGAGAGCCTGTTGCATTTTTCTGAATTTGGCGTGGTGATGCTGTTATTCATCATTGGGCTTGAGCTGCAGCCATCACGATTATGGGCGCTACGCCGTTCTATATTTGTGTTGGGTGGTCTGCAAGTTGGTCTAACTGGCACGTTATTAATGTGGCTTTCACATCAGTTCTTCGCCTTACCACTCGATACCGCATTTATCATCGGCTTTGGCCTCGCCCTCTCATCCACTGCATTTGTACTACAGATATTGACTGAAAAACAGCAGCTTTCGAGCACTCATGGTCGTGAAGCCTTTACGATTTTATTATTCCAAGATATTGCTGTTATTCCTTTATTAGCCGTCATTCCATTTTTATCAGGCGTGCGCGAACAAAGCTATGACTTGATTTATTTTGGCAAGGTATTCGCTGTTTTTGCCGGACTCATTTTTGCCAGTCGTTATGTCGTTCGACCATTTTTTAAGTTTGTGGCGTCAAGTGGTGCCTCTGAATTACTGACGGCGGTAGCGCTATTCATCGTAATGGGTGTCTCTATTTTGATGGGTCAGATTGGTTTATCTATGGCATTAGGCGCATTTTTGACAGGGGTATTGTTAGCAGATTCTGAGTATCGCCACGAGCTAGAGGCCAGTATCGAGCCTTTTAAAGGCCTGTTATTAGGGCTGTTCTTTATGTCGGTCGGCATGCTGACCGATGTCAAACTCATCTTAGCAAAGCCCATCTTCATTATCGGCTGTGCGATGGGGCTGATGTTTATTAAATTCAGTGTCATTACAGCGATTGCAAAAATATCAGGCAATCGCTGGCCGACCAGTATTCGGCTAGGTGTTACCCTCGCCCAAGGCGGTGAATTTGCCTTTGTTTTGTTTAGCGTGGCAACGGCACAAAACGTCTTGCGACCTGAGCTTGCCAATACCCTGAACCTTGTCGTGACCATCTCTATGGCACTCACGCCCTTGGCATTCTTATTATTAGAAAAAATAGGTGAGCCGTTATTTGCCAAAAGTAAACCAAGCCGCGAATACGATACCATTCCAGACCACGAGCATCAGGTAATTATCGCTGGTTTTGGGCGAGTTGGTCAGATTATTGGTCGTGTATTGCGCATGCACAATATTGAGTTTACAGCGATTGAACGCTCTGCCAATCGAGTCGATTTCGTCCGTAAGTTTGGTAATCAAGTTTACTATGGCGATCCAAAAAACCCTGAGATACTACGGGCGGCTGGTATCAAAAAAGCACGTGTATTTATTCTTGCCATCGATGATTTAGAGCGCTCTATCACCACTGCTCAATACCTGCGTAAAAACTATCCAGATTTGGTTGTCTTAGCGCGAGCTCGTGATCGTCAGCATTACTATCGTCTACGCGAGGTTGGCGTCCGTCATATTTGGCGTGAGACTTATTTAACCTCTTTAGATATGTCACGTGAGTCGCTACAGCTGCTTGGTATTTCACCAGAAAAAGCACGCGAAACGGTACAAACTTTCCGCGACTATGATGATGATTTGATTGAACGCCAACAAGCTATCTATGACGATGAAGCCAGTATGATTGAATCGACCCAATCAGCGATGGCAGAGCTAGAAAGCTTATTTGATGAAGACATTGATAAAGCCCGTAAAATGGATTTGAGCGATTTTTATGAGGCGCTCAAAAGCCAAGCAGTACCAATCGATGATAAAGACCATATCGCGACTGATTCTAAAAACTAAGCTTTATAAAACGCTAATCAGCGCTACAATTTTCAGGTGCTTGCTTTTTATTCAGTGAACTTATACATTCCCAATTATCACCGCCTAGTACATGATAAAAAACCAAATTATGATCATTTAGATAGCGTATAGGGAAATTAACATTCTGAATCGTCGCAATAACGGCACAGTCGGTTTCTGCTACCCCCGCCGCCTTGGTATCAATATCAATACGTACTTGCTGAGTGCCAGTATTGATAGGCAGATTGATCGGGCATTGTCCGGTTTGCTGATATATCAGCGCCACGCGATTTTGTGCTGTTTTAGCGCTATCATAGGCATCAAACAATACTTCATTTGCTTTTGGCTTGGCGATAATAGGCAAAAACTGCACCTTAATCACCATTAAGGCAAATGCAAAAAATCCAAAGCCCAGCCCTAATCCAAATAAACTAACCCCACCCTCTCGGCGCAAATGCGCTTGTTGCAAGCGCTCATCTTGCGGATAGTCATCAATAGCATCGGCAATCTCACGACGTGCCATACGATAATAGTAAGCATCCGTCCAGCGTGCGACCATAAACGACCAAAATAGCCAAATAATTGCAGCGATGGCTGCTCGTATCGTCATTTGATAAGCATCAGCGATATAAGGCATGGCCAAAAATTCAACCGTAACCAATACCAAAGCAACATTGAGCTGGATAAATGACCATCCTGCCACACTATAGACAATCGCATCCATATAGCGCTTACGGTAGAGCAGCCAAGGAAAGGTCACAAAAAACGCCGCCCAATGCCATTTTGGTGAGAGATAACCTTGTTTATCAAATTGCTCAAAGCGCTTTAAATAATAGCGCTGGCTACGATTACTGATAAACCATTTGTCCAATTGTCTACGTTTGGCAGGAGTCAGTTGTTCTTGATAAAAAGGAGGTGGTGTATCCGTTTCGATAAATAACATAGTGATAAGCCTTACTTACTACTACGAAGAAATTGAAATCAATCAGTCTTATTATATGATAAGGCTAAGCCAGATGTATAGGACAGCGAAAAGATAGAGGCACGACGCGCTAAAAGGGGATTCAACGTTCACACTTGCTCAGATTTAACTTATAATACGCTCATATTCGCAACTTTATAAAGTCTTAGTAATATTATGAGCCAACCTTCTAATACCGATAGTCCAAACGATATAAACCAAGTAGCTGAGCCTAGTACTGCTACTCCTTCCGATACCATGGCCGTTTCAGAGAATGACAAACATTTACGTATCGTTAATACGTTTATGAAACGACGCACGCACATGAATAAAAACGCCGAGCTGGCATTGACTGCGCCAGAGTTTGCCCATTATTTGGTTAATAACAGTTTTGGCGATGGCAATCTTGACGGCATCGATGATTTGCGTGTGCTATTTACCGATAGTCCTAATGGTAGAGATGCCCCACTTACTGTAGAGATTGGCTTTGGGCTCGGTGATTCGTTCATTGAGATGGCAGTAGCAGAGCCTACTCGTAATTTCGTTGGCGTCGAAGTACATGAGCCAGGTATAGGCAAATGCGCTTATATGGCAGGCACCCAAGGCTTAACCAATGTCAAAATCATCAACGGTGATGCCATTCAATTGCTAAAGCAGTTACCAGAAAATCATATCGATCGCATTCAACTTTATTTCCCTGACCCATGGCAAAAAAAGCGTCACTACAAACGTCGTTTCGTCAGCCCTGAGCGCATGGCAATCGTGGCTCGCAGTTTAAAGCAAGGTGGCTGGTTCCATACCGCCACCGACTGGGAGCATTATGCTTTTTGGATGGTAGAAGTTTTAGATGGTTTTACAGGCTTAACCAATCAAGCTGGCGTTGGCAACTTCACTGACCGTCCTGACTTTCGTCCGATGACCAAATTCGAGCGCCGTGGTTTAGAGCGTGGTCATGGCGTATGGGATTTAATCTATCTCAAGGACTGATACCGATAAGCCTTTACCCTAGCAGCGCCCCATATAGCGGCTAAGATATTTATAAGTGCCTTAGCCGCTTTTTTATGGCTATCATTATTCAAGCGCCTGTTTTATAGAGGTCGGTATAAAATCTAACCTACTCTGCTATCTACTTTAAAAATATAAAATACTTTCATAAAAAAATAAGCCGCCTACCCTGACGTGAAACATAGCGATTACAAAGCAAATTATTGATAAATTTAAATTTGCAAAAACAGAAATCCCTAATAATGGCAGACTGGATGATATTCCTTATCTGCGCAAACATTGATAGTATAAGGGCTTCGTGAGTTCTCCCCATAAGCTGTGGATAACCCTGTGTATAAGTCGCTACTTGACAAGGATTGCCCTAGGCAGCTTAAAGGATAAGGTAAAATCGTTCATTTTTTGTACAATATAAAATTCATTAAATATCAACATCTTATGTTCAATTTAAAAATAAAATAATTTATTTTTAATATTTTTAATATTAATTTTATCTACTCAGATGTTTCACACACCATAAATAAAGTCACTTTATTTGTTGTGGACAACTCATAAACCTATTGACAAACAGCCTTGTTATCAAGTTTAAATGCTAAGTTAAAACAGAGCATATTTTATGCAGACTTCATCCTTATACTATACGACACTACCTGTCGCTTAGCCTCTTATTGCTCTAATTATTTGACTTAGATTTTGTTATAATTGCCTCATCTAAACAAGAATAGTATAAAGAAGTATGTACTGATAATTAAATGATAAATGTGTGAATAACTATTACATTTATTATTATTTATGAACTTTTTTTTACTTTTGTCATCACTTAATTTTACTGTATAGTAGAGTGATATATTCGATATCACTGTCTAAAACCTGACATTATAATCTCCCCCAACCTTGTTCAAAAATATCTGTTGTTTAAGATTAAAGTCATGATTAATGATATTGAGCAAGCAGTTTTTGATAGCAATAATACTTACTGTTCCGAATTAATGATTAATAATAAGGAGTCCTGCATGGACGAAAATAAAGCCAAAGCCCTTAAAGCTGCATTAGCTCAAATCGAAAAGCAGTTTGGTAAAAACACCATTATGCATTTGGGTGATGACTCAGCAGCACTTGATGTCGATGTGGTATCGACTGGCTCATTAGGTTTAGATATTGCACTTGGTATTGGCGGTTTGCCAAAAGGTCGTATCGTTGAGATTTACGGCCCTGAAAGTTCAGGTAAAACGACCATGACCTTGCAGGCAATTGCAGAGTGCCAAAAACAAGGCGGTGTTTGTGCCTTTATCGACGCTGAGCACGCACTAGATCCAGTATATGCACGCAAGCTTGGGGTGAATACTGATGAATTGCTACTTTCACAACCTGACAATGGCGAGCAAGCGCTTGAGATTACCGATATGTTGGTACGTTCAGGTGCGATCGATATGATCGTCATTGACTCGGTCGCAGCCTTGACGCCGCGTGCAGAGATTGAGGGCGAGATGGGCGATTCACATATGGGTTTGCAAGCACGTCTTATGAGCCAAGCCTTACGTAAAATCACCGGTAATGCCAAACGCTCAAACTGTATGGTGGTATTTATTAACCAAATTCGTATGAAAATCGGCGTTATGTTTGGTAGCCCAGAAACCACAACCGGTGGTAATGCGCTCAAATTCTATGCTTCAGTACGTATGGACATTCGCCGTATTGGTGCGGTCAAAAACGGCGATGAAATCATTGGTAACCAAACTCGTGTCAAGGTTATCAAAAACAAAATGGCACCGCCTTTTCGCCAAGCTGAGTTTGAGATTACTTATGGCGAAGGTACCAATCACTTAGCTGAAGTCATTGATTTGGGTGTTGAGATTGGTGCGGTTGGTAAAGCAGGCTCGTGGTACAGCTATGGCGATGAAAAAATCGGTCAAGGTAAAGCCAACTCTGTGCTGTTCTTAAAAGAAAACCCTGTTATTGCTGAAGAGATTGAAGCTAAGATTCGTGCTGAAAAGCTTGGTGTAAAAAGTGACAGCAAGGCAGAAGATCTTATTGAAGCTAATGAAGAACTGGCCTCTGAACCTGTACAATAACGGTCTAATGATTAACTGTCATAAGTAACTATGATTTATTATGGAAATTAAAACCTTAGCTGAAATTCTAGCTGAGTCGGATGCCGACTCAGCTAGTAATACTAATACTAGACCCAAAAAACCGTCTAAATACTCCTATAAAGATACGCCTAACAAGCCCAGTAAAAATGGCAAACGTTCTGCCTATCCAAGTAAAGAGCCTTCATCAGCTAACGACTCAATAAATCACGACTCAGTAAATCAGGAATCTACCTATAATGTAGAATCGTTTGACGTACTACCCTCCCCTACAAAAAAGACCTACAAGTCCAAAAAACGCAAAAAAAACTTCCATCCAGCTGCTAACTTTACAGCTGAACCTAATGATGTGCCTGTTTATCAGCCACCAGAAGCGCAAAGCATTAAAGAGATGTTGGCAGAAGTTAAACACAACGTTCATGGCGATAGAGCCGATATAGACTCTCATAATAAGGCTGGCGTTGGGCAACATTTAGAAAGTTCAGAATGTTTATCTGATTTAACGGCTCCTAATGACAGTAAAGCAGATAGTCAAATCGATAACTTACCTTCTGCACTTAAAGCTTATTTGCGCACGCCTGAGCAACGGCAAGCGGAAGTCGATGCCATCAAAGCAGAAAGCCGATTGCGTTGGTTGGCTTTTTATTATTTGTCACGGCGCGAGTATGGTAAAGCTGAATTAAAGCAAAAGCTGATTGATAAAGAACAAGACTCAGAAAAGATTGATGCATTACTCGATGAGTTTGAAGATAAAGGCTATCAAAGCGATTACCGTACGACCCTCATGCTTATCCGTGAAAGCATTCGTAAAGGGCGTGGGCGCGGACATATTAAGCAGGAATTTTATCGTAAAAAAATTGCCATGCCAGACAATATCGATGAGCTCATTGATATGGCTAATACAGAATCCGAAGAATTTAGTGAATTTATAGATGACAGCGCTGATAATTTGGTCGAAGGCGTAGACTGGCTGAAACTAGCGGTTACTGCCCGCACCAAAAAATATGGTGATAACATACCCACTGAACAAAAAGACAAAGCAAAGCAGCTACGCTTTTTACAATATCGTGGCTTTAATACTGATATTTGTTTTCAAGCGCTCAACTATACGTTAGATAACTTAGATGAGCGTTTTTAATGTTAATTTGATAGCTCGTCATTAATAAAAATCTAATAACAACTTAATGTAAACTTAATAATAACCAAGTAGTTTCCACCAAAGTAACCCTGCACCTATCCATACTACAAGGTTTACCACACTCATGATGGCACCAATACTCCACCACTCTCCTAACGTCACATAGCCTGAGTTAAAGATAACTGGTGCGGTACCTGTTGCATAATGAGTGAGCGTCATCATGATATTGCCTGCTGCTGCCAAAATCAGCGCATATAACATCGGAGGTGCCCCTAAAGTCAATCCTACTGCATAGAAAGCGGCAAATAGCGCAGTGATATGAGCGGTAGTACTAGCAAAAAAGTAATGGATATACAGATAAACTAAGGTCAAAATAACTACAGCGCCGACCCAGCCTACTCCTAGCGTTCCAATCATTGATTCGATATTACTTGAGAACCAGCTGATTAAACCCAATTTATTAAGGTAAGAGGCCATCATAATAAGGGCGCCAAACCAAATAATGGTATCCCATGCAGATTTTTCTTTAAGCACATCATCCCAAGTTAGTACGCCAGTCAGTATTAACGTCGTCAATCCTATAAAAGCGGTGGTGGTCGCATCAACATTTAATTGCTCACCAAAAATTAGAGCAGGAATATTTGCCCACAGTATCAGCATCAGCGCAAAGACGCCTAACATGATTTTTTCTTGCGTGCTCACCTGACCCATTTCTGTTAAATTATCTTTGGCAAATTTTTTCGCATCGGGAGTTACTTTGACATCCGGTGGATATATTAAATAAATAACCAATGGCATTAATAATAAACAGAGCATCCCTGGTATAAACATCGCGACTGCCCACGTCGTCCATGACAGCTGAATCTCACTACCAGTAGCTTTGTTGACCAGATCCACTACTAATGGGTTCGGTGCAGTAGCGGTAATAAACATACCGGACGTGATTGGATTGGCATGATAATTAACCATGGCTAAATAACGACCAATTTTTTTCTGTGTGCCTTCTTCTGGCGTAGAATGAAAGCTTTGCGCAATCGACCTCATGATAGGATGAATAATACCACCGCCACGAGCCGTATTAGAGGGTGTAATCGGTGCGATCATCAGCTCCGCCGCAGTCAAAGAATACGCGACCCCGATGGTTTTTTTACCAAAGATAGAGATAAAATAATAAGCGATACGCCGACCTAAACCCGTTTTTATTAATCCCCGCGATATCATCACTGCAACACCAATAAGCCAAATCAGAGGGCTCGAATAGCTTGATAACGCATCAGCAATCGCTTCTTTTGGACTCTCGTTGGTCACACCAGTAAGCGCCACCAAGGTGACGGCAATAATGGCAATCGCGCCAATAGGCAAGACTTTACCGATGATGGCGACAATAGTGCCGATAAATAATGCCAACATATGCCACGCTGCAGGTGTGACCCCATTAGGCACAGGAATGACAAACCAGATGATAAGGCTGACTAAAATCGCAAGCGCAGCAGGTATAGGCTTAAATGGCATGAGTAATATATCCTTATAAAATATTTATACCCTCAGATATCGCTACCTTTAAGGTGAAATATCCTCAAATTAACAGCTTTTATAAAGTAGTACTAAATAAATTATACAGTTATCATAATAATTTCAAATCTATTTATGGTGTTTATTCACTATTTTTAACATATTTATACTCTGTTCAAAACGAATAAATACAGGTTCGGTGGTGCTTGAGTATGAAAAATGCTCCTCATTTCCTGGGTGCTTTTGCCGTTCCATACATTTCGATGAGCTTGTTTTTATAGTATTAAAAAAATAAAAAAAAGAGCACACAGATATGTACTCTTTTTTATTTTTGCCACTTTAAAACAATGAATAGAAAGAACTATCCTACTTTAACGCACCCAATCGGCTTGATAACTGACTAATAATTTGGTCAACCTCTTGGTTAGCCTCAGTCTCATTATCCAAGTTACCATTTGGTGTCAGTTGGTTCATAACTTCAGGCAGTAACTCAGCCAAACCTTGACGTACTTCTGTATCGTTAGCGCCGGTGTGAGCAGCGACTTGCTGGATTTCACTGTCATCAAATAAGCGACTGATTTCGTTTGGATCAAGATTGTCATTGTCTTGTTGATTACTCATCCACGACTTCGCTTGGTTTTCATAGCCCATGCCAGTAATTTTTGATAATGCACCGCTCAAACCACCATTACGTTTGATCCAGTTTAATACCATTGGCATCAATGCAGCGATTAGCATCCCTTTACCGCCGAAGCCAGACTGTCTAGTTTGGCCACCCATAGTCTGTCCACCCAATACACTACCTAATATGTCGCCAAGCCCGCCCGCACCTGAACTCATACCACCACGCTGACTATTTCCTGTTAAACCACCACCTGTTAGACCGCCGATAATGTCATCTAAGCCAAAGCCATTGTCTGAGCGACGCTCATACTGCTGGGGGTTATAGCCACTCGGTTGATTGCCACCGCCTAATACGTTACCCAATATATCGCCTAGCCCACCAGTACGACGCGGATTAATACGTTGATTGACTGGATTGCGTTGGGCATCCTCTGGGTCCATCGCGCTACGTGCCACTTGGCTCACTAAATTCCCTAGTAAACTCATAGTCTGTTCCTTTTTATTATAATAAAATTCATCGTCGAAAGGTTTCACTTATCGAAATAACGACTGCTGTATATATCATTAATCAATATTTCGTAAACCACTTTTAACGATTGATTCTAATATATCAAATCTTTTTCTCTGTCTAGATAGGTATTTTGTTATGACATGTAGTAGATAGTTTGACATTACCAGATAAAGCAGATAACTAATTAGAAGCCATAAAATCAACTTACCTTTGTCTAAGCGGTTTTACTAGAAATCATATTGGCCAAGATAGTTAGCTCTCGCCATTGCTCAGCGCTGACTTGATCACGAAACACAGCCACAGATAAACGGCGTTGATAGGGTTCTATAACAATAAAATCAAAGCATATAACCCAGCGATAATGATTGAGCGTACTAAGCTCTGCTTGCCATAATGCATCCCCGCGACCTGTACGTATTAACAGTTGCCAATTTTGATACACACTCTTATCGAGTGGCGGCTGTGTTATATGCAATAATATTGGTTGTGATAATGCTAAGTAACTTATGACTGCGGCGCTGATGATTAGCATTAAAACATATTGCCATAGTGACAATGAAGCAAGCCCTGCTAATATAATGATCGCGCTAGCTAGGACGCTATAAAATGCCATGCGCAAATAGCTCATTGCCTTAATAGCGGTGTCGATACGTAGCGAGGTTAGCGTTGTCATATTGGTTACTGCAGCATAGCTTTAATTAATTAGGATTGTTTAAAGCGGCTTTGATAATTAGAAAATTAGATCAAGCGCTTTAAACGACAGATGAGGATTATTGGTATTCAAACAATCCTTTGAATCATTAAACCAAACTTTTACTATGGCGCCATGTCTTAATCTTATTGACCAATTCCCATAGCGCCTCATCTTCTGGACGATTTTGATTGGTGAAATAATCCAATAAATCAGGGTCTTCATGAGTCAACATTTGAGCAAATGTTTCTTGTTCTGCAGGTGCAGCCGTTAGATATATCTCTTTGATATACGGATCAAAATAAAAGTCCAACTCTTTGAGGCCTCGGCGTGCTTGATAAATAATGCGACGTTGTTCATTGGTTGGCTCTGGTTGATTTATAATCGTCATAAAAATATTCTCATTGGTTTACATTGTATATTGTATTTAAATAAATATTAGGATTCGGCAGTTCTATTGTTAGAAATCACTGTCAAAAATAAATCTATTTTTGATTCTAATCACTTAAGCATAGCCATCTAATTATAAGCATCTAGTCACAGCTATTAGTATTTATCGTAGGCAGATAGCTGGCTCCATAATGCCACGGCTTGCTGCATCATAGTGACATTATGAGTACGAATAATGCTAGCACCCTGCTGAAGCGCAAAAATACCAGCAGCAGTACCTACCGTATCACGCTCGGGCGGTTGGGTAGTAGTAAGCCCTTGCACACCAGTTTTGGTCAGCACTTCTGCCAAAAATCGCTTGCGCGATATACCAAACATCATCGGCAGTTCAAGTGTTTGCAAATTTTTAAGCTGACTTAATAATACACAGTGATGCTCATAGTTTTTAGCGAAACCAAAACCGGGGTCGATAATTATTTTTTCACGTTTGACACCCATACTGGTGACTTCATCGATACATGCTTTTAACTCTATATGTACTTCACTGATGACATCATCATATTGCGCCAGATTATTCATGGTTGTTGGTTCGCCGCGCATATGCATCAGCATAACCGGTATATCAAGCTGAGCGGCCATCGCTGCTGCACCTGCGCGTTTAAGCGCCCGCACATCATTCCAAATATCAGCACCTACCTCAAAAGCTGCCTGCATGACCGCCGGATTACTGGTGTCAATAGAAAGCCAAATACTATCACCACAGTGATCTCTGATTGCTTGCACAATAGGTATAACACGTTGTATCTCTTCATCGGTTGCCACAGCGTCCGCATTTGGTCGCGTAGACTCACCACCGATATCGATAATGGTTGCACCAGCCTTTATCATTTGCTGACAATGGGCAACTGCTTTATCGATCCCATTAAACTGTCCACCATCAGAAAATGAATCTGGTGTAACATTAAGAATACCCATAATATTAGGTTGTGATAGGTCTAATACTTTATCGCGGCTGGTCACCGTATAAGCAGGTAAAGGTTGGAATAACGACATGACCCATCCATTATATAAAAGATTGAAAAAACGGTCTTAAAGAGTAGCTTATGATAGCAGTAAATCTTATACGATTCTAAAATAGCGGCAACAAAAAAGCCCTTTCTAAAAAGGGCTTTTTCTACTGAATGTTGATGAAGTAAATATTACATCGCTGGTAATGGCGGAGGCGTCGTTCCAACTGTTTTCATATCGCCTTTCGATAAGTTCACTTCATTATGCTGATAAACTCTTGGCGGACGAGGTTGTTCACCTGCTAGGATATCTTGCAACTGATCACGGTCAATGGTTTCCCATTTCATCAAAGCCTCAACCATGGCATGCATTTTTTCTTGGTTGCCTTCAATCAACTCACGAGCGATGTCATATTGCTCTTCTAGCATACGGCGCACTTCTTCATCTACTTTTTGCTGCGTGGCTTCTGATATGGTGCGAGTTCCACCACCAAAGTAGCCTTGCGAGCTATCGTCATCTTCATACACCATGATACCTAGTGCGTCTGACATGCCATACTTGGTAACCATAGCACGCGCCATTTTGGTTGCGCGCTCAAAATCGTTAGATGCACCCGTTGACATTTGATGGATAAATACTTCTTCTGCAATACGGCCGCCAAACAAGATAGCAATATCACTCAGCATTTTTGACTTATATAGACTGGTCTGATCGTGTTCGGGCAACTGCCAAGTAACACCAAGGGCAAAACCACGCGGCATAATAGTGACTTTATGCACAGGGTCGGTGCCCGGAAGCAGCTCAGCAACTAGTGCATGACCTGCTTCGTGATAAGCGGTAGCACGGCGCTCTTCTTCACGTATCACCATTGATTTACGCTCAGGACCCATATATAGCTTATCTTTCGCGTCTTCAAAATCATTCATATCAACGCTTTTTTTGTTGCGACGAGCCGCAAACAATGCCGCTTCGTTGACAAGATTGGCCAGCTGCGCACCACTAAATCCAGGTGTGCCGCGGGCAAGTGCGTTGGCATCAACACCGATTGTATTAGGCAGTTTTCTCAAATGTACTTTAAGAATTTGCTCACGACCTTTGATGTCTGGCAAGCCAACTTGAACCTGACGGTCAAAACGACCGGGACGCAATAATGCTTTATCAAGAACATCGGCACGGTTGGTTGCAGCAATGACGATAACGCCTTCGTTGCCTTCAAAACCATCCATTTCGACCAATAATTGGTTCAGCGTCTGCTCGCGCTCATCGTTACCGCCGCCCATACCTGAACCACGATGGCGACCGACTGCATCAATCTCATCAATAAAGATGATACAAGGGGCGCTCTTTTTCGCTTGTTCAAACATATCACGGACACGTGACGCACCGACACCCACGAACATCTCAACAAAGTCAGAACCTGAAATCGAAAAGAACGGTACTTTTGCTTCACCAGCGATAGCTCTTGCTAGTAGCGTTTTACCCGTACCTGGTGGGCCTACCATCAAGATACCACGTGGAATTGTCGCGCCAAGCTTAGTGAATTTATCAGGGTCACGCAAGAATTCAACTACCTCAACCACTTCTTCTTTGGCTTCTTCACAACCAGCCACATCTTCAAAACTCACTTTGATTTGGTCTTCGGTCAGCATTTTGGCTTTCGATTTACCAAAGCTCATTGGTCCGCCGCCTTTACCGCCAGCACCACCTTGCATATTACGCATAAAGAACAAAAACAGACCAATAATCAATAGAATTGGGAAACTGGCTATTAGCAATTGCATCAGGACACTTTGACGCTTAGGCGCTGTGCCTTGCACTTCAACTTGGTTCTCGCGCAATAGTGGCATGAGCTGCTCATCAGACACAGCTGGTCTAATGGTCTCAAATGAAGAACCATTTTTCTTTTCACCGATGATTTGCTCGCCATCAATTTCAACACTGGCTACTTGATTTTCTGACACAGCGGTCACAAACTCAGAGTAGTTAAGGCTATCCGGCTCAGATGATTTATCAAAGCCGCTAAACACCAGCACTAAAACGCCGATTACCACCAGCCACAATAAGGTATTTTTTACCATGTCGCTCACTAGTTATTCCCATCCCTTACTTATTGGTGTGTTTACTAAACACGTGACGTCTATATATAAACGTATGTCTCACTATTCAAGGGCTATTGGCAAATTATCGCTTATTCATCCAAAAGAGAGGTCATAAAAACAACCTCACACTTTTACTGGAAGTAATAAGCCATATAAACATGCACAATAACAATAGATAACTGAGTTTATAAGGCGCTTACGATCAGACGACTTTGCTTAAAACATAAATACTTAAACATAGGTTTGAAACAAAGTTAATATAGCATTATATGTGGTATAAACCTGAATAATTCAAGCAGGTTTCGCATTTATTCAGTTAACGATTGTAGCGGTTTTCATTTAAACATCAATACATTATATGGTGACGCATTATCTCATGTAATATTATCGCAACTTATTGACGTTAAAACTATTTAATAGCGATCCAAAACATCTCTTTTGAGCGTGGTCGTGAAGCGCCCGGTTTGATACTACGGATTTTACTAAAATCAAGCTGCATCTGCTTGCGTAATTCTTGTGTACCTTCACCTTGAAACACTTTCATAATAAGCGCGCCACCTTCTGGTAAGGTTGCAAGCGCGAAATCGACCGCAAGCTCACATAAGTACATCATACGCGGCTGATCGATTGCGCTATTACCGGCAGTATTAGGGGCCATATCAGATAACACCACATCGACTTGTCTATCGCCCACCTCCGCCATGATACGGTCAAACACTTCGGCCTCGCGAAAGTCGCCTTGAATGAAGGTGACGTCTGGCAAAGTATCCATAGGCAAAATATCAGAAGCAATCAATATGCCTTTTTCGCCCACTAATTCACCGGCAACTTGTGACCAACTACCAGGCGCACTACCCAAATCAACAACAGTCATACCTTTTTTAATCAAATTGGTTTTTTCATTAATCTCGAGTAACTTGTAAGCGGCACGGGCACGGTAGCCGTCCTTTTGGGCTCTTTTCACATAAGGATCGTCAATATGCTCCTTCATCCAAGCACTACTGCTTTTTGACAATTTTTTATTTTCAATACGTGTGACCAAAATTCCTGCTCCTATAATTTTGCAAAATACTCATAAACGTCTATTAAACGGTCTTTCATTAAATAATTTTCTGATAAGCAGCTTTTAATACGTACTCAACTATTCTCACTGAGCGACTAATTAATCCATTCATCCGTCTTAGACGATTAAACGGTCAAATTTTCTTAGTGAAAACGCTGCTTTATAAGGCCGTAGCGTTTATAATGTGCTCATACTTGCAGTTTAACATTTTCATTACGTAAAATCGTGCAAAATCCTGCTGATCTCATGCAAGATGATCATAGATTATCTATAATGGTCATTAACTGCACACATTCGCACTGTCATCTATTTTTACCAAACCCTAGGAATTCTATGCAACTTGATAACGCTACCATCAAACGCCTAAAAGGCATTGGTCATGATCTAAAACCGATTGTTATGATTGGCAACAAAGGTATCACGCCAAGCATCACGGAAGAGATCGATCGCGCCTTATCAGATCACGAGCTCATTAAAGTAAAACTGCCTGCAGGCACCAAAGAAGAGCGTGACGTCATCGGTGCTGAGCTTGCTGCTACTGCTAAGGCGACGTTGATTCACTCAATTGGTCGCATGGCGCTATTGCTTCGTAAAAATCCAAACGCCAATCCTAAACTATCGAATCTTGCCCGTAACGCTTAGTCGTTTATTATTGGTAGGCCGCTTAAAAACAAGCTTATCCTGCTGATATGCCAGTTAGATTTTTAGATTATAAAAGCCGTGATGCATCTTTGCTCGCGGCTTTTATATTATTTATCGCTTAGGATTTACTGATATCGAGTATTTGATATGAATAATAGTGCGTATCAAATATTATAATACCTATATTTGAGGTAATAAAGACATGAGCCAGCGTTTTGATTTACGTCTAGCAACTGAAACTTTAGCAGAGGATGCACAGCAACTTGGTGTGACGGTAGAAACCTTACAAAACATTAGTGTGCAAGTAACCGCAACGCTTGTAAAGCAGCCAAACGCTTACTTAGAGCTAGAATATAGTGTAATGCTACCTACTGAATCGTTAGCTACTCAATTCAATTGGCCAAAGTGGCAATCAGAGCAAGTAAGCTTTACTGATTATCTATGGGAACAAACTTGCCTTGAATGCTTTTTGGCAGGTTCTTTAATTAGTAGACGTTCAGAAGATGGTGATAAGTTACCTAATACTCATGAAACAACGGCGTATGTCGAGATAAACGCAAGTCCTGACGGTCGTTATGCAATGTATCAGTTTAAAAGCTATCGTAACCCTGCGACACTTCCACCAAAATCTTTGCTGCAAGCAGATGGACAGACACGCGCCTCTATCGATTGGATTGATACCTCAAATCAGCAAATGCCCTTAGTAGAGACCAAAGCTTCTAGCCAGTTATCGACAACATCTAAAAGCTCAGCACCTAAACTGTATCACTACGAGCGCAGCTTTAGGACGCCATTAAGCCAACTGTCCAACGAAACAACTGGAATCAATAATACTGCCATCGAATATATACATCCTTGTGTCATTTTATACTTTGGCAACACGGCTTTATATTTCGCCCCCGAACACTCCTCCCCGCCTGATTTTCATAATCGTCATTATTGGTCAAGATTTAACCATAAAGCGGCGCTGATTAAATAGCTACTTTTGAAGGTTTGATACCATCATTCAAAGCGCAAAAAAAACTCAGTAATATCACAAAAGATATTACTGAGTTCGGAGAAAACGCTTAACTTAAAAAGCCATGAAAAGCAGCTAAACGATTCTTATTTGTCAGCCATTGCAAGGTAGATACCACGGTTTGAGGCATCATCAACGTATTTTGAATCGCGCCATGTTGTATAGCTATTAACACCGCTATATGGGCTGATACCGTTTTGACGGAAATCAGATACCCAGCCATTACCATCAAATATTTGGATATGGCCATGTGGACGTCTTGAGCTACGATCATAAACAATAACGTCACCAACTTGGGTCGGCATATTGTTACTAATTTTGCTAAAGCCTGCTTGTGACAATGTGCCACGAGAGGCATATTGATAGGCTGAAGGATTAGGGGTAAATTCATAGCCAGCTGATTGTAGCGCTTTACGTACGTAACGAGCACAGTAACCAGAGCTGTTAGATAAAGCGACTCGTGATGCATTTGCTGCTGCAATAGCAGGCGCAGAATAACGATCTGGCACTGTATTTGCTTGCTGCTGACGCTGCTCATAAGACAAACGACTGGTTAGCGAAGCAAGCTGATATTCTTTTTGTTTTGCATGCGCGCTTAAATTATCGATTGCTTGGCTAATTTCGTCATTACTAGAAACATAAGCGCCGCTATTGGTGCTGTAGATATTACGACTTGAACCGTAGTTCGAAGCAGCAGAGATATTTGTGATGGTATGAGTCAAGGTATTATTTGATTGAAAGGTGGTTTCGGCAGCACCACTTGTCTGTGCCACGCCCATTCCCAATACTGACAAAATTAATAAAGCTTGTTTCATAAATTTACTACCTATTGTGAATACGGGATTGCTCGTCATCCGTGACGAAGCATGAATTAGTTTAGAAAATATAATCATAAGACAAACATGATAAAATCTTTAGTAGAACAGCTCACTCTTGTTTCTTCAATGACGAACGCTGAAATTATTAACAGCTTAGCCATGTGCTTCTTCAATCGCTTTAGATGAGTTATGACGATGTCAAAAAAACAACCTAACCGACTTGCTAAACTTATCGATCATCAAGCTTTTGCTGGTAGCGCGCTACCTCAAACTCTTGCAGACAATATGCGTTTATATATACAAGCAACCACTGAAGTAAAAGAGCTTTTGGTAGATTGTCTACCAGAGGAAATTCTCAGTAACTGCTGGGTTGTGGGTTTAACCGCTGAGCAATTAATACTCAGTGTAGGCTCAATGACTGCTGCTAATCATATCCGCTATTTACAGAGTGCTTATTTGCAGGTGTTAACAGAGCAGTCAATTACATTTAAACAACTCAAGCAAATTCGCGTCGTAGTGGCCAAGATATCTGCTGATAATCATTATTCTAAATCATCATCAGCGTTGTCAGCACCCTTATCAAAGCCTCATAAAGGCCATGAAAATCAGGCCTTTAGCCAAAACACAAAGCGGACTATATCACAGGCTGCAGAGAGTGTCACCACTGATGAAAACCTTAAAAAAGCACTTTTGCGCTTAGCAGGTCAGTAAAAACTCTCATTTCCTATTGTAAAGTTATGTAAAAAAACCAAGTAGTTGACACCGCCAGCGCTGGGTTTTTGTAATCTCGTAAACAAAAAAAATCATCTATCAGTGCTATTCACATTGTGAACATAACCAACAGATGATTTCATTATTCTCTACAGCTTTTATCTTACCTACTATGTAGCATATTTCTTATAAAACTATTAGGAAAGCATCCATTTAAACGAATATTGTTTGACCTTACTTATAACCAATTAATGTAATATTGCGTAATTGTTTCGATACTTCGTGTATATTCCTGTATTCATCCTTAGACAGTTAAGCTATTCAAAGGTAAATATTCGATAGGACAAGTTACGTTGTCATCAAATGTTACAATTTCAAAGTTATTATGATCCGATAAAATCTCACGAACTAATAAATTATTCAATGCATGACCAGATTTGTAGGCATTAAAACGACCTAAAATTGGATAGCCGATTAAATATAAATCGCCAAGCGCATCTAGAATTTTATGACGAACAAATTCATCATTAAAACGTAAACCTTCTTCATTCAAAATCTTGGCTTCATCGATGACAATAGCATTGTCCATGCTACCGCCTAATGCCAAATTATTCTGACGTAAAGTTTCAATATCACGTAAAAAACCAAAGGTACGCGCTGAGCTCAATTGTTCGATGAAGTTTTGGGTAGAAAACTGTAGCTGCGCATGTTGGAAATTTTTATCAATAGCAGGATGGTCAAAATCAATTTCGAAATTTAATTCAAACCCTTCATAAGGACGTAGCTCTGCCCATTTATCGTCAACTTTAACGCGTACCGATCTTACTATTTTAATAAATCTCTTTAAAGCATCCTGCTCACGGAAACCTGCTTGTAATAGCAGTCCCACAAACGGCGCAGCACTGCCATCCATAATCGGTATTTCTGAAGCCGACACACGGACTAGTAGATTATCAACCCCAAGACCAGCTATCGCACTTAGCAAGTGCTCAACCGTACCGACACGCGTACCACCAAAGACAAGATTTGATGACATCATGGTATCTTGTACCAAAAATGCACTCGCAGGAATGGGCAGGCTACCGGCAATATCCGAACGCTCAAAAACGATTCCGGTATTAACTGGCTGCGGATGAAACTCTAAATCAACAGGTTGACCACTATGAAGACCAGTACCGGTAACGGCTATTGCTGTTTTTATGGTTCGTTGGTTCATGGCTGTCTTCTCACATATTTTGTTACAATTGGCATAGTGTAGCATTACCCGCCCCTGCTTCGCTAGCGTTAAAAAGCGTTAATTTCCTTATTTCTTTGATTAATAACATTTATCATAACTCTATTATTGCTGGCTTTTATGTCTCAATAATTGATTAATAGCTACGAAATAGTGAGTTTTAGGGACGTTTTATCCTATAAAGTGTCTTACACTGAAATTGTTTAACCATGTCTTTTTATAGATATTTATAGCTTTTACTTAAGCGATTTTATAAATAGACCTTGGTTATGTACAGACACAAAAAAGCCAGCGATTGAGCGCTGGCTTTTTTAATGATAAGTATTTATAAATGACTATTTGTTTTGTTGACGCTTAAGATAGTCTTGAATGCTATTAGTCTTAGTTTTAGTCTGTTCTGGCGCAGCATTTGAACGGATTGGATTTTCTTGGTATTGAGCTTGAGACTGTTTTTGGCTATTCAAAGCGCTAGTATGCAAGTTTGGGTCGACAGGCTGTGTGCTATTCACAGATGGCACAGGCTGCTCTACTACTTCAGGCTCTTCACCCGCATTTTCATCTAAGGTCAGACCCGTTGCAATAACGGTCACATGCAAATCATCACCCATTTTTTCATCAATGACAGAGCCATAGAAAATATGCGCCTCATCTATATCAGTGATTTCTTCTACTATGACACTGATTTTGCTCATCTCATCCAATGATAACGACTCAGAAGAAATTACGTTGACGAGTAAGCCTTTGGCATTCTCCAGACGCAAATCGTCAAGCAATGGCGATCTAATGGCTTTTTCAGTGGCTTGACGCGCACGGTCATCACCGCTGGCACGACCAATACCCATCATCGCATGACCTTTTGCTGTCATTGCAGTACGAATATCATTAAAATCGATATTAATCATACCTTCGCTGGCGATGGTTTCAGCAATACCTTGAACCGCATGTAACAACACATCATCCGCTTTTTTGAATGCGTCTTGCATAGAAATATTGCCGTAAACACTCATTAACTTATCATTTGGGATCGTAATAATAGAGTCAACGAAGTTGGTGAGCTGCTCAATACCCGCTTTAGCAGCCTTGATACGTTTGCCACCTTCAA
The DNA here is from genome assembly GCF_028895345.1 of Psychrobacter sp. DAB_AL62B. NCBI lineage: Bacteria > Pseudomonadati > Pseudomonadota > Gammaproteobacteria > Moraxellales > Moraxellaceae > Psychrobacter > Psychrobacter sp. DAB_AL62B. The sequence goes on from NZ_SAXC01000006.1 coordinate 59,259, forward strand.
ACTTAAATGGTGTGGTGACTACTGCGACTGTCAACACTTCCATTTCTTTAGCAATGCGCGCAACCACTGGTGCTGCACCAGTACCAGTACCGCCACCCATTCCAGCGGTGATAAACACCATATCTGAGTGTTCAAGTAACGCACGAATCGCTTCTTCGTCGCTTTCTGCGGCTTCACGACCAACTTCTGGGTTCGCCCCTGCGCCTAGACCACGGTTTGTTTTTGCGCCAAGTTGCAATTTATGCGGTGCGGTCAAACGATCAAGCGCCTGTTTGTCGGTATTCGCACAGACAAACGTTACCCCTCTAATCCCTTGTTGTACCATATGTTCAACTGCATTACCGCCACCGCCGCCTACACCGAATACAGTGAAGCTTGCCTGGCCATTATTTTGAAGCTGGTTATCATCTGGCATGGTGTATTTTGACATAAAAAGGTTTCTCCAGTTGCAGATAGCGTGATGGTCGATACGTGTTAACACACTCATATGGCGCGCTATCGACTTACTATATATAAATGTATTGAAATAAAACAGGGCAATGGCTTAAATAGTAACGCTTAGCCCAAATATGCCGTTATTATACAGGGTATTGCTTTTAATATTGTTGCATGGTCTTAAGCGCAAAATACTTATCTGTATGCTATAAATATTTTGCCAGCAGAATCCCCGCAGAATTATAGTATCTTTTTTAAGACACTAGCAAAACGTTGCCCTGCACTTTGAAAGACGCCAGTCACTCGGTTTTTTTGAATCGCTTCAGGCTCACTTTTTTCACTACGCCGAAACTGCTCGCTTTGACTATATAGTAATGTCCCAAATGCCGTTTGATAAGCGCGATCATTGACCTGAAGATTTAGCTGCTTAAATGATTCATCATTATCAAAATGGTTATAAGCACTAATAGCAGGATGGGTATTGGTCAATACCACTGGCATTTTAAGCAATTTTTTGGCAAACGGTATCATGCCTTTAATTGAACTACCACCACCTGTCAGCACAATGCCTTTATCAATATAGCTTAATAGGTCAGCTTCATGCAGCTGGCGAACCACCTCGGTAAAAATCTGCACGTAACGGGCTTCAATAATACGAGCTAAATTATAGATACCGATATTAATTTCATCGCCTGACCCTTGTGGCTTAAAGATAAAAAACGAGCTTGGATCTACACTATTGACATCAACCGTACCATACGATTTTTTTAGCTTTTCAGCTTCTATCATAGAGATACCAACATCTGCCGAAATGTCCATCGTCACCTCATGACTGCCGGTAGCGATGCAATGCGTAAAAATCAGCTTATTTTCTTTATAAACACAAATACTGGTAGTACTAGCGCCGATATCGATTAAACAAACGCCCTGTTGGCGCTCTTCACTCATTAAGCTATATTCTGCACTGGTCACCGCATCAAAAACGATATGGTCAATACCAACATCACAGCTTTGCAGTAGTTTTTGGATATTCTGACGGCTCGCAACCGGCATCATCATCATGTGATACATCACGGCAATGTTGTGCGCCACCATGTCAATGGCGTCATCCACCATAAACTCTTGATTATCAATATAAATGCCTTGCTGGCAACAATGCATCAAATAGTAATCCGACGACAAATCTTGCGACTTAGCATTCGATAACGCCTGCACCATATCTTTGGTACGTGCGACTTCGTCTTCTACTCTAACATCACCGGTACTGTTTTTGCTCAACAGTTCAGGTGTTGCCATCGTTAACCACACACTATGCACGCGACAATTGGCGGTATCTTCCGCTTCTTGAATGGCTTGTTTGATAGCGCCTTGCAAACGTTCGCGATGCTTTATTTGACCTTGATAAAAGTCACTATTTTTAACTTGCCCAACACCCATAATACGAATGTCTTTTGCAGAGACAACGCTGCCAATAACGACATAAACTGCCGTGGCACTTAGATGGACAACAACCAGATTTTCAGTATTTTTCATGGTACCAGACAAATTATCGCTAAACAGGAGACCAAATGATGTCTCCATTAAATCATTAAAAGGGTTATCATCAAGCGATGATATTGTAGGGTAATTCTTTATACCAAAAAAGTAGACAAATATAGTGTATTGACTACTAATTTACTATTTTATTTCTGCTGTGCTTTTATGGTGGTGTTTCACTATTTTGTGGCGGCGCTATATTCCATGCAATGGTAAATCCATTTTTGTAACGAAGATCTACTGACTGTATCTCCTCACGGCGATTGCTTAATTGGTTACCAAGCAGCTGACTTAGATTCAACAGTTTTTGTGCTGTATTTTCATTGTCAACGATAACCCGTAGCCCATTATCAAAACGGATCAACCAAGTCATTCTAGGGGACAGAATGATATCTGCAACTTGCAGATCAAGCGGTGCATACCAATCATTTACTTGCTGCATCTGTTGCATAATAACTGGTGCTTGAGCAATATCACCTTGCAAAGTCGCAAAACGCTCCTGCGTTAAGTCTCTACTATCAGCAGGGACAAAAACGCTGCCTTTTGCATCAACCAAACGCTCGGTACCAAAATTGGCCACGGCCTGTTTGGGTAATGCGGTGACCACAATACCACGCTGCCAATCACGGCTAATACTCACTTGGTCAACCCAAGCCAGACCGGTCGTAATATCTCGCAACGCTTGTAAATCAGAGGTAAAAAAACTGCTCACACTCTGTTGGTTCATAACCTGCTGTAGCGTTCGATATTGTGCAACCGTCAATCCTTGGTTGCTGACATGAATAGCGGCGGGAGGAGCATCACGTAATGCTTTACCACCCATTATCAATATCAATACTAACAAACCTAGCACCAATACGGTAAAAAAGTATTTGACGGTAGTCGGTACTTGAAAGTTCGATTTTGGTTGACGGGTTTTATCACTCATCAAGTCAGCTACGTCATTGACAGTTTGAGCCATAATAAACGTCGTCCCTATATTTATATTTGAATATTTATATCTGATTAATAATTGCATAGAGCTGATGATGCTTTTTATTAATGTAGACCTGCTTATGCTTTATCATTCGTAGAAATCTATTTGATAGATATGCTATCAATTTACTTGTCTAAAAGGCTATATAAAATGTGATTAAATTCATTTAAACGTAACATTTTTCTCAATTAATGAAGGACTTAACAGAGAGTTGCATAAATATCACCAAAATAGACTGGTGGTTACAATATTAACGCATTTTACCTTTAAACAATAGCCTAACCCCTACTACTAACAACGAATTTACACAAGTTTACATGAAGCTGTGGTATAGCAGCTCTAGCGATACATTAACCTTTTTAAACACCACTATTTATCTGATCTAAAACTATGTTAAAAGTGTTAAATACATTTTTCTGCCAGTTATTTCAGGGTGGCTTTTTAACCAATCTTTAAATCAAAAAGCTGACGCTTTTGATAAGTATTTATAATGTTTGCGCTAAAATATGCCAACATAAGCTATCAAAGTCCATACCACGAGCTTTAGCCGCCATGGGAACCAAACTATGACTGGTCATACCTGGTACGGTATTAATCTCAAGCAGCCAAAAGTTACCTGCTTCGTCTTGCATCGCATCAATACGTCCCCAACCTTTAGCATCGACGGCACGAAACGCTGCCAAGCTTAAATCTTGCAGATGCTTTTCATCGGCGGCACTTAGACCACAGGGAATATAGTAACTGGTATCGTTACGATTGTATTTGGCTTCAAAATCGTAAAAATTGGTAATATCAGCAGGCTCTAGACGAATCACTGGGTATGATTCATCATCAATAATAACAATGGTAAATTCGCGACCGGTAATCCAGCGCTCAGCCATCACCACATCACCGCACTGTACCGCGGTAGCGTAAGCAGCTGGCAGCTCATCAAGGTGATTAACCTTAGTCATACCAATACTTGAGCCTTCGTGTACCGGTTTGATAATAAGTGGTAGTCCTAACATATTGACGACTTGCTGCCAGTCAGTCTCAGCGGTAAGCAACGAAAATGGTGCCGTTGATAAACCACAACCTTGCCACAGCTGCTTGGTACGCACTTTATCCATACCGAGTGCCGATGCTAAAATACCCGAACCTGTCTGCGGAATATCAAACCATTGCAGCACGCCTTGTAACAGACCATCTTCGCCGCCGCGACCATGTAAGACGTTAAACACACGATCATAATCACGCAGTTCGGTAATATCTTGATGCTTAGGATCAAAATGGGTGGCATCAACACCTTGGTTTTGTAGTGCTTGCAATACAGCAGCACCACTATCTAAAGAAACACTGCGCTCGTTGCCACTACCGCCGTAGATAACAGCGACTTTACCAAATTCACTGGCCTCTTTTACCTTGCTTTCTTTGATAGCTGGCAATACATCCGCGCTTTGGCTATCGTTGTTTATTTTATCTTGCTCTGCTCGTGCAGCTGCGGCTAATGCGGGTTCTGGATTAATAATAGGGGCAGCGTTATTTTGAGCATCACCTTTAATGTTGTTTTCAATATTATCTTTAATATTGCCTCTAGCGTTTTGCTCAGTACTATCGACGCCTTGGTTTATATTATCGTTATTTTTTTGCGTATTATTCATGGTCATCATTAGTGCTCCTAATATTTTGAAAGCAATGCTTATAAAGATTATTTGATATAAAGGTTGTTAGCGGCCAATTCGATCGCTATTTGTCCCACATTACCAGCACCTTGGGTAATTAACATATCATTTGCTTTGAGTAGGCGCTGCATTACAGGGGCGATATTGTCTTTATCAATAATCGTCGGCTCAACAGCACCGCGCAAACGAATACTACGTGCCAAGGCTTTGGTATCCGCACCTGCAATCGGACTTTCACCGGCTGAATAGACATCTAACAACAGTAATTCATCAACACTGGAGAGTACTTCGACAAAGTCATCAAAGCAGTCGCGCGTACGGCTATAGCGATGCGGCTGAAAGATCATGACTAAACGGCGCTCAGGAAAGCTTTGACGGGCGGCTTTAATAGTAGCATCGACTTCTTTAGGATGATGACCGTAGTCATCAATCAGCAAAACATCGCCATCATCGATAGTGACAGAGGCATGCTGCTCAAAACGACGACCGACGCCTTCAAATTTTTGTAGCGCACGGGTAATAGCCTGATCATCGACGCCTTCATCGGTGGCCATAGTAATGGCTGCAAGCGCGTTGTAGACATTGTGCACACCCGGAATATTTAGGGTCAGACGTAGTGGTTCATGATCACGGCGCAATACCGTAAAATGTGTTTTTGTACCTTCGGTGACCAAATCAATAGCCTGTACATCGTTAAAGGGTTCAAGCCCAAAAGTTAATACCGGACGCCCAATATCATCAATCATCGCATACAGTTCAGGGTCATCACCGCAAACAACGGCTAAACCATAAAAGGGCATGTTTTGTAAAAACTGAATATAGGCGGCTTTTAATTTATCAAAGCTATTACCGTACGTTTCCATGTGATCTTGATCGATATTGGTCACGATCGCTGCCATCGGATGCAATGATAAAAAGGACGCATCAGATTCGTCCGCTTCCGCAATTAAAAAGCGACTGCTACCCAGTGCTGCATTTTTACCTGACGCATTGAGCTTGCCACCAATCACATAGGTTGGATCAAGATTGCCTTCAGCCATCATGGTAGTCAATAAGCTGGTGGTGGTGGTTTTACCATGCGCACCGGCAACGGCGATACCATGACGGTAGCGCATCAACTCGCCAAGCATATCTGCACGGCGTACCACAGGAAGACGTGCTTCCAGTGCCGCTTTTACTTCAGGATTGCTACGGTCAATGGCAGACGATACGACAATGACATCCGCATGAGCGATATTCTTGGAATCATGGCCGATGGTGATATCTATGCCAATTTGCTGTAAGCGTTTGGTAACGAGGCTCTCAGCAATATCAGAACCGCTTACTTCATAGCCTTGATTCTTCATTACCTCAGCGATACCGCACATCCCCGAACCACCAATACCGATAAAATGTAAATGCTGAATACGGCGCATTTCCGGTATTTCAATCAAACGTTTAGTTAGGGCTTTAGCGGAGGTTGGCATAACGTTTTCTCTTTATAGAAGACTGATAAAATGTATGAAAAATAATGAGCGTTTACATCATTACTTAATTACTTATAATGTTTGCCAGATAATATCGGCAACTTGTTGGCAGGAATCACGATTGGCAAGTGCATGACCTTTTTTTGCCATCTCTAAGCAAGCGGATCGATCAAGCAGAGCAAGCTCATCACTCAAACTTTTAGGGGTTAATTCGCTTTGTGGTAATAAAACCGCTGCTTTATGTAGCGTTAAGGTGCGAGCATTTGCCGTTTGGTGATCATCAACCGCACTTGGTAGTGGCACAAAAATCGCCGCAATACCGACGTTTTGGATTTCAGTGACCGTTAACGCGCCAGCACGGCAGACAATAATATCAGCCCAATTATAGGCAGCAGCCATATCATCGATGAATGGCTGTACAGTAAACTGATGAGCGCTTAAATCTTCACTATCATATGACGCTTGCGTGGCTGCTTCATTATTGCGTCCACATTGATGACGCACTTCAAATGGACGCTCAAGCAATGCCAAAGCTTTTGGCACAGTATTATTTAGTGCTTGGGCGCCGAGGGAGCCGCCAACGACCAACAGTTTAAGTGGTGAGTGGTCACTTATATCATAGCGCGCAGATGGCGCTGCTACACCGGTAATGGCATTACGTACCGGGTTACCAACGGTTTCAATCTTACGATCAAGCTGGCTATTGGCAAAGGTATTCTCAAAGGCTTGCAACACTTTGGTGGCGATTTTAGCTAAATAACGATTACTCATACCGGCAATGGCGTTTTGCTCATGAATAATCAGTGGTGTGCTGGTAATACGGGCGGCAATACCACCGGGCGCACTCACATAACCGCCGAAACCAACGACCATGTCGATCTGATTACTGCGGATAATTTTAATAACCGCCATCGTCGCTGATAATAAGGTAACGGGCATTTTCAGTAAACGCCCAACCCCTTTACCACGCAAGCCTTGCATAGCAATAGCATGAAAAGTATAACCCGTCGGTGCAACCAAGCCATTTTCCATGCCATTGGGCGTCCCTAACCAGTGAATAACTGCACCGCGTTGGGTCAATTCCTCAGCAACTGCAAGCGCTGGAAATACATGCCCGCCTGTACCAGCAGCCATCATTAATATATGCGGTGTTTTCATGAACGCCTGCCTATCTTTTCTTTATTTATATGAAGGACTTATTATCCTATAGCTATCTTGACCATCTTAGCCATCGAGCAGTGAGAGCGCTATAAAAGCCCGCACAGTAAAGCCCGCATAGTATAGTGTAAATCGTTATCTGATATACAGCATTTTCTATCTTACCAATAACAAAAATCCAAGCCGTGAGCAATCGCGGCTTGGCTTAAATAACTACTGCTAAACAATCATAAAAACATCAGTTTTAACGATGTTTCGACGACATATCTTAGCATAACTATTTTTTTATCATTGTGCACATAGATTAGTGATAAATCACTCTATCATTACTGCTTTGCTCAAATCGCCAGTTTTTGCTCGATTGCGATAATGAAATCGGTCGCAATATCCGTACCGCATTGATCATCAATCTCACGGACACACGTAGGACTGGTGACATTAATCTCAGTAATGCGGCCGCCAATTAAGTCTAAACCGACGAACATCAGCCCTTTCTCTTTCACGATGGGTGCGACCACTTCAGCTACTTGGCGTTCAATATCGGTCAGTGGCATTGCCACGCCGCTACCACCGGCAGCCAGATTACCACGTGTCTCACCTTTAACAGGAATACGTGCCAAGCTATAATCTACCACGACACCATCGACGATAAGGACACGTTTATCGCCTTCTTTAATCTCTGGCAGATAACGCTGCGCCATGATTGGCAGTGTCTCAAGCTCGGTCAATACTTCTAGCGTCACGCCAATATTTGGGCTATCAGCAGTTAGACGGAAAATGCCGGTACCGCCCATGCCATCTAATGGCTTCACGATAACGTCTTGCTGCTCAGTGATAAACTTACGAATATGTGCCTGTTTACTAGTCACAATCGTTGGACTCATATAGTCGCTAAACCACGTGGCAAACAATTTCTCATTACAGTCACGGATGGCTTGTGGATCATTGACCACTAACACTCCTACTGCTTTGGCATGATCGAGCATATAAGTCGCATAAATAAAACGCATATCAAACGGCGGGTCTTTACGCATCAAAATAACGTCATAGTCGCTGACCGAACCTGTCGTCTTATCCCCTAACGTATAAAAATCTTCAGGGTCACGCTTTACAGTGACAGACTGCGAATCTATCATCAACTGTCCACGATCCAACCATAAGTCATGAATTTGGCAGTAGCCGAGGCTATGACCGCGGTCTTGCGCCGACCACATCATCGCTAAGCTGGTGTCTTTTTTATAATTAACCTGCTCAATAGGGTCCATAATTACAAGTATGTTCAAAGATTTTTTTTGTTCTTCTTGGCTCATAATAAGGCTCACTTACGTTATATTATTAATAGGTAAAACGGATACAAACAATATTCCAGCTTAGCAAAGACTGCAATAAATTATACGCCGTACTGGGCGCGATAATGCTGCATTTTTGCAAGCTGGGTCGCGTCTTTATGCTGGCCGCTGGCGTCTGCTAGGTAACTGATTAAATCATCGATATCGACAAGAGCACGTACTGGTACTTCTAAAGTTGCTGCCAGCTCTTGAATAGCAGAATGCTCAGCCAAGCCTTTTTCTTTACGGTCTAACGCAACAATAATACCGGCAACGCTTGCCCCTGCTTGCTCTAATATCTCGACCACTTCACGCATGGCCGTGCCAGCCGTGATGACATCGTCGAGTATCCATACCGACTGACCACTGACATCGGCACCAACCAAATTACCGCCTTCGCCATGAGTTTTAACTTCTTTACGGTTATAGCCCCATTTAGCATTGATACCATGATATAGCCATAACGCTTGCGCAGTAGCGGCTACAAAAGGAATGCCTTTATAAGCGGCACCAAAGATGACCAGTTCTTTATTATCAGAACCATTAGCATACTGCATTTGTTCAGCTAAGGCATCAGCATAACCACGCGCTAATAACGATAACATTTCACCCGACGCAAGCAAGCCTGCATTAAAAAAATACGGGCTAATACGCCCAGATTTTAAGACAAACTCACCAAATTTCAGCACCTGATTGTCTAAAGCAAGCTGAATAAAATCATGAGATGAAAATGAAACATTGTTAGCATGTTGAGCGTTGTTAGCATGTTGGGCGTTAGGCATTGAGCATTCCTATTAACAAAGAGAAGATTTAAAAACAGATATTATGATGCGCATTATAGGCGTTGTGGTTTAACTTGACCAACCATTGATATCATAATCTTGCATATCAGGATAACGCGTCAATAGACCACAACGTGATGAGATATTAAAGTAGCACTGACCATCATGACTCACTTGTATATCCCAACCCAAATAATGGGCGGCCACAATAACATGTCCTGTAAAAATCCGAATTTGGCGGTACGCATGACGCTGTGTTGGCTCGCAGATAATCTGACTGAGCAGGTAGCTGCGTATATGCTGACAAATTTGTGCGGCGCTATAGCTATGATTGATGCTTTTGCGACTGCTGCACTGCGTTAAAGCATGCACAGCTACGCTACACGCCATAATATCTGTGGCTAGACTGCCCGCGCCTGTTTCAAATTGCTGCGGCTGCAGAATCACTTGCCAATCATCAGCATACAGACTACTGAGTAGCTCATCAGGATCATAGTTTTTGGTCAGTGCGCGCAGAGATAATGCAGCAACAGACGCCTTAGCCTTAGCCTTAGCAGTAGCTTTGGTGTTAATAGCTTTATTGCCATCTATATCATCTACTATCGAGTCATCTACTACCGAAAACCCATAACGGCTTAGTGTTGGATAAGTTCGAATGGTTTGCTGAATATCGGACATATCAAGCAGGGTCATCTCATTTAATGGCGATAGTAACGGTTGCTCACTATGATTATGATAAAAACTAGTCGGAAGCTCGATTAGCTTTGCCGCGCTCAGTAGTGACAGATGCTCAGCCAAAACTTCTGAAGCAATCAGCTGCCATTTCGACAAGTGGTCTTCATTGGGCTGGTAAAAATGCGCAGCATTGCCATATAATCGGTGCAACTGCCCGTTTAGGCGCCGCGCCGGCTCTGGAATATCGCTCAGTGATCTTGCAGGATCAATTGGCAATCGCCTCGGATCAAAATTAGGATGCACAATCGCAGGCTGGTTACTATTGGATAAAACTGCTGACTGCTCAGCATTAACTTCTGCAAGCTGAGCCTCTTCTGCTACAAGCTCAGCATTGAATAAACGGTCATCAGAAGTAGAAGGCTGGGTCATGAAATCTCCATAGGCTAGCGCGTTTAAAACAAAGCACTTAAATAAAAAACTTAAATAAAAATACTCAAACAATACCTTTAAAAAAACAATATTGAATCGATATGAATAGGAGTCAGAGTGAAATGAGCGGCATCAAAGCACCTGTGGTATAACCATTATCTTAGCCTTAATGATGCAAGATATCTTGATAACCTACTTGCCAATCAGGATAAGTGAGCCAAGCTAATGGAATGTTACTGTGTAAACGTTTTCCTGTCACTGCTGTTTTTTTATCGTCCACTTCTGGTAGCGTTTCACCTACTTGCTCACTTAACCAAGTGATCAGCTCAAGTGTCGTTACTGGCGCATAATCGGTGGCAATATAAATTGACTTGGGCGTATCTATGGTCAGTACGTTGATAATAATCGTCACCAGATCGCGATCCATAATACGATTGCTCCAATCTTTAGCGGCAATCGGTTCTTTTTGTGCTTCTTTAACTTTTCGCAGACGCATTAATCGTTCGCGGCCATAAATACCGCTTGGGCGAATGATAATCGCCTTATTACCAAACCCTTGTTGCAACGCTTGTTCTGCTTGCAATATGATTTTTGACCCATCACGTTCGGGGCTGACAGGCGCGGTATGCTCATCGATCCATTCCCCTTCGTTTTGCCCATAAATCCCTGTTGAAGAAATAAAGACCACGCGCTCAAGATTGGTTAATTCACTTGCAAGCGTTGCTAAATGCTGACAAATACTTAAATAGCTGTCGTTATAACCACTGGTCGAATACTCATCAGGCGTTACGATAACAGCAATACGCGTAAAGTCTTTTAACTTCTCGACAGTCAATGTCAGCGCATCCGCTTGCATAAATTTCGCACTATCATCTAACTGGTAATGGCTACGTTCACGACGCGCCAACCCAGTGACAGACAAGCCTTCTTGAGCAAGTTTATTCGTCACCGGTAAACCAATGTCGCCCTGTCCAATAACAAGTAATTTCTGAGTGGACATAACTTATCCTTATTTATAATGATAATTAATCAATACTGCTAATAACTGCCTTTAAAATGCACTTTTACTTCAATATAAAAGGTAACAGCTAGTTAAAAATAACGCATATAAGACAGTTTTATATCATCATTAGCATCGACACGCTCTTGCCAATCATAGCTAGCATTAAGCCTTAACGCTTGTTTTTTATCGATATCATACTGTAGCCCAAGCGTAGTAATCGGCTGCCAATAATGACCAGTTACCTCAGGCTCATCGCTGCTGCCATGATACCAATACGGCAGTTGCAATTCAGCTTGTACGCGTAACTGATTGTTAACCTGATATAGGCAGCCAGCATTTACCCCTGCCCCCACGCGGTAGCCTTTATTAATACCGCGCCCACCTTGTACTGCGCCCGTTGCCAAGGTATAGCACAGCTGCGGCGGCATCTCGCCAGAGTTAGCAGGCGGCGTTCCAAATGCCCACGATTTACCATATTCTAAGGTAGTGCTTCCTACTAAATGATCAGTGCCATCTTGCTGAGAGCCATCATTGATACGCGTGGCTTCAACAATCGCGCCCCACGTCTGACCCTTTTTAGCAGTATTAACAGGATTAAAAGAACGTCCGCGAATTAAAGTAAAATTCTGCAAAACGACACTCTTTGGTTGATTAATCTGGTCCTCATCCTTGTCATACAAACGCAATGTCGCTTTGACGCCTTCTAAATCAAAGAACTGTCCGAATCCTGCGGTACGATCAAGCGTATCATGGAAGCCGGCACGTAGACCAAGCTCTACATAGTTGTTATCTCCGCGCTGGCCAATACCAACCTGACCACGCTGCAACGCATGACGATCAAGCGGATTATTATTAGGTGGGACAATAGTCACTGGCAATAACGTCTGACCATCAGCGCTCATGCTCGATGACAAATTAATATCGGCTGATTTAATATTATTTGCCGCTTCTTTTGTTAAATCTTGATAACCCAGTTTGGCAGCTTGCACGGCTTTATTTAACTGTGCTTGGCGTACGCTACTGTCTGCTGGCGTATAAAGAGTGCTTGCCAGCAAATTTTCAGCTTTAAGTAAGTTGACGACATCGGAGGGAATAACGGCATAAGGCAGTTGACTGAGTAAATGCTGTTCAGGGCGTACCACATCGATAAGACGTAAAATCTCTGAAGCACAGTTATCCGTAGCAAAGTAATAAGGCAAATTTAAGTCTTTGGTTTCCCACACATGCAGCATGATTTGCTGCACCTCGCTTGGGGTTAAGTCTAATTGATAGGTCCAACTATCACGTTCGTCCTCTTTTAGATAGTCTGCAAACTTTTTAGGATAAGGATCAATTTCGATCAGATTATCATAGCCACCACTCGCCGCTTTAACGGCATAAATTAAAAAACTATCAGCAGCATCACCATCGACGGTGTCATTAAGCGCATACGCATGATGAATCTGGCTAGAATCAGCCACACTAGCTTTTGAATCAATACGCAATAAAGTATGGCCAAAGGCAGAGATAGGATTGTCTAAATACTCTTGCGCAAACATCAGTGACAACTGTTCAGGCGCTAGCGTTGCCATCCAGTTATCAAGCTCTGCACAGTCAGCTTGCAATGCTGTTTTGTCAAGATTTAACGTCTCTGTGAGCCACTGTACGCGCGCAGGAAAACGGCAAAGTACGGAGTTACTTTTATTCGTTTTAACATTGCTACTATTGCTCGTAGAGGCTGTTAATTCCTGAGTAAGCGCAACCAGCATGGCATCAAGTTCCGCTGCTGAATCTTGCTGACCGTTACTGGTTAAGAAAAAACTGCTGTCTTCTACCACGCTTTTATCTTTCTTTTTGCCAAGCAAACTTTTTTCATCATCGATAAAATATAGTAACCGACGCCATGTTATGTGCTGGGCGAGATTGTCTTGTTTCACTTGCTGACGCCACGTTGTTAATAACTGCTCAGCATTCGTGTTTTGGATATTTTGAACATTTTGGGTATCTTGTTTATTTTCATCTATAGATTTTGCTAAATTTTTAGCAATCAAATCTGGATTAGTATCAGGGGCAAGTTCACCTGTCGTTACGAGCGATGATGGCGTCGGTAAAAACGCTTGCGCCTGTACGGTTAGCAGTAGTCCGGCAATCGTCAGTGGCAAACGCGCGCGCCTAGTCAGCTGTGTTGGCGTACCCTCTATCGCAATAAGGTTCGAACTAATAGACTTTAAGTTAATAGACTTTAAGTTAATAGGCATGAGGTAAAATCTCGCACTGTAGGAGTCATACGCTTATCGCGTTATTAGGTCTGTCGAATTATCAGAATATATATTCTGAATAGTTATTTTTTCTATAGGTATGTTTGCTATTAATGTATACAAAATTTATGATAAAAGGCATTTCTACTATGCTTGCTTCATAACATTATAAAAGAGAATACTATGTCCATAGCGTCAGCAATATCTATTAACGATGGTCGATTATCAAAGGCCACTTGGCTGGCATCCCCAAACTGCAATAGAAGACCTAAGAAAATAAGCATTGATACTATTGTGATCCATAATATCAGCTTACCACCGAGTGAATTTGGCGCCTGTGGCACTGACGGTTTACATTATGTTAAGGCCTTATTTACCAATCAATTAGACTGGGAAGCGCATCCGTACTTTAAGACGATTGAAGGTGCAGAAGTTTCAGCTCACCTATTTATAGAGCGTGATGGTGCTGTGACTCAGTTTGTTAATTTTAATGAGCGTGCATGGCATGCTGGCAGGTCTAGTTATCTTGGTCGACCTGAATGTAATGATTATAGCATTGGCATTGAACTTGAAGGGTCAGATTTTGTGTCCTTTACATCCGCGCAGTATGCCGCACTTGCACAAGTAGTCGCCGCTATCTATGACGCTTACCCTAAAACCCGCCGGCATCTCACCGGTCATAGCGATATTGCCCCTGGTCGCAAGACTGACCCCGGTGATTATTTTGAATGGGTAAAATTGCGCGAGATGGTAGCCAACAAACTTGAGGACTAGCTCGTATTAGTAGCTCTGTTAATAGCACGCCTAATTTCCACATCCAATTCATTTACCGCTGCTATGAAAGTGCTATAATCTGTCAGTTTTTTGACCTTAGTACATCAATAAATAAATTAGCAAACCACTCAGCATAATAGGTTCTCATGGCAAAAAGTCGGTTATTTCGTTCAACCATGGTAGTCAGTAGCATGACCATGCTGTCGCGTATTTTAGGTCTGGTACGTGATATCGTATTACTAGGCGTCTTTGGCGCTGGTGGTCTGATGGATGCCTTTTTGGTCTCCTTTAAGATACCTAATTTTTTACGTCGTCTATTTGCTGAAGGCGCGTTTAGCCAAGCCTTCGTACCCGTTCTATCAGAATATAAAGAAAAATATAGCTTACAAGAGGTACAGATATTAGTCAGCCGTACTTCAGGTGCGCTGTTGCTAATTTTGTCCATGCTCACTGTCGTGGTGATTTTAATGGCACCGTGGGTAGTGACTTTATTTGCTCCAGGTTTTGCTGATCAGCCCGATAAGTTTGCTATTACTGCTGAATTGCTACGTCTAACCTTTCCTTATTTACTATTTATCTCAATGACTGCTTTTGCTAGCGGTATACTGCAAAGCTACGGACGCTTTGCGGCCCCTGCCTTTGCACCGGTATTATTAAATCTATGTATGATTGGCGGTGCGTTGGTTTTTTCTCCCATGTTCGAGACGCCCATTATGGCGCTCGGTTATGCGGTCGCTATTGCCGGCTTATTACAACTATTACTGCAGTTACCGCAGTTGTCACAACAAAAGCTATTAGTTCTGCCTAAAATCGATTTTCAGCACGAAGGTGTCAAGCGCATATTAAAGCTGATGTTGCCTGCTATCTTTGGGGTGTCGGTTACTCAGATTAATCTATTATTAAATACTATCTTTGCTTCATTGATGATTGGTGGCTCGGTTTCATGGTTATATGCCGCTGAGCGCATGAGTGAGCTGCCACTTGGCTTAATTGGGGTGGCGATTGGTACGGTTATTTTACCTAGCCTATCAAAAAGTGAGGCCAAAAAAGACGATATTAGCTTTAAAAAGACTATTGATTGGGCAGCACGTTTAATTATTTTGGTGGGTGTACCTGCATCGGCGGCCTTATTTATACTGTCTGATGTGCTGATGCAAGCGTTATTCTTACGTGGTGAGTTTACCTTACGTGATGCGCAAATGAGTTCGCTCGCGTTACGTAGTATGGCGGGTGGCATATTAGGCTTTATGCTAATTAAAGTCTTTGCCCCTGCTTTCTTTGCTCGTCAAGATATACGAACGCCAGTGAAAATTGGTATTATTTCCGTTTTTGCCAATATGATTTTTAGCGTCATCTTTATCGGGATATTTTACTTTTTTGAGATTCCACTGCATGGTGGTCTGGCACTTGCGACGACCGGCGCATCATTTGTGAATGCAGGCTTATTGTATTATTTCTTACATAAACGCGATATTTTCCGTTTTGGCAGTCACTGGAAAAAGCTGTTTGCGCAGTTTGCGATTTCTACCAGTGCCATGGTCGCTGTGCTTTATGTCATGCTACCCTACTTTCCAACCGATGATGCTCAGTGGCGACGTTTGGTTGCGCTACTGATTATGTGCACGGTCGGTGCACTGATTTATGGTGTGGTGTTATTAGCAACAGGCTTCCGTCCTCGCCAGCTTAAGCATGGTTAGAATGATTTAACTTACGAAACCAAAACAAGGTCAATATGAGAATTGACAATGAATGATGCTGATAGTTGCCATAATGGCTCATTGTTAAATCACTCACTATTAAGGTTTTATATGATAAATCGGCAATTCACAGCTCGACGCTTACCTAAGATTGTTGCGACTGGTTTACTTGGTTTTTCTTTATTTAGTGCCGGACTGCTGATAAGCGGTTGTAGCGATAATGATAATGTGCAGAGCAAGCCAGCGAACGAGACGACAGACAGTTCATCTGCCGTAGAGAGTGCTAAAAGTACGGATGATGTCGCGGCTAATGCTGATGTTAATAAGGCTAATAGTATAGACGACAGTGCCTCAGCTACACCCAATACGGACATTGTTAGTCACGATATCAGCCCTATCGCAGCAGCCGTTAAAGAGCCAAGTATACTAACCAATAAAACCCAAGTTGGTACGCCAGAAAATACGGTCAAGCTAGCACTTGATACTTTATATTATGGCGATATTGAAAAGGCTGCGACTTATTATAAAGTCGATATGGAAGATTTCGCTGAAGAGTTAAAAAATACTCAGTTTGCCTTTAAGCAGACGGTTGAAGCCGTCACTATTATTGATACCAAATACAACAGCGACAAAACAAAGGCAACCGTCATCGGTGAGCTCATGCTCAAAGGCCAAAAACAACCTGCACCCCTGACTTATGAGCTACAAAAAATCAATGGTGAATGGAAAATATTGGGCTAAAACTGTTCAGTATAAATAACGGTTTTAACGCTTGTTACTATAGTAAGTTCAAAATGAAACACCTATGATTGTCACAACATTCTGCTGATATAAATTTTTCTCGCTTGCTGTGCGCTTCGCTAGACAGAGGCTTCGCAAAACTCATATTAGCAACACTATATTCTTTTTAAAGTGAATCGACTATATCGTCTGGAATGACGGTCTTACCAAGCATCACCACATCAGCGATAAAGCCATCCATGTCACAAACCCTTGGCATATAGCCCCATTGCTCAAAGCCAATTTTACGGAATAGACCTAAACTTGGCTGATTATGAGCAAAAATAAGCGCTATCAAATTATGAATCTCAAGGCTTGGCGCTTGATTCAGCATCCAGCATAGCAATAAGCTGCCCAGCCCTTGACCATGGTAATCCTTGTGCAGATAAATGCTAATCCCACTACTGATATGATAAGCCGGTCGCGCATACAAATCACTAAAGCTGCCCCACGCAACTATTGGGGAACATTCTTTTTGCTTCGCGCTGTCGATACCTACTATACCTACTATATCTACCATTCTAACGACATAAATAGGTCGCGTTGCACTGTTGAGGTGTTCCTCAAACCAAGCTTCGCGCTCTTCAGAAGTTACTGGCGTTAGATTGGCCGTTGCTTGTTTACCGGCAATACTTTGATTATAAATTGCTAAAATTTCTGCTAAGTCGTCTATGCTTGCGCGCTGCACAAGAAATTTATCGTTGAGTTTATATGCTGCTAATAGATGCAGCATAGAATGAGGGACATCATTAGTATCAGACTTAGCAGTGGCGTTAGAAGCAAAATCAGACATAGCATTCCCATGATTAACGGTAATTAGTAATTGGTAATAGAGGATGTGCGATAAATCGTTAACGATTAATCATTAATGGCTAAACCGTTAATTAATAACAATCGCGAAATGAGCAAACAACCATAAGCCAGATAAAATTACTAACTTTTAAGGTTGCTGGCGTTGTTCTTTTATTATCAGCAGACTATAAGATGTTAGTATGGCTATTTTACTTTATAATGGCTGATTTTAAACGCCTCGATTTTAAATATAGAAGTGTTTTTTCACTTTTTATCTGGTCTTATTTATCATAGCTGAAAATTTATGAACACCTATTTTCTTGAGCAATTGATGGCGTCTTCAGACGCTTCGCATAACAACACCAGCCCAATAGCTTTAGCGCCTTGCGTGCTTACTATCGGTAACTTCGATGGCGTGCATTTAGGTCACCAAGCGATGCTTGCTCAAGTCCGCGAGATTGCACAGGTGCGTAATCTTGGCTCTGCGGTCATGATATTTGAGCCACAGCCACGTGAGTTCTTTGCTCCAGCTACTGCCCCGGCACGCCTAACCAATCTTGCTGAAAAGCAGGCGTTGCTAGCAGAATATGGGGTTGAAACCTTGATTGTAGCGGGCTTTGATGCCGAATTTCGCTCATTATCAGCACAGGCATTTGCAGATATATTAGCGCGACGCCTCAATGTAAAAGCCTTGGTATTGGGTGATGACTTCAAATTTGGTCATGACCGTACCGGTGACAGCCAGTTTTTGCGTGATTATGGCTTGCATGTGACCAATCTACATACCGTCACAGATAGCAGCGATAAAGCGGCGCGTATTAGCTCAACCCGTATTCGTGATTTATTATTGGCCGGTGATATTAGTGCTGCTAATACGTTACTTGGACGCGAGTATGCGATAACAGGAGCGGTCGTCGGTGGTGATAAAATTGGTCGAACGATGGACTTCCCTACCGCCAATATTGACTTAAAGCGCATAAAGCCTGCTTTACACGGTATCTTTGCGGTCGATGTCGTCAGCCTCGATGAGGGTGGTAATGTCATACCTAATGGCTTAACAGTTCGCACGGATGGCGAGAATAAAGGTGTAGCAGGGTTGCGTCCGCATAGCTTGTTTGGTACGGCCAATCTTGGCACCAGACCATCGGTGGATAAAAAACACGATTGGCGGTTAGAAGTGCATTTTCCAGAGTTGCAAGCTGACTTATATGGTCTAACCTTGCAAGTGCGCTTTTTGCACTATTTGCATGGCGAACGACATTATGAGAGCCTAGAGGCCTTAAAAGCTGGTATTCATCACGATGTAAAAGAATTACTTGAGTGGCGATCAAAGCAAACAACCCGCTAGAAAATATAGTTAATAAATAAAAAAAGCCCACAGCATTGTATCGTTGTGGGCTTTTTTATAAGTGAGATTTTTATAAAAATCTCATTTTCTTCTAAGCGTCTGGATGCAGTCGCACATTTAAGTCATCAATGACCTCAACCCATTCCGCATCTTTTTCCCATTCTTCTTGTAGAAAAGCTCGTTGACTGTCCGTCCAAATCTTAGCTTCTATTAACTTCTCTTCTTTTGCCAATTTATTATTGTCGATAAAGCTATCAATTGCTTCGTCTGAGCTATCCAGCCCTAACTGAGCAAATAGCTCATTCATATTATATTCAGGTTCACCCAACATAACTTTCTCCTTAAATGATACAGATTAATGACACAGATTTGTATGTGCTTATTATTTAGACTAACCATTTTATTGTAGCAAGCTTTATAATAATAGCTGTTAATCAACGTTTATCTAACGTTATCAATTGTATTAACAGTCTCGCGTTGATGGTACAAAACTGAGAAGTTATGAAAGCAACTTATGTTAAGCATTAGAAAACAGCAGATTCTAAAGGGATATGCTAAACCACAAAAAAGCCCTCAAAGTTTGTGAGGGCTTTTCATACATCATATACGTGTTATACATTATATGCTTAATAAACAGGGCTAAATTTTTAGCTGTTTAGCGACTTATGGTAGTAAGTGTGCTACTGCATCACGCTCTTCATTAAGCTCTTGCTCAGTGGCTGCCATTTTCTCTTTTGAGAAAGCTGAAGACACATCAACGTCAGCAACGATAGACCAGTCGCCATCTTTACAAGTACATGGGAACGAGTAAATCAAGCCTTCAGAGATACCATACTCGCCATTAGAGTAAACACCCATAGATACCCAGTCGTTATCATCAGTACCCATTACCCACGTGCGTACGTGTGCAATTGCAGCGTTTGCAGCAGAGGCTGCAGAAGAGGCACCACGAGCTTTAATGATTGCCGCACCGCGTTGTTGTACTTCTGGGATATAAGTCGCTTCATACCATTCGCGATCTACTAAATCTAATGCAGGCTTACCGTTTACGGTGCAAGCAGTCAAATCAGGGTACTGAGTTGATGAATGGTTGCCCCAAATGATCATTTTTTTCACGTCATTAATGGTGCTGTCAGTTTTACCTGCTAACTGTGCCATTGCGCGGTTATGATCCAAACGAGTCATCGCAGTAAAGTTACGTGGGTCTAAATCTGGTGCATTACGCTGAGCGATAACCGCGTTGGTATTAGCAGGGTTACCTACTACTAATACTTTAACATCACGGCTAGCAACGTCATTCAATGCTTTACCTTGCGCTGAGAAAATCGCAGCGTTGGCCTCTAGCAAATCTTTACGTTCCATACCTGGGCCACGAGGACGTGAACCTACTAATAAAGCATAGTCAATATCTTTAAACGCAACAGTGGCATCATCAGTTTGTACGATACCTGCCAACAAAGGAAATGCACAGTCTTCTAATTCCATGACCACACCCTTTAAGGCGTCTAGTGCTGGAGCGATTTCAAGTAATTGCAAGATTACTGGCTGATCTTTACCTAGCATTTCACCAGATGCAATACGAAATAACATAGCATAGCTGATATTACCAGCGGCACCAGTTACGGCAACACGTACAGGCTGTTTCATAGAATATTCCCTAATTGATTATTAGATAATTCATGATTATCATTTTAGATATCGACTTGCTAGATGAATAATAGCAGTCATAAACCGAGGGTTAGTGTAGCACTTCAGCCTATTAACCGTCTAGAGAAAGCGAGAAAGCTATCCATAACTATATTGTTACATTTTATACGAAAAAATATCGACAATTGTTATAGATAGCTATATTAATAAAGTAATAGAGGAAGACAGAATAAGATTTAAAGTATGCTTTATCAGAAGCATTTCGATGAATATCAAAACGTTGAAAAAAGTTTTTGAATGATTGGCGCTGCCGGCTAATGACGTGCTTCGGATACGCAACTCATAACTAAATTAATAAAGGAATATTATTTACCGCCTGAAATAATAAATTTACTGCCGCAGTTATCCACGACATTATGACAAGTGCCGAATTGACTACCCTCATAACAAACATGCACATCGGTCAATATCATCTGACGACGACTACCGACTTGACAGATTAAATCAACACTAGCAGGAGACATGCCACTATTAAGCTGGGTCATTTGCCCAATAAAACGAGATTTTAGCACCGTATAGCTATTCCCAGTATTTAACTCATTAGGCAGCTTTAATGCACCAGCATAGTTGGTGATTTGCCGAAAATAACTACTGGCGCTGAGCGGACTACACGCGCCATAACGCTGCCAGGCTTGGGTACGCACCGTCGTATCAGGCATGATACGGTTGACCACTTTTAGCTGTAGCGGTGTCAGACGTGGCTCGCTACCGCGCCCACAGCGCTCACCGTAGCCCATATCTAAGCCTGATACCGTTAAAGAATACCCTTCTAGGCATTGGCGCATACGAGAACGCGTTGGTTGTAAATTACATAAGGCTGGCGTCATCTCAATCATCAATACGCGCTGTCCGATTTTGGCAGCATTAGCAGCTTGCGCAGGCAGCATTGTCGCCCCTTGCAGCAATAGCAAAGCGGCAATACCGGTAGCAGTACGGCCTTTACTGACATACTTTTCGCTCATCAAGCACTTATTTACATGATCTGATAGCACTGTCTTTGACATCGAGCCCACCTTGGTCTGAATAGATAGCCGACACCTAGCTTGCGACGATATGGGCAGATTGAAATATGTTTTAATCATAAGGAGTTAGAGCATTTAGCAAGGATAAAAGTAGCTTATAAGCTTAGGTGCTAGCGCTAAAAGCGCCTAAATTAATAACCTAAGAATACACGGAGCAATGCAAATGATAATTAAAGCAATGGTAGCAAAATGCTTTTTTTAATCTATAGCAAAAACGTAAGCGTCATTTGAGCTGGGCATCATCATTATATAAACTGAACGTCATTATCATCATTGAATAGTGAGGCAAAAATAAAGATATGAAAAAACCACTAACAGTCTTTACCGTTAATGGTTTTTTAGTAGCATCAGTAAGCGTTAGAATCCGGCAGGTACGGTACCCATACGCTGACTAATTGGCTGACCACGACCTAATAGGCTGCTATAAATAGTGGCATTTTCCATCACGTGTTTGACGTAATTGCGCGTTTCAGGAAAAGCAATCGATTCGACATATTGATCTGCCGCCAATGAGCCATAAGCTGGCTGCCAACGCTTGGCATTGTTCGGGCCAGCATTATAGCCAGCCGTTGCCAATACAGGTTGGCTGTTCAATTTACCAAAGATATCACCCATATACCACGTACCATAACGGATATTGGTATCGCCACTATTGGCGCGGCTAGCACTGTAGGTCTCACCCAAATTGCGAGCGATATATTTTGCAGTATCTGGCATGACTTGCATCAGTCCACTCGCACCAACATTAGAGCGCGCAGAGGGTACGAAACGACTCTCTTGGCGCATAATACCGTATGCCCATGCCGGATCAATACCAGCTGATTGACTGTAGCGAACTACAGCACTTTGATGTGGCATCGGATGCGATATAGCCAAGCTATTTACGCTGTCAGTATTATCAATCGCATATATCGCACGGTCGAGCCAACCTATGTCATACGCTTGGCGAGCAGCAGCAATAATCAAATTATTATCACGATTATCACGCGCTTTTTTCACCGCCCAGTTCCATTCGCGATTGGCATAGGCGCGACTGGCATCGGCGTTATATAAAGCAAACGCTCGAGCAAAATGTGGATTCTGTAACGCACGAGCTCGATCAGCGCTGCTGACATTTGGTAAATTACTACCACCCAAACGGCTAGCATCAAAACGTTGACCGACTTTATCTTTTGCCATCAAACCATAATATTCGTTGCTCTTCGCTAAATTTTGATACATTTTCTTAGCGGTATTACGCTTGCTTGAATCGTTTGACTGCTCATACGCACGTGCCAGCCAATATTGCCATTGGTTGGTTTTTTGCGACTCAGCATCCATTCTTGAGATGGCTTCAACCACATCATCCCAACGACTAAAACGAATCGCTGCCATGGCATAATATTCTGCTTCTTCAAAACTAAAGTCATTGTCTAAGCTATTACGGAACCAGTCAACGGCTTCAACGTTAAAGCCATCGTCGGTATTGTGATTCATGCGCTGTACACCAAGGGTACGATAGGCTGCGCGGCGAGTATCATCAGTCAATAATTTAGCTGAACGCTGATTGTCTTGTTTGATATCAAAATCTAACTGTAGCGCGGCCTCACGATAAGACTTTTCTGCTATACGCCCTATCGCATACAAGTACAAATATTGATTGTTTTGGCTAGCAGGCTCACGGGCAAAACGACTGAAGAATGACGATGGGCTTAGTTGGATTTCACTCAATGACGAATAAGGAATAGGCGTGCCCAAACGTGAAGACAACGCCATAATATCGCCGGTCTTACCTTTACGTAGCATACGTTTAAGACGAGAAGTGCGGTCTTGATTACTAATCAGCGCGTTGTTATTCATCTCTAGCGCCAACTGATCACATAGAGCAGGCTGCTTTTTGGTCGTCAGCCACACATCAGACTTCGCTGCCATGGCGCGCATGGTATCGCCGCCGTTATTGAATCCCAACGCAACGGCACAGCGTTCACTGTCATCGGCGTTGGTAATTAGATTCGCAACTTGCCGTACTGAAGCATAATCATTTGACCCAGCTTTGGTTTCAGCAAAATCAGCAACCAGCTTTTCCGCCATAACTGTATCCGGATATTGGCGTACAAACTGCGATACAGCCGCTGAGCTTTGCGAATTAAGATCCAGATTCATCCGCCAGTAAGTTGGATACATGGCAAACAAGCCGCCGCTCATTGCTTGCTCATGATTATAAAGCGCATTAACATCGCCGCGTTCTGCCGCAATTGCCGCCGCAGTGAAGGAACCCACTCCATTGTCTGGCTGATAACCGCTATTTTGTGGCGAGCTGTTTTGTTGAGCGTTATTTTGTGTGTAACCGTCAGGCTTATAACTCTCAGGCTGGTAGCTTTCTACTTGATACTTGCCTTCTTGTTGGTATGTACTACTATCGCCCCATGTCAATTCTGCGCAAGCAATTTGCGAAAATCCTAACGCTCCTACCGCTGTCGCCAAACTCAGCGCACTGGTTCTGAGCCCGGTTTTTTTAAACCGTTCGGGCGTATGATTTTGATGATGAGCATTCTTATCCATGATACCAGGAGCAACCTGCGGCTTTGTCATACTGACTCTCTTTATAATATGTCTAAATAATTCATCTAAGTAATGTGTCTTAAGTAATTTTTCTAAAACGGTGTGAATCGCAATTTATTGAATAGTGCTGATAGGATTGCATTCATCATACTATACTCGTTGCACTTTCAACCATAAGCTTTACTTTTCATTAATAAACGGGATAGCACTGTGTAACACAGAGGTGTTATCAAGCATTAATCATTGTTCATTATTACTGATACCAGTTATAGCCAAACAATGCTCGATAAGCAATTGATACTATTATAAATAATCTAACATACTTATAATCATTAGCAGAAGCTAACTTTTCACATTGACGTAAGGTTGTGATAAAATACGCCACCTGTTAATCGCCTACCCCGCTATATTTTTAGTCAATCATGGACTTATCCTTATGAGTGTTACTGTATTCAATCCTCGCCTCGATGACACTGCTGTCGCTGACATCACTACTATTGCGCCTGCTGTCACTGCACTCAAAGAACCAAGTTCAGCCGAAGCACCGGTAAAAGCAGCAACTAAAAAAGTATTTATCACCACCCAAGGCTGTCAGATGAATGTCTATGACTCGGGCAAAATGCTCGATGTCCTTGGCGACTCACACGGCATGGAAGTGACTCATGATATCGATGAAGCCGATGTACTACTGATGAATACCTGCTCCATTCGCGAAAAAGCCCAAGAAAAAGTCTTTTCAGAATTGGGTCGCTGGCGCAAACTTAAAGAAAAACGTCCTGACCTCGTCATCGGCGTTGGCGGCTGCGTCGCTTCACAAGAAGGCGACAACATCCAAAAACGCGCGCCTTATGTTGACATGGTATTCGGTCCACAAACCTTACACCGTTTGCCAGAGCTGTATGACCAATCACATGAGCAACGCGAGATTGCGCCTAAAAACCGTATTGGTACAGTGGATGTATCTTTCCCAAGTATCGAAAAGTTTGATTTTTTACCAGAGCCAAGAGTAGAAGGTTATAAAGCCTTTGTTTCCATCATGGAAGGCTGCTCAAAGTATTGCTCATTTTGCGTCGTTCCTTATACGCGCGGTGAAGAATTATCACGTCCACTTGATGATGTATTAGCAGAAATTGACAGCTTAGCGGCACAAGGCATCCGCGAAATTAATCTATTAGGCCAAAACGTTAATGGCTATCGCGGCGAAAAAGACGACGGCAGTATTTGCCGCTTCGCTGAGCTATTGCACTATGTCTCGCACGTCGATGGCGTTGAGCGTATTCGCTACACCACCAGTCACCCGCTAGAATTCACCGATGACATCATTGATGCTTATGCACAATTGCCGGAGCTGGTATCACACTTACATCTGCCGGTTCAGAGCGGCTCAAATGCCATCTTGGCGGCGATGAAACGTAACCATACTATTGACGTTTATATCAATCAGATTAATAAACTTAAAGCCATTCGGCCTGATATTTACTTATCGAGCGATTTTATCATTGGCTTCCCAGGGGAGACCGATGAAGATTTTCAAGCGACATTGAATTTGGCAAAAGATTTAAATTTCGATCATTCATATAGCTTTATTTATTCTAAACGTCCAGGTACGCCAGCAGCAGAATTGCCTGATGATGTTAGCTTTAAAACTAAGAAAGAGCGCTTGGCAGAATTTCAGCAAGTGATTATTGATTCAACGCTTGCGAAAACTCATGAAATGGTTGGCACCACGACTCGCGTATTAGTGGAGCAAGTTGCCAATCGTCATCCTGACTGCTTAATCGGTACGGCGGATAATACTCGTACGGTCATGTTCCCTTATGATGTTGATAAAATGGACGAGTTACTTGGCAAAATCGTCAGCGTGCGCGTGACTGACTTTGTTAGTCCGCATATGGTAAAAGGCGAGCTAATCAAAATATTGGCATAACCGTTAGAAAATAATCTTGAATAAATAAAAAAGCCGTTCGCTATTAAATAGTGAACGGCTTTTTTTATGCTTGTTTAAAAGCTTTATTTACAACACCTTTTAGTAATTCCTCAAACCTGAGACAGCGTATAAATAGAGCTAATCGCAAGCAACCTGATTGAATCTCTGTATCAGCGTAAGGTCTGTAGCGGTTAATTTTTATTTGAAACCGCCCTTATTTATTGTTGAGATTACTGTTGCACCTTACTATCATAACTTATTTACTAAAACGACTAATTTGCTCCATTGCTTGCTTTAATAGTGCGTAATCGGGTTCCTCTTTCAATGGCTTATACTCCTTATCAATGTATGAAAATTGTCCTGCAGAGCCAACCTCCATAATATCCTGATGAGCAACTACAGCGTATTTGCTATAGCTAGAAGAAAGCAACCAATCACGATCAACAGGCTTACCCAATAAATCCACTCCCATAGAATAGTCTTGTATTGGATTTTTCACTCCAAGATAGTTCTGTAATAGTGTTGGTACAACATCTTGATGGCTCGTGAAGTAGTTATTCCAGCCATCGACATTTGTAGGCACGTTTTTACCAACGATAACAAAAGGAACGTGTATTTGAGGGTTTGAAAAATTACTGTTATGTCCCCAATAGTTCTGCTTATTATCATTTATCTCTTCGCCATGGTCACCTGTAATAATGACGATAGTGTTTTCCATCTCTCCTGAGGCATTCAATTCATCTAATACTTGCTTAGCAAGACTGTCGACAAAATGTACGCTTGTTTTATAACGATTCATTAATGGTTCAGGATCAGTTTTATTATTTAACTTTAAATAATTGACTTCAGATAACATTGGCTCATAGCGATGAGGATAGTCTTTAGGGAAGTCATAGCCATGTGGTGAATCATAAAATAAAAATGAAAATGAAGGCTTTGAGCGGTCTTTTTGTGCAAACCAGCTTAACCATTCTTCTGTAATATTTTGGTCGCGCTCAACCGCTGTACTGCCTTTGGACTCTTTGCGAAGATTAGGCACTTTTAAAAACACGGTTTGGTCAAACTCAGGATTATGTAGCTGTGCAGATGCGAATATCCCTAGCGGGTAATCTAAATCTTGCATACGATCGATAAAAACAGGGCTTGTTTTATTATCTATTGCACTGTGCCAGTACGTCGATGGAATGCCATAAAAAAAACCAAAAATCCCTGCTCGCGTTGCGTTTCCTGTTGATAGATGGTTTTGGAAAATTGTACCATTTTGAGAAAAATTCCAAAGATTTGGGGTATTTTCTGCATTAAAAGTATCTGCTCGCCAAGAATCTATGACTAAAAAGACAATGTTCGGAGGATTTTCTACGACTTGAGTTTGCAATGGTTGTAATGGAAATTTAAAATCTCCTTGTTTTTGCATAGTCATCAATTTTTGCTTTTCTAAAGCTTCCTCATCAATCCAGCCATATTTAGTCATTAAACTATTAGAAGTCATTGGATAGAACAGTGGTAGATAGCGTTTAAGCTGCGTCACTGATTGGTAAGCGTGCGCTGCGGCCCAAATATGGATTAGATGACTTAGCAATAGAGCTGTTACTGCTGATATGCTAAAAATACGCCCTGTTTTTGCTGGCAATCTAATCTTTCTTTCATCAATTGCATATAAAACACCTAATTCTATAGCAAATACCAATACCACAGCACCTATGACCATTAGCCAGGTCGCTACAGATAAGCTAACAATTTGTCCTGCGAATATCAAATCTAACATTGCAGGATTGATATGAAAGCGATAGCTTGCGAATACAGCAGTATCAATAAATAGATAAACCAATATTAACGATGCTAATGTCGCAACGATTATTCGGCGTATCCAACCATAAGGTAAAAAGAAAAAGGGAAGCAGAATAAGGCTCACAATAGCCGTCAAAGCAACCATATGTGAGAATGTCGAAAGGACTAAAAATAATAATCCTAGCATATCACTCGGTACTTCAGGTAAAAACCTTAAGTATCGTAAGGCGATAAAAATAGCGAAAACAGAGTTGATTAGGATGAAATATCCATAAGTCGTTAATCTTTCTTTAATAGTCATATTATTATTAAGTCGCAATAAAGTTGAATGAACTAAAACCTTTTACGCTTTATGCAAAATGATTGGTTCAATCATCGGTAATAATGGCATCAAGGATAACGTAGTAGTCAATTTTTAGGCTGTACTGGGCTGATTTGAAAATAACTGGGGTAAAAATAGCTTTACTGAAAGTAAAGCTCATTAAATAAAAAAATGGTTAATTATAGGACTTTTAAATGATTTGAACAATTGTTTTAAGGTCATTTTAAGATAAGCACTCTTTTATATTAAGCTTGCGATGACGTCAGCCAATAAAGCGGCGGCAATTAAGATAAATATCACCCCGCAACCACGATTAAGCCAAGCTAAACGCTCGCCAACATCCAACCAACCTGCCAGCTTTTTGCCGCCAATCGTATAGATAAGTTGCCAAATCGTCTCACTTAAAAACAGCCCTAACGTTAGCATGATATATTGTGGCCATAGCGGCGCACTGAAATTGATAAATTTAGGAAAAAAGGCCGCAAAGAATAAGATCGCCTTCGGATTGGATAGTGACACCCACATACCCGTCCGAAACAGCATCCAATCGCTAGGCGCTGCCCTAACCGCTGCACTAGAGAGTGAGCGCGGCTTAAGTTTATCAGGTTGCTGGATATTATCAGGGCGATTAGAGCTCGTTACTAGTTCTGCGCTAACCTCCGCACTCATTGCGCTCATTACACTGGCATCATCCATTAAACTGTTGTTAGCGGCATTGTCACGCCATGACGAGATACCCAAATAAATAAGGTAGATGGCACCTACTGTTTTAATGACCGTCAATAACCACGGCGACTGCCGACTGATAACATCCAATCCCAGTAGCGTCGATAGTAACAGGATAAATAACCCAAGGCTTAGACCTGCCAGCGTCCATAGTGTCCGCTTGACGCCATAATTAAGACCATACTGAAATGCCAGTAGCATATTCGGACCGGGAGTCGCTGAGATAAAAAACGTACTTGCAAAAAATACCGCAAACAGATGCCAAGACATCAACTAACCCCTACTTTTTTATTTGAAATTAACTGACTACACGAAAAAATAAACACCGCCATAAAGACGGTGTATTTTATATCAACTAATACCGAGAAAGCGCAGTTTATTTATCCACAGTACAACTATCTAATAACTTTTGTAAAAAACTATCACAGCGCTCAATCTCACTCAGCGCGACATATTCATCAGCTTTATGTGCCTGCTCAATACTGCCGGGCCCACAGATAATGGTTGGAATACCACTATTGGTAAATTGTCCACCCTCGGTTGCATAGGCAACTTTGTGACGTTTATCATCCCCCGTCAGTGCGGCTATTAGCGCTTGTAGCTCGGCGCTATCATTATCGGTCATTGCTGGCACGCTTTCCTCTTGCATCAGCTCAATACCAGTTTCTGGTGCGCGTGCTTGCATTTGTGCTGTTAATTCTGCAACTTTTTCTTGAATCGGTGCGAGGATATCGTCCTGTGTCATATGCGGTAGATTGCGATAATCAAAGGTAAACTCACATAAATTAGGCACAATATTAGTCGCTGTACCGCCTTGTATCGTTCCTACAGATAATGTCGAATAAGGCACATCAAACAGCACATCATTATCATCACGATGGCTAATCTCTTCAGCCAAGGTATCGACATAGCCAATCAAACGGCTGGCATAACTAATGGCGTTCACACCTGTGGCTGTCAATGACGAGTGCGCAGATTTGCCATGCACGCGGCAACGATAAACGGCAATGCCTTTATGCGCCACTACCATCGCCATATTGGTCGGCTCACCAACGATACAATAATCTGGTATGATACCGCGTGCCTTTAAGTCTGCCAAAATTAATGGCGCGCCCAAACAGCCAATTTCTTCATCGAATGACAGTGCCAAATGCAATGGACGACGTAGCTGACCACTATTTGATAGCTGTACCGCTTTTGGCAACAACGTCAATGCACAAGCGATAAACCCCTTCATATCACAAGCACCGCGCCCGTATAGCTTGTCACCACGTATCGTTGCGCTAAAAGGCTCTGATGTCCACTCCTGACCATCGACCGGCACCACGTCAGTATGACCCGATAGTACAAGACCATTATTTACTTTATCCGCATTTTTCCCTGCTGGTACTGTAACGAATAAATTGGCTTTGTTTTTGGCGTTATTAAAGGTCAAATCTACTGTTAAGCCTAATTGCTCACAATAGCGTTGCGCGTCTTCAATTAATGCCAAATTTGAATGGCGACTAACCGTATCAAAGGCAATAAGCCTTGTTAGCCAGTCGATGCTGTTTTTAGGATAATCAGCATTAAACATAGCTTGTTTTTTATCATTATTGTGAGTTGCGACAGTCATAAGATATCCTTATCACGATACAAAATAAAAAGACCTCAGCCTTTTTGGAATGAGCCTTTTTGGAATGAGCGTTGTTGCAGTGCCTTTACTTCTGCATCTAATCCGGCTATCGGACCTTCAACTGGGACATCAGGCGCAACTTCTTGAATAGACAAAGTATTGATCGGTGACGAGGATTTAACACCCATCTCCTTCATCCACTCGCCCAACTGTTTTGAGGAACTAACATAAACAATGCGGTCGAGGCCTGCCCACGCATGAGCCGCTGAGCACATAGCGCAATGCTCACCGGAAGTATAAACCACTGCTTGCGCACGCGCATCGACAGTCATATTTTTTGCCGCCCATTGGGCGACGGCAATCTCAGGGTGATACGTTGCATCAACCGTATTGGCACGATTACGATCTTCGCGTAATACATAACCCTCGCCATCGACCAGTACGCTACCAAATGGCTCATCACCTGCCTCTAAAGCTTCGGTGGCAAGCTCAACGCAGCGACGCAGATGTTGCATATCATTGTCAGTTATCATTACTATCTCCTTTTATCACCTTACGGTAAATCGCAGTTCCTATTGCACTTTATATTACACCACATTGCGTCGCATTATTTTGCGTCGCACCATCTTGCCTTGCATCGAAGCATTTATGATGCATTTCATTTACGATGGATTGTTTTGATTCATGATATCAATCACTGGTGGCATTGGTTTTGGTAGCTTACCTTCTGCTTGTAGCTCTTTAGTGGTTTTGGCATCGATAGCAAGTCCAGCGATCAGCGCAATATCTTTGACCGGCTTACGTTGACGAGTGGCAAAACTTACTGGAACCATACGCGCAAACTCATAAATATAAAGATAAGACTCTTCACCGCCTTCAAAATCTTCATCATCTTCTAGACGAATTCCCCCAATTTTGGCCAAATCCGATAACATCTCATTCTCTTCGCTACTTAGACCGCAATCAGTAATACCAAAACCTGTCATAAAACCATTAGCCCACTGTTTCAGAGCCATCACGCGCTCGTATAAGTCATGTTCATCATCAGGAACTAGTGGCGTATAAGAATAGGCATCCTCTTTGTCTTTTAGCTGAAACACTGTATCTTCTGCTTCTTCAGTCAGCAAGGTCAATGCTTCGTCAGGTAGTGGCGCAAAACTCAACTCCTCAAATACTTTTGCCCATACCTGCTCGTCAGGCGCGTCACAAGCTGTCATCAGCCCCGTCATTAGACCATGTACCTCACTGATAGACACATCAGTCCAGTCGTCAAATGCCTTTAGCCACGTATTCCAGCCAGAGATATTGTCATTCATAATAGATGTCCTAATAGTTGGTTGTTAATGATTGCTTATAAAATAAAAATAAACGCAGCACGATGTCATCGACAAGGCTGCGGCTAATAAAAATAAAGAGATTAAGCCCAATGCGGGTAATTACTTTGTTGGTATAGATATTATGCGGTCACCTATGGCATTATTAAACGCAGACAACAAAATTCATTTACGCTTACTTGTTAAGGATAAAAACTGACTATGTATGACCAACTTAGAATATTAGAAAAAATGATACTCGACATCAAAAAACAGTATCAGCTTGTCAGTGCTGAACTTAGCAGCCTCAAGCAACAACCCCTTACCGATCCACAAGAACTTACCGCCTTAAAAACCAAACTCGATAGCAGCTATACAGAACGCGATGGTACCAAAAAACAATTAAACGATCTCGATAAGCGCTACCAAAACCTAGCAGAAGCACACCACATGATTGGTGAAGAGCAAGATAAGCTACAAAAGCAGATTAGCCAATTGCAACAACAAAATAGCGAGCTGCAGCAACATAATAATGAATTAAAACAGCAAAATAGTGATTTGAAAAAGAAAAATGAATTGGCAGCTGAACGTACACAGGTAGTATTACAACGCTTAACTCGTATCGATCAAGCAGAAGGTTAGTGATAGCTTAAATCAACAGCAATTCACCATCGTTTTTTGCCTATAAAGCTAGCACGATATTCACTGTCATATCTTATATGACCCACTTTACTGACCAGACATTGTAGGATTTATCATGACCGATAACCAGACTAAATCTATAGAAAAACAGCCGCAAGAGAGCCAAGTAAAAAATAGCCAAGTAAAAAGTAACCAAGCACAAACGTCTGAGCTTAAATCACAGAACGTCGTTTCAAATCATTCAAACACACAAAGCGACGCTGCCAAACCTGCGGCTAAAGTCACTAGCGCCCCTGAACCACAAGTCAAAAAAGTCGATATTGCAATTGCCGGTGTAACCTATCCGATTTATTGTCCAGTACATGAAGAAGAAGAATTGCGTGCCGCGGTTTTTTATATCAATGATTACGTGCTAGATCTCAGAAGAAATTCCCCGAGTCTTAGCCAAGAAAGCTTACTAGTACTATGCTGCTTAAATTTATATGAGAAAATTCAGACTAATAAAAGAGATGAAGAAGACCGCTTACAGCAAGACAAGCAGTCTGTCGCTCTTTTAAATAAAGTCATCCAAGACGCGCATTCCATTTTATAAGCCAGTACTGCAATTAAGTTAATAATGATATATTGAACAAAAAAGCGCTTAGCTTTAATAAACTAAGCGCTTTTTTAGCTACGAGCAGTAAAATAATTATTTATACATCTGAGTTATAAACCCTTCCAGCATGAAAATCCGCTTGGTGCTCATAATTGCAAAAGAATAGCGCCTTGTTATCTTCAACGTTGCTATTATTGCTAATGCTCTCACTATCTACAGCCAAGCTTGGATTGCTCTCAAGCACACCTCGATATTCAGCTAAGCTATTGCCACAAAAATCGCACTGACGCAGTGTGATCACATCGCCTTTTTTTGGCATCATGCTTTTGGGCGCACGTGGGTACATAAACTTATAAAACCCCCACATCGAAACCCAGATAATGATGATTACAATGATAACGGCTAACACGGCAGTGCTCCTTCAAATATGGCTGAATACATTATAAACTCAACGCTTCAGAATAATTACATAAAAAACTGGCCACATTGAGCCA
This sequence comes from Psychrobacter sp. DAB_AL62B, assembly GCF_028895345.1. Lineage (NCBI taxonomy): Bacteria > Pseudomonadati > Pseudomonadota > Gammaproteobacteria > Moraxellales > Moraxellaceae > Psychrobacter > Psychrobacter sp. DAB_AL62B. The sequence goes on from NZ_SAXC01000006.1 coordinate 93,028, forward strand.
GTTTTCATTTTAAAAAAATAAATTATTTAGCAATTATGCTGACAATATTATAACTGCAGCTCACTAATATCCGCCACCGTCAAAAATAAAGCACGTACTTGTTTAAGTAAAGCTAAGCGATTCGCTTTGAGTGCCGCGTCTTCACTATTAACCATCACATCGGCAAAAAACTGCGTCAATGGCGCATCTAAGCTGACCAAGGTTTGCAATATTTTTGTATAGTTGGCAGTTTCAAGTAACGGCGTGACATTCGACTGCGCTTGTTGCACAGCCTCATATAGCGTTTTTTCGGCGTCCTCGGTTAATAGCAACGCGTCAACCTGATCGGCGACTACTCCTTCAGATTTAGCTAAAATATTGGCAACACGTTTGTTAGATTCAGCTAACATTGAAGCTTGTGGCAGCTCGCTAAACGCTTGTACTGCACGAATACGCTGATCAAAATCAAGCGGCATGTGTGGATTAATGGCTTGTACTGCTTGAATGGTATCAACGCTGACACCCTGCTCGGTATACATCGCCCGATAGCGGGAGTTTAAAAATGCCAATACTTGGGTAAAGGTATCGCCCATCTTAGTAATCTTGCTACCGTCAGCAGTACTATAGTTTTTAATCGCTTGCTCAACTAAGGCAACCAAGTTAATTGGTAACTGCTTTTCAATTAGAATACGTAAAATACCAATCGCTGAGCGACGTAAGCTAAAGGGATCTTTTGAACCAGTAGGCGCTTGGTCAATAGCAAAAATACCCACTAACGTATCTAAGCGATCCGCAAGCGCTAAGCAGATACCAATTGGTGTTTGCGGTAATACATCACCGCTAAATTTCGGCAAATACTGCTCTTCTAAACTTGCTGCTACCGCTTCAGCCTCATTATTCAGGCGCGCATAATAAGTACCTGCGATACCTTGCAACTCAGGATACTCACCGACCAATGAACTTGCCAAATCCGCTTTAGATAATATTGCGGCTCGTACCGTTTCATCGATATCAATCTGTTGACCTTGCTGCTGCATTAACGCAGCGATAAAAGCAGCAAGCTTAGCAATACGCTCAGATTTTTCCCAAATAGTACCCAGCTTATCTTGGAATACACGAGTTTTGAGGGTTTCTGTTAGCGCAAATAATGGCTGTTTTTGATCTTGTAAGAAGAAAAACTCGGCATCAGCCAAACGCGGACGTACAACTTTCTCATTACCTTCAATAATTTGATTGGGATCTTTAGATTCAATATTGGTAATAAAAATAAAGTAAGGCTGTAGCGTACCGGCTTTATCCGTCAAGCAAAAATACTTTTGATCCGCTTGCATGGTAGAGATAAGCGCTTCTTGTGGTACTTGTAAAAAGCGCGGCTCAAAGCTTGCACGTAGCGCAATTGGAAAATCAACCAAGGCAGTGACTTCATCTAGCAAACTTTGTGGCACGATTGCATCTGAATTAACCTCATCTGCCAATGCTTTGACTTGATTTTTAATCAGCATTTGGCGCTTATCAAAATCTACCACCACTTTTAAGCCATCAAGAAGTTGCTCATAATCATTGGCGTGATCGATAGTATAGTAATCAGAGCTATGGAAACGATGACCGCGCGTTTGATTACCAGTTTGATGACCTTGGATAGTCGCATCAATGACAGCATTATCTCGCATCAATACTGCCCACTGTACTGGACGCACGAATTCATTGCGGCTGGCGCCCGAACGCATACGCTTAGCGATTGGTAGGTTATCAAGTGCGGTTTGAAAGATTGCAGGAAGCAGCTCAGTCGTTGCTTGACCCTGAATCGTTTGCACATAACCGACATAATCGCCTTTATCGGTATTAATAGTCGTCAGCTCGCTGGCTTCAATACCTAAACCTTTTGCAAACCCCATTGCTGCGCGTGTTGGATTGCCATCCGCATCAAACGCGGCTTTAATCGCAGGTCCACGTTTTTCTTCAGTACGATCCGGCTGCTTATCAGCAATACCTTGAATCTGAATCGCCAAACGACGCGGTGCCGCAAAAGATTTAATACTATCGAAGCTAATATCCGCTTCATTCAATTGCTCAATGACACTTGTTTGTAACGCGTCACGTAAAATTTTTAAGCTTTTTGGAGGTAGCTCTTCACACCCCAATTCAAATAAAATAGTACTCATGGGATGCTCCTATTTATGGTTATTAGTAGATTGGTTGTGGTCTGTACTTTCAGTTGCAACGTCTTCTTTTGGCAAATACTTATCAAGCGCAGCTTGGCGATGGGCTTCATCTGCCAATGGGAAGCCAAGCTTGGCGCGTGCCTCGACATAACCAATGGCCACTTTACGAGCCAGCGTACGTACGCGTAGGATAAAGCGCTGACGCTCAGTGACTGAAATCGCACCGCGGGCATCAAGTAAATTAAAGGCATGTGAGGCTTTGAGAACCATCTCGTATGCTGGTAGCGGCAAACCTTCAGCCACTAGCTTATCCGCTTGTTGCTCATAGAAATCAAACATCTGATCCATCATTGGTACATCGGCGTGCTCAAAGTTATAGGCAGACTGTTCAACTTCGTTTTGATGAAAGACATCGCCATAAGTGACACGTCCAAATTCGCCATCTGCCCAAACTAAATCATAAACGCTATCGACGCCTTGCACATACATCGCCAAGCGCTCAAGACCATAAGTAATCTCGCCCGTGACTGGGAAACACTCAAGACCGCCCACTTGCTGGAAGTAAGTAAACTGGGTCACTTCCATACCGTTTAGCCAAATCTCCCAACCCAGACCCCATGCACCAAGCGTAGGCGACTCCCAGTTGTCTTCAACGAAGCGCACATCATGAACCAATGGATCAATACCAATCGCCTCAAGTGAGCCTAAATATAGCTCTTGGATATTAGGCGGATTAGGCTTGAGCACTACTTGAAACTGATAGTAATGTTGCAAGCGGTTTGGGTTATCGCCATAACGACCATCCGTTGGGCGACGTGACGGCTGCACGTAAGCGGCATTCCAGCGCTCAGGACCTAATGAGCGCAGAAACGTCGCGGTATGAAAGGTACCCGCGCCAACTTCCATATCATAGGGCTGCAAGATAACGCAGCCCTTGTCAGCCCAATAATTCTGCAAGGTCATGATTAAATCTTGAAACGTCATCGGTTGAGGATCTTTGTCTTGTATCATCGGGGTTGTCGCTTGGGATGTCATAGTTTCGGGTATCATAGTTTGAAGTGTCATAGCAAAACCACTGTGAATTAGTATTAATAAATAAATTTTTGATAGCACTCGTATAGCCTATTTGGCAACGATGCTATTTGCCTGCTCACCTTACTAAAAATTGACTATTTTATCTATATTTACATGAACTAAATTTATGTTGTGGACAGAAATATTCACTAATAAGGCTCATTTACAAGCAAACTGATGCAATAAAAGCCATTAAAGCAATAGATAAAAAAATACCCAAATGCGCGAGCATTTGGGCAGGAGGAAAAGTATGTCTTGGTATCCTGATTAGTCAGGCTTTTTGTTTTTTGGGGAACAGCTATTTCTTATTAAAACCTTTTACATTAAATCTGTTTTGCTAAGAATTTTTTATCAAAGCTATTACTAATTACGAAATCACTGATAAGACTGACTGTTTGCTTTCGGCATAATGATCCATAAGATAATGTAGATTAAAATACCCGGTACTGCTGCACTTAAGGTTGAGACAATGAAGAATAGCAACCTGACCCACGTTGGTGACCAACCGACATATTCTGCAATGCCGCCCATCACACCCGCTATCATTTTATTATTCTGTGACCGATGTAATTTTGCTAATTTAGCCAAATCAAATACCTCTCTTACAGTTATTTATTTTATTTCTATTTTTAACGTTAATATTTCTTTTACCATTAATGCTTTTAACAGACTTTAAAGATTTTTTATCTTTATTAACTTATGAATAAGTATAGCAATCATTTATATTATATCTGTTGAGTATATAGACGTGCTTTGTGAGTTTATGCTACTTAAGCTTACTCTAACCTGTCATTAACACCCGTAAACCCCTGATTTTAAATAGTTATTTCAAATTGTTTCAAGATTAACTTTGTTTCTCGCATCTTGCGCTTTCTTTACTCTACTTTTGCCAGTCTAGGATTTATTTAAGTTGATAAGAAGTTAGCAGATAACGTAGCCGAATCATAAAAATAAGAAAAGACCTAACTTAATGCCAAGATAATAATTTGGTTTGGCATCTAAAAAATCTGACGATATTTACAATAACCTACCTGTAAGTGGCGACATACCTTTATACCATACAGTTAAGAAAACAATGTATTAAAGCATTGATAGCTTTTAAGCGTTATCAATAGCATTGAGTATAACAATGCCAAAATAAGACAAAAATAAGGATAACTATGTACGAATCAGGATTGATGATTGGGCATTTTGAGCCACTACATTTAGGACAAATGCGCAGCATATTGGACGCAGCAGGACAAGCAAAAACGCTTCATATTGTCATCATGGCGCATCCGTCACCACACCCAAACTTCAACATCACCTTGCAAGATAAAGCGCGGTGGTTGCAGATGGCTTGTGCCAACTTACCTTTTATTCATATTCATACCACTGATGAGATTGAGTTGCCGTTACATGAAAGTTTTGCTGACGTCAGTATTGATATGGCTGCTAGTAATGCTAAGTTACAACATTTGACTGAAGCTTTAAATTTACCAGCTAAGACGGTATTGTTTGTCGCAGAAAACCATCCATTGGCAGATTGTGAGGCACAGAGTGATGTTGAAGAGCAATTACTGATGCAAGTCGTTACTACTCCGCTACAGCCTGATTTTGACTCCTACGCCATCGCTCGTGATCCAGTAGCGCACTGGTCAGCGATTCATCCGCAAGCACGAGCTGACTATACTAAGACGGTCGCCATCGTCGGCGGTGAAAGCTCCGGTAAAACCACATTGGTACACAAACTTGCCAATTATTATGGTGCCAGCTTTGCGCTTGAGATGGGACGGATTTATGTCGGAACAGACTTGGGTGGTAGTGAGATCGGGCTACAATATAGTGATTACGGACCTATTGCTTTACATCATGCCCAAGCCATTCGCGATGCCGCGAGCGTAGCAACCGCGCCCGTCACTATTATTGATACGGACTTTGTCACTACCCAAGCTTTTTGTGAAGAATACGAAGGTCGTACGCATCCTTTTGTAGCAGCCTGTATCGATGAGTTCCGCTTAGACCACACCATCATGCTGGACAATAATACGCCATGGGTAGCTGACGGCATGCGTTCATTAGGCGATCCTGACGCTCGCGGACGTTTTGAGCAGCGGCTAGTAGATATTTTTGCCCGTCATAATATCGAACCACACGTGATAGATAAGCCCGATTATGATGCTCGCTACAAGCAAGCATTATTACTTATCGACCAATTCATCTATGGCAAAAAACCGTAAAACAATAAAGATACTCGACAATCATAAATTTATAATAATATTTTCAGTCAGTAGTTTTTGTGAGTGCTTTATTAATAATAACACTACGACTGATGACCACTATTCATCTTATCTTTAGGAAAAAAACGATGCGCATTCAGCTACTAGACAATATCACCGGAAAATGGGCGCTACAATGGATTGTAACTTGGTTCATTTGCGGCGTGATTGCGTTATCCGTAGGCTTTTGGCTGACAACCGAACATACGACGCTCGATTGGTTCTATTTAGGCGTATCTTTCATTGGACTGGTATGTGTTGTCTCACTATCCTTTCGCAAAAACATCCTCGGCAACGGCTTTGGTATGGCAGCGACCGCCGGCGAAGTCGTCGTCCAAGCCACATCTGGCGCTGTTGGTCTGATGCTTGCGCCATTGTTCAATTTCTTTACCCACGTCTATGGCATCTTTTACTGGTCAAAGCATACCGATGCCGATGGTGATATGGTACCAAAATCTGCCAGCAAATGGATTTGGCTGCTGACCATTGGCTTTATTATCATCGGTTTAGCATTATTCCCAACAGTAAATGATTTATTGGCAAGCTATGGCTATGCGGTCGTTGAAGATGACAATAGTAAGTTCTTAGGCTTCATCTCTTTCTTTTGGATTAACGTTATTGCATTTGTACTTTCTATCACCGCTCAAGCAGCGATGATTCTGCGTTATTCCTTTAATTGGTGGTTATGGATTCTATCCAATTTCGTCTGGTTGACCGTAAACCTGATGTCGGGCAATTATATCTTTGCTATCCAGACGATGGTCTACCAAGTGAATTCGTTTGTCGGTCTTTATGAATGGTATCGCAATGAGCAAAATCCTGTAGAATTATCAAAGCACGCACGATAATGTAATGGTTATAACGATGCGTCTAAGAGAGACAAGATGAAAGGATTTGACTGGGCGGTCTCACAGATAAAATGGCGGATTGCTCAGATTAGTGCTACAACTGGTAGTTGTCAGTAGATTATTTTATTTATCTACTGCCAGTCATTCATTTACTAACAGGGAGGTTAGTATGTCTCGTACTCAGCAAAAGCGAATGTCCAAACGTACACTCGAGCAATGGCTCAGTGAGTATTCTGTCAGTCATCAAAATCTAGTTAACAAAAAAATTCATTGGTTATGTGTCCCGACTATTTTTGTCAGTCTGTTAGGTATGGGTATGTCACTGTCAGTCTGGTTTACTTTGGTACTTAGTGCTTTGGTATTGTTGTTTTACATGCGCTTATCGACGCCATTATTTTTGGCAATGGGAATGTTTATTCTCATTTGTCTTTCAGTGATGACGTTATTACCTTGGGGCTTTAAGATTTGGGCAGCTATCTTTGTTGTTGCTTGGATTGGACAGTTTATCGGTCATAAGATTGAAGGTAAAAAACCCTCTTTCTTTGAAGATTTACAGTTCCTACTCATTGGTCCAGCATGGGTTGCAAACAGCCTTATGGGTCGTAAAAAAGCCAGCGAATAATAGCTAAATCAGATAATAAGCTTATAAAAAAGCGGCACTTAATGTCTGATTAAGTGCCGCCCCTATAGTTAATTGTACTGCTGGTTTTTAGCGAAATAATGGCTTTTTTTAATAAGCGCTGTTTTTTCTATTTAATCCAAGGTCTGTACGCCGCCGCCATTCACAAATATGGTTTGACCACTGACCCAAGTCGATACTGGCGAAGCAAAATACAACATCGCACCGGCGATATCATCGGCTTCACCCAAGCGTTGAATTGGCGTATGAGCGAGCATTTTCTTTTCAATCTCTGGTGTTAGTACGGTTTGTAAGGCATCGGTACGCGTAGCCCCTGGACCCACCGCATTGACACGTACTTCAGGGCCAAAATCATGCGCCAAGTTTGCCACCATATGATTGACAGCGGCTTTTGATCCTGCATAGCCACTCATATTTGGGCTTTTATTGATACTCGACATCGAAGTGGTAAACACAATCGAGCCATAACCGGATTCTTTCATATGTGGCACGCACAATTGGCTCAAGCGCCAGCCACTAAAGACATTCAATTCAAAGTCACGGCGAATATCATCAACCGATATCTTGGCAGGGTTTTCTCGGCCACCACCACCGCCGCCAGCGTTATTAATCAATATATTAATACTGCCAAATTCAGCAATAGCCTTATCTACCATAGCGACTAAATCATCGTCTTTTAAAATATTACATTCGACTGCCAAACCCTTGACGCCATACTCTTCTATATCTTTGACCGCAGCCTTGGCATCTGCTAGTTTTAAATCAGCGATAACAATGTTTGCTCCAGCTTGTGCTAGACGTAGTGCCGTCGCTTTACCGATACCATTTGCACCGCCAGTGACAATCGCTGTTTTGCTAGACAGATCAAACAACTCATTAAATGCTTTATGCTGAAATGTTTGCATATTTAATCCTTATAATACTTATTGGTTTATTATATATATATTCATATTTATACACCCAATAAGTATGCCTGCTTAAAATTAAATCAATGTGTCAAATCATCCGCATTTTGTAACGATAATATTCACTTTATTAAATTTTATCCATAAAAAAAGCCTCACTTCTTATAGAAAGAAGTGAGGCTTTAGTGCTTTTGCAAGCCATATTTGGAGCGGGAAAAGAGATTCGAACTCTCGACCCCAACCTTGGCAAGGTTATGCTCTACCACTGAGCTATTCCCGCTTAAATCGCTTCGTAATGTTTTAACTACTACGTCTCGATAGGCTGGCTATTTTAGCAAATATTCTGTGCATGTCAATAGCTTTTTTCGGTTTTCTTATTACTACGACTGTATTATAGCTACTATTAAGATAGTAATCACTGTAGATAATTGATTTTATGGTCTATTTTTTTAACTTGGAAATACAATTATTTTTATAAATAATTCTCTTGTTGCCACTATTGTTAATCTCAACCTATCGCACTACTCATTGAACATACTTATTGGCGTCTTATAGATTTCTCTTACTTACAATCCTACCTTGTATTGTTACTTTTACTCTATTGGTTTTAGATGGTTAACATTATTATACTTATGCTTAATGACAGTTCAGGTAAAATTTCACTGTTTTAGTAGATTGGTAGACGATAGTAGAATATGAATAATAAACTATCCTTTCATCTACTCATCTACGCTATTAATATTGATTTTGTTTAACTTTATTTTTTCCATTTACAGCGAGGACGTTTATTATGAAAAAATTGCTTACCACGACCGTTATGGCTGCTTCATTGTCGGTACTGACTCTAACAGGTTGTACTAGCACGACCAGTACGGGTGCCGTTGGCGTTGATCGTCAACAGCTGTTATTGGTTTCAAGCGAGCAAGTATTGCAACTCTCCGCTCAGAGTTATAATAAAACGATACAAGAAGCGCGAGCGAAACGTTTGCTAGATACCAACACAGCTCAGCTGAATCGCTTAAAAAAGATCTCTAATCGTTTGGTCGGTCAAGTTGGCGTCTATCGCCCTGATGCGGCAAAATGGCCATGGGAAGTACATACGATTAAATCTAACGAATTAAATGCGTTTGTTCTGCCAGGCGGTAAAATCATGTTTTACTCAGGCATTATCGATCGTCTCAATTTAAGTGATGATGAAATCGCTGCCATTATGGGTCATGAGATGTCTCATGCCCTACGTGAACATTCACGTGAACGCCTCTCACGTCAATACGCGACTCAAACCGGCATCGGTGTCGCAGCCAGTATTTTCGGTCTATCGCAAGGTCAGGCTGAGCTTGCAAACGTCGCTGGCGACTTAGGTCTGAGCCGTCCACATAGTCGTACACAAGAAGCTGAAGCTGATCAAATTGGTCTTGAGCTAATGGCACGTGCGGGATACAATCCACAAGCTGCTGTTACCTTGTGGCAAAAAATGCAGCGCGCCAGCCAAGGTGAGCCACCACAGTTTTTAAGCACTCACCCAACCAGCGGTAACCGTATTGCACAAATACAATCTTTGCTGCCAAAAGTGATGCCGTTATACCAAAAAGCACGTCGTTAATGGCTTATTTTTAGACATTAGATGTTGAGTTTTCAGACGTTATGTTCAATTAAGTATAGATAAAATCAATATTGACAAAGTTAGTATTGATAAAGAATAAAAGCAGAGCGCAAACTCTATATTGCGTTCTGCTTTTTTATGCTTGAGGCTAAGGAATTACTGCCAACTTAATACAACGCGGCGTCGATATCAGCGTCTGCTATAATGGGTACAATCTGTCATCTAAAAATGGCTAAGCGCAATAATATAAAAGCACAAAGCTCTTAAGACACAAAACCATAAAGGATTGCTATGATTACTACCACACCTACGGCCGACGCCCTCCGTAATCAGCTACAAAATTTACAACCGCAGCATCTTGAATTGGTTAATGAATCAATGAATCATGCAGGCTATTTTGACGGTAAAGAAAGTCACTTTAAACTTATCATTGTGAGTGAGACCTTTGAAGGCAAACGCTTGGTTGCGCGTCATCAGCTCGTGTATGATCGGGCGAATTCGTTGTTGACTTCACAAGGTGGTCAAATACATGCGTTGGCAATCCATGCTTATACGCCGGCAGAGTGGCAGGGTCAAAACCCTGACAGCCCGTTATGTGCTGGGCAAAACAAAGGCTAAACAGCTATGGTTTAAACTGACTTTTTTCATCCAATAATAATGAGCCACTATAAATAAGCTAGCAAAATGCAACTTTAAGGGAAATCCTATTCAATGAAACATCTACATATGCTCACGGCAGTACTGTTGATTGCGCTATTTTTATATCAGAGCTATCTGGCATTAAGCTCAAACAAGCAAGCGCCACTGATGGTTAAAATATCTTCGCATATCATCTACGCCGTCATCATTCTTTCAGGAGCTGGGATGCTGGTGCAGTTGATAAGTGCCAATGCTCCCGTACAGTGGGTATTTGCAAAAGTGATCTTACTTGTAGCTGCTATCAGTGCCAGTATTAAAGCATTTAATAATAATGCAACACCTAGCCAAAGAAAAACCGGTATTCTTATTGCTGGTGCGGCATATGTGGGCATAGTGATACTGGCCTTTAGTAAACCGGGCAACTTATTTTAATAATAAGTTTAAGATGAGATAAGCATAAATAGATATGTTGATAAAGTTGTTAAATATTTAATAATCGCTATATCTTTCAATATCTTAATCACGTTATTTTTGCTATCTTAAGTAAATGCAAATACCACAACTTAGCCTAATGGAGCCATTATGAAAACTCTTACTACAGCAACCCTACTGGCAGCCGCTGGCGTTTTTGGTCTCTCAGGCTGTGCCTCGACGGGCAATATTACCCCGCAATACGTACCGCCAAGCACGTATCAAAGTTATGATTGCCAAGCACTTAATCAAGAGTACATCCGTGTCAATAATTATGTGAACGCTGCACGTAACGAGCAATCAAGCTTATCCGCATCAGGTGTCGGCGTTGGCGTTTCCGCAGGCCGTTGGGGCATCTCACCTAATATCAGCTTTGGCGTCGGTCAAAGCAACAATACTAAAGCTCGCGATGCTAAGTTATCGCGCCTATACGGCGAACGTGATGCGATTATTCAATCAGCGCGTATTCAGCGCTGTAGCTTTGCCAATGGTATTAAGATCTATGGTGAGTAAGCCGATATTAAAACTGGCTTACCCCTTAAGATTTTAGCTTAAAAAAAAGCCAATACGCGATAAACGTATTGGCTTTTTTATGACTTACTCTAAGTAAATTGAGTTTTCTTAAAAGAAACTTTTATCAACCAAAACTACTTCAAGCTTCGCACCCATTGTACGATTTGATCACTAGGTAACGCACCTGATTGCCGTGCGACTTCCTTACCGTTTCTAAAGGCTACCATCGTTGGCAAGCTGCGAATATTATAAGGTGCCGCCGCTTGCTCATATTTGTCGGTTTGTACTTTAGCAAATACGACTTGCGACAGTTGACTGGCAGCTGTCTTGAACTCTGGCGCCATCATAAGACAAGGCTGACACCAACTTGCCCAAAAGTCTACAATGGTCAATACGTCATTTTTTTGAATAACTTTATTAACCGTTTGCGCGTTCAGTTCATGCGGAGTTCCAGTCAATAAAGGCTTACTGCACTTACCACAATTGGGCGCAGCACTAAGCCGTGCAGCGGGTACACGATTGGTTGCTTGGCAATGTGGGCAGACGACATGACACGCTTGTTGGTCTTCACTCATATTGTGACTCCTATGCTGCTCGTATATTTTATGAAAAAAACCAACAGCACTTTGCCCTATTGGCTTTTTTATTACTTTAACATTAAAACGCTTGAAGTTTATAGAGGTTAAAGCTTACAAGTATTAGTACCAAGCATTTTATATAGCGGACAAAAACGGAACAAACCGGTTAGCAGCAGTACTAAACCGACGACACCCCACCAGCTTTGATAATAAACACCCACTGCAATAATAATGATACCGGCAATAACACGCAGCATTCTCTCAGTACTACCAATATTAATATTCATGATTGATTCCTTAATAGAGAAAACAACAATAATATTGATCAATAAACCATCAATAAGCCAATCATGTTTCATAAAAAACTGGCATTATAGTGGATGGTATTCGTGCAAAACTTTCAATTTAATATTGGCATTTATTTAATCAGTAAATATTATCCTAATACGTTGATAGGTACTTTTAGATAACGCGTACCATTGTCCTCAGGTTTCGGGAAGTGACCTGCATCAATATTGACTTGTACTGCTGGAATAATAAGCCGTGGCATCTCAAGGTTGGCATCACGGCGCTCACGCATCTCTACAAACTCTGCTTCATTAATGCCATCTTTCACATGGATATTGCCTAATTTTTGCGCGGCAACCGTAGTGGTTGGACAATGCTTACGCCCCTTACTTGGATAATCATGGCACAGATACATGACCGTATCCTCAGGTAGTGCCAGCAGCTTTTTAATCGACTGATACAGGTTTTTGGCATCGCCACCTGGGAAATCACAGCGAGCCGTACCCACATCTGGGGCAAACAAGGTATCACCGACAAACACCACTGTTTTTTCATCGTCAGTGGCAATATACGCCATATCAGCACGCGTATGACCGGGAACATACATCGCAGTAATAGTGATACCACCAAGCGCTAAGGTTTCGCCGTCATCTGTCAAAATATCAAATTGACTGGCATCGGTACGAAAGCTGCTATCAAAGTTAAAAATTTGCTTAAATATTTTTTGCACTTCAGTAATATGTTGACCGATCACCAATTGTCCACCGAGCGCCTCTTTTACGTGTATAGCACCTGATATATGGTCGGCATGGGCATGGGTTTCTATAATATAAACCAGCTCCCAACCATGATCATTGACAAACGCGATGACTTCGTCGACGCTAGTAGTGGCAGTACGCCCTGACTTGGCATCGAAATCCAGTACTGGATCGATAATGGCACATACTTGCTGCTGAACGTCTGCGAGCACGTGAGTATAAGTTTCTGTGTCGCTATGTAAGAAAGAATGAACTTGCATGGCTACCTCTTTACTTTTATATGAATGTTTTAATTTTCGCTGAATTCTTACGTATAATAGATAGGTATTTGTAGTATATGAATAGACGTATTTGCTACTTATTAAGACCAATATAGCAACTATCAAACAATTTAACAATTTATATAATGTAAATAACGATAACTTACTATCACTTGCGCTATCATTGATAATTAACTGTCTATAACCAGATCTTATCTATAAACTCTGCACTTTCTATTTATATTTTATATAAGGAGCTCGCTCTGACTACTTCTACTTTAGCATCGAGCACAGCTGCTACCAACACTAGCGACAATATGTCCCCCAGCGTAGTAGGCTTTGCCCCCAATGACCTTGCTAAACAAATGCAACAAGCCTCACTGCAAGCCAGCCAACTATTAAAGTCTTTATCGCACCCTGATCGCTTATTACTTTTATGCCAGCTGACTCAAGGGGAATACTGTGTTAGTGAGCTTGAGCACTTGGTCGGTGTTGGTCAGCCAAGCTTATCGCAGCAGCTGGGTATCCTACGTAAGGATGAGCTGGTCTCGACACGTCGCGACGGCAAGCAAATCTATTATAGGATCGCCAGTGATGATGCTTTAGCCGTCTTACAACTGCTGTACCAGCGCTTCTGTAATCAGACCGACGCATAACTTGTTAGCTTAATGGTTGCTGTTAATTAACTTTCTTTATTGTGATGATGTATTGTTATGCCTTCTATCGCCGCTCGTCTGATTCCTGCTTGGTTGCGCCACTACCGGATGTCGGCTCTACCGGCTGACATCATCGCAGGACTGGTGGTGGGCGTGCTTGTTATTCCGCAAAGCCTAGGCTACGCAGTATTAGCAGGGCTGCCACCGGTTTATGGCTTATATGCGGCGATTGTCCCAGTCGCCGTTTATGCGTGGCTAGGCTCTAGTAATGTACAAGCAGTTGGACCAGCCGCCGTTACTGCTATCATGACCGCCAGTGCTTTACATCCTTACGCCGATAAAGGCGCTGAGCAGTATGTACTGATGGCAGGTCTTTTGGCGTTGATGTTGGGCGCTATTTTGTGGCTTGCAGGACAGCTCAAATTGGGCTGGATTATGCAGTTCATCAGCCGTGGCGTTTCAGCGGGGTTTATTAGTGGCGCAGCAGTACTCATTTTTATTAGTCAGCTTAAGTATTTGACTGGTATACCTATCGCTGGAAATGGCTTGATAGGTTATTTATCTAGCATGCAGATGTATGCCAGTCAGTTGCATCCATTGACGTTAGTCATCGGGGTGATTGCCTTCACGCTTATGGTTATGAACCGCTACGGTAGCAAGTGGGTATGGAAATCTTGGTTATCCTCCTTTTATGCTAAATGGGCAGAGCGCCTATTTCCGCTTATTCTGCTCGGCATTGCTATTGTCCTTAGTATGGGCTTGCATTGGACCACCAATGGCGTGGCGACCATCGGTAGTATTCCGCAAGGACTACCAAATTTTACCCTTCCTTATGTGCCGGACTTCCCTGAAGTCCTCAACTTGTTGCCTACAGCAGGGCTGATGGCGCTAATTGCTTTTGTATCAAGTAGCTCAGTCGCCAGCACTTATGCGCGTCTGCGCGGCGAGACCTTCGATGCCAACCGTGAACTGACCGGACTAGGGCTTGCTAACATTGCTGGCGGCTTCTTTCAAAGCTTTCCCATCGCTGGTGGCTTTTCGCGTACCGCTATCAATGTCGATTCAGGGGCAAAAACGCCACTGGCGAGTTTAGTAACCGTGCTGGTAATGATTGCCGCTTTGATAGCATTTGGCAATTTACTTGCCCCACTACCCTATGCTATTTTGGGTGCGACCATCATGGCTGCTATCATCGGTCTTATTGATATAGCAACCTTAAAGTCTGCATGGCAGCGTGACCGTTTAGATGCCGCCAGCTTTATGGCAGCATTTGCGGGTGTGTTGATATTTGGCCTAAATACAGGACTAATTATTGGTTTAATGGTGTCCTTTGCCAGTCTGATTTGGCAATCGAGTAAACCGCACGTTGCTGTCGTTGGTCAGTTAGCAGGCACCGGACATTTTCGTAATATCAATCGTCATGATGTGGTGACTTTTCATAACTTATTGATGCTACGTATTGATGAGAGCTTGTTCTTTGGTAATAGTGAATCCGTCCACCGTAATGTGATACTGACCACACGGCAATATCCAGAAGCTCATGAGATTATTCTTATCATGTCAGCGGTCAATCACATAGACTTGACCGCACAAGAGATGCTAATCAGCCTAAATCAAGAGCTTTTAAACCAAAATAAGCATTTAAGCTTTAGCTTTATCAAAGGGCCGGTGATGGATATCATTGAGAATACCCCAGTCATTACCAAGCTATCAGGGCAGGTTTACCTAAGTACCATGGATGCGGTGAATGCATTAAAAGACGTTTAACAACGCCGCGACCTCTATATTGTTAAGTTAATAATAATTATTGTCTGTGACAACCTATAGATGTGATAAAAGCTGTGTTATGCTAAATTATTATAGTGTTTAAAAACTACAGCCTTTAGGTATTATAGCCTTTAGAAAATACACTTATCTATAACGCTCTATTTCCTAGCGCCTTTTCATATATGTGACCGAAGCTACTTATGACCGATGACTTAACCATTTATAAGCAAATTTATCCAAGCCAATGTATCAAGATTGCAGAGCTTGGCTACTGTTCTGTGCTCAATATTCGCCCTGATGCTGAAACAGAAACGCAGCCAAATAGCTGTGACTTAGCGCGTGCTACCGCAAAAGCCAACTTGACCTATCATCATCTGCCCTTTGACGATGAACGCCTGAGTATGGCAACTGTCGAGCAGTTTGCCGCCTTTTACCGTTCAATGCCTAAACCCATCCTTATGTTTTGTGGGACGGGTGCGCGTGCCAAGCTGCTTTATCAAAGTGCATTGATGCAAGGGCTGCTATAAAGATTACTGTAAAGAATGGCTATACAAATAGCTGTAACCTTTACACACTTCATCTTTAGAAAGCTATCTATTCAGATTAGGCTCTGTAGTTGCATACCAAATAACTCATTTTTAATATAAAAAATAAAAGGAGCTCCTATGAGCCATCAAGTTAGTATTACCGGACAAATCACCCCTGACCAAGTACCAATGATCGCCGAAAATGGTTTTAAAACCATCATTAACAACCGTCCAGATGGTGAAGAGCCAAATCAGCCGACCAGTGCTGATATTGCTGCTGCTGCTGAAAAGGCAGGTCTTGCCTATAAAGAAGTGTCATTTGCTGGCAGTGATCTCAATCAAAATCATGTCGAAGAGTTCGCTGATTTTTTTAATCAAGCTGAGCAGCCAATGCTAATATTTTGCCGCACCGGTAATCGCTCAACAGGTATTTATGAAGCAGCAAAGCGCATGGATTTATTAGACGACTGAGATGTCAAATAAAGACTTCAAATAAAGACGTCAAATAATCGCCTCATTAAATTACTAATGATTTAAGCTATTAAACTGATGAGCCCATATCGATATATGGGCTTTTATAGTTTTTGCGGCTATAGTGTTTGAAGCTTTAGTATTTGAAACTACAGTAGTTTCAAATGCTGCTAAAAATGTTACCACCACAAGGAATGTGGGTTATTAAAAAAGTCATTCAAATATGACCTTTAATTTTACAAGGAATGTTTCATGAGTAATAACGTATTGGCTCTATTGCCTTTAGCACTTGCCTACATTATGTTTACCTTAGGTACAGGACTCAAGCCCAGTGACTTTAAGGTTATCGCTAAACACCCCAAAGCGTTTATCGTCGGCTTGGTTAACCAAGTTATTTTTGTACCTTTGGTTGCTTTAGCGGTGGTATTGCTAATGTCGCCACCACCCACTATCGCCTTTGGTATCATGCTAATCAGTTTTTGCCCTGGTGGAGTCACCAGCAATATGCTCACCTACTATGCCAAAGGCAATGTGGCGCTGTCCGTCGCGCTTACTGGTGTGGTGAGTCTGTTATCAGTCGTGACTTTACCCATATTGATTACGTTGGCTTTTAATCACTTTATGAAAGATCAAGCAGGCTCTATTAGCGCGGTAAAAATAGGCGTGGTGATGTTTTTATTGACCACCTTACCTGTGACGATAGGCATGCTCGCCCGCTATAAATTCACTGACTTTATGGTGCGTAGAAGCGGTATTCTTAATGGTTTAGCCAGTATCTTTTTTGTCTTAATTGTTTTTGCTGCGATTGCCTCTAATTGGCAATTACTACAAGAGCAATTGGCGTCTATTGGGTTAGAGCTTGTGCTGATTATTGTCACCTTATTTGCGTTAAGTATTTTGACTTCTAAAGCAATGCAGCTAAGCTGGTTCGATACCAAAACGATCTCCATAGAAACCAGTATTCAAAACAGTACGACCGCGATTACCTTGGCACCTATCATTATGGGCGTCAGTACTCTGCCAGTCATCGCCCTACCCGCTGCTGTATATGGCGTACTAATGTATGTGGTTGCGCTACCGGTTATTTTTCTTATTAGAAATAAGAGTTAATAATAGCTATTATTAGTTCAATTTAAAGACCATGCAATGCTAGTGATATGAATTTTTCGCAGCCTCTGTCAGGCCTGTGAACAACAAGCTAGAAAAGTTTATAGCAGTAGCACCTTGTGATGAATATATCTTTTAATAAAAAGACACTTACGCTAAAAAATGCTCGTTCAGAAGTCGTATTGGTATTTTTTGAATATTACTAAACTATAGACTGGTTAATTGCTAATATTGAGGACATAATAAAATTTTACTTATACAGCTTAATAGGATTTTTTTATGCAAAAACCGCTACTCATCATCGGCAATAAAAACTATTCGTCTTGGTCATTGCGAGCTTGGCTATTACTCAAAGCTTTCAATATTGACTTCAATGAGCAACTGATTGAGCTGTTTCATCCCTCAGCGACACAAACACTTGATGAGTATGCACCAACAGCCAAAGTACCCGTTTTGGTCTACGGTGAAAATGATGATAAGGTCACAGTCTGGGATACCTTAGCGATTGCCATTCACGCCAATGATTACCTGACAGAATTAGATATTTGGACAGGACTGAGTAAGTCTGATATTGCTACTAGCAACAGAAAAAATAGCGCCTATTGTCAAAGCATCGTTGCTGAGATGCACTCAGGGCTAACGGGTATTCGTAATGATATGCCGATGAATATTAGAGCTACCGCAAAGATACAACCAAGTGCTGCATGTTTAAACGATATCACTCGCATTGAGCATATTTTTGCAGAGTGCTTAAAAAATCGCTCAAAAGACAGCTACCTGTTTGGCCCATTCACTGCTGCCGATGCTTTTTTCGCACCAGTTATTCTACGCTTGCAAACGTATGCTGATGCCTCTGACATAGTATTAAAGTCAACGACCAAACAGTATTGTGAAACGATGCTGAAAAATCCCCATGTCCAAGCTTGGCGAGAAGCGGCACTCAAAGAAACTCGTGTTATTAAAAAAGATGAAGCAGGTGAAATACTATCTGTAGAAGGAATATTGGCTGATTAAAATTGAATCATTGATAACGAGCCTAGTAATTATCTTTTAATGGATAATCATTAGGTTCTATATAGCCCTTGTCTTTTTTATATTTAATATAATAATTAACATTATTATAGACCGTACCGTTTACTACCCCATTGACTGTGAGTTTCAATGGATAAAACCCATTGATTCTTTTACTCATATCAATACTAAAAGTAGTTTTGACATTATCACACTCTGATATATCGTCTTCACATTTTCCAGCATCCTCGTTGTTATAATTAACGCCTATCCAACTCTCTGTAATGTCCGCTCCATTGGCTATTAAAATGACAAGCTGATCGCTGTGATAACCTTGGAGTGCATTGTTGTGCACATTCAAAGAGCCCCGAATGTTAGGAGAGAAACTCTGTAATTGCCAGTTAGAAAGCTCTCGACCAAAACTTCCAACATTCATGTAAGGATTGGCCGATTCAACTTGCCAACCCTTATCATTATCATTAGGCTTTAGGACAAACATACCGACTAAGCCACTATGTGCATGACCGCGTAAAACTTCTTCACCATTCTCATCGAAGCTCTCATCACCTGTAATCAATATATATAAGCGCTTCCCCTTATTCGTCTCTATGACTTTCTGCCTATCAATATCGATACAATAGCCCGTCATATATGGCTCATTGTTTAAACCATTGACTGAACCAGAAGGGGCAATCGCACCATGACACTGTAATGCTTCATTATAAAGCGGATAATACGGCTTAAGGATATCCATCACGCTATTAGCAGCAGAGGTATTTGTGACAAAACCTAATAATCCAAAACTAAGAAACGACCTTAAACTGAGTATTGATCCATATAATTTGGCGTGCATCATACCTACCTCAATTGACTCATTAAATGACTCTGACGATATCACTATAGTGGATAATCTTTGGGCTTTTGGTACCCCTTTTTTGGCTCGTATTTTATTTTATAGACCTGACTGTTATAGGTATTCTTTTTTGAGGCATCATAGTTATATTCATGACCATTGACCGTAATCTCTAGCGGGTAATAGCCTTCTATCACCTTTGATTTATCAATATTGAGTTTGGCTTTCAATAAAGTGCAATATTCTACCTTTCTATCTTTACTACAGCCCGATGGTGCAGTTGGTGTGTTAGAAAATGTAGACTCTCCCCCTATATGGCTTTTTATTATCTTACCTGATTTATGGTCTGGCGCTAGTAACAAGTATTCAGAAAAAGATTGATTGTAGTGCGAGTCACTATGAATATTAATAAATCCCCACTTATCAGGGGCAACTTGTATCAGCTTCCAGTCTTTTAGTCCTCCACCAGAAGCACCTGCATTCATCACTGGATTAGCGTATTCCACCTTCCAGCCTGAACCTTGTGGCTTTAGAACAAACATACCGACCAGTCCAGTATCGGCATGAGATCCAGAATCGTTTCCGCCTTCTTTATTAAATGATACATCTCCAATGACTACCACATATAAACGTTTGCCTTGCTTGGTTTTTACCTCTAGTTGTCTATCAATCTTAATGCAGTAGCCACTTTTTAGGTAAACGTCTTCATCAACTCTAGAACCGTTATTAGCCATAATACCTCGGCACTGCTTTGTCTCATTATAGATAGGATAGTATTTATTTAAAATCTCATCGACAGTTTGTCCTGCATAAACATTAGTTACACTGAATATTAAAGATATAAAAACTAAGCATTTAACCCAAGTGTTATTTTTAATAGCTATATATTTATTTTTCACTCTTAAGTTTCTCATAAAAATATTAACAAACATAAGTTAATCTATAAAAATTTACAAGTAGTAAATCATCAGCCATAAAAAAAGCCACCTCAAAAGAGGTGGCTTCTTAAACTGAATTTCGAACTGTATAATTTACTGCATGACCAAGTATTCAAACGCTGATAATGCCGCTTTTGAACCTTCACCCATCGCAATGTTAATCTGCTTAAACGGGACAGTCGTGACGTCACCACAAGCAAAAATACCTTTGCGATCCGTACGGCAGCGCTCATCAATCTCAATTTCACCAAAGCGGTTTAAATCGACAAAGCCTTTGACAAATTCAGTATTTGGCACCAAGCCAATTTGGACAAAGACAGCCGAAATATCAAGCTCTTTATTCTCACTGCTATTGCGATCTTGATAAACGATAGAAGTTACTTTACCATCAGTCGCTTTAATCTCTTGAGTGGCTGCACTAGTGATGATATCAATATTTGCCTTTTCTTTAGCTTTATTAATCAATACTTGATCCGCTTTTAGCTCATCAGCAAACTCGAATACTGTCACATGCTTCACGATACCGGCTAAGTCAATTGCGGCCTCTATACCTGAGTTACCGCCACCGATCACCGAGATGTCTTTGCCTTTAAAGAACGGACCGTCACAGTGAGCACAGAACGCCACGCCTTTACCAATGTTTTCTTCTTCACCAGGGACGCCAAGCTTACGCCACTGAGCACCAGTCGCTAAGATAATGCTGCGCGTCTCAAATGTCTCACCAGTATTTAGATGAATGCTGTAATTTTCATCAGCAGTCTCACCAATCTCTTTGACACTGACGTGCTCTTTAAGCGTGATATTATATTCACGCAAATGCTTTTCAAAGTTTGCAGATAGCTCGCCACCTGTCGTTAAAGGCACAGAAATTAAGTTTTCGATATCTTGGGTATCTTTTACCTGACCACCAATACGGTCAGCAACCATGGTCACTTTTAAACCTTTACGCGCAGTATAAATAGCAGCCGCAATACCTGCAGGACCAGCGCCAATAATCGTCACATCTTGCTGCTCTAACTGCTCAGCGTCATCGTCAGCTTCTGCTAATAAATCAGGGAACTGCTCTTGCAACTTCTCAATCAATTTAGCCGTGTCAATCAGACCATTAGCAAACGGCTTACCGTTTAAAAATACTGCTGGTACGCCTTGGATGTTATTGGCTTCTACTTGCTCTTGGAACAATGCGCCATCGATCATCTCATTGCTGATGTCATCGTTTAGTAGCGCGAATTGGTTCAGCGCTTGTACGACTTCTGGGCAGCTGTGGCAAGACAACGATACGTAAGTTTGGAACTGTAGCGGTTTATTAAAACGCTTGATGAGCTTTTGAATACCGTCATCTAGTTTCAGCGTGTGACCGCCCGCTTGCAAGATTGCCAATATGAGCGATGTAAATTCATGACCGCCTGGGATACCACTAAAGACGATACCAGTGTCAGTCAATCCGCCATCAATATGACTACGAACCGCAAAACTAATCGGACTTGGTAAGCTGTCATCGGTCGCTGCACTATCAAAATTTATTTTATCTGTAGTACCTGCAATTTTAGTCAAAAAATCAATCAACTCAGCACGCTTGCTATGTTCGCCACTACCCAATACAAAGGTAATTGGGCGAGTCATATTTTCACTATAACTTTTGACTGCGTCTAATAAGCTTTTATCTATCATGTTTGTTCCCCATTATTATTGAATATGTAACGTCAGCAACTGTGCTGCATGTTTAAATTTGAGAGAGTCACGTGCCAATAATATTATTAATCGTGCGGCTTATGCCCTTTGATACGTCTATTATCAAAGGTTTGGCCGTTCTGGGCAAGCTGAAAAACTCAAACCTTATGTTTTATAAAACAAATCGTAAGTAGTTATTTATATTTAATTTTAAAACTATTGGTAAGTAATAATCAATGATAGTCATAGTATCTAGGAATTTTTTTAGCTACAATCGAGTGACGCCAATAGGAAAAAATCCTATTAGTCTTATAGCAGATTCGCTTTTAAGCGTGTTCATTAAAAGTCATATCTGCTTGTGTTAAGTTTTATCATTATTGAGTCAAATAGCGATAAAACTTAATAAAATCTAGGTCTCAAAATCATAGAAATTCATCACAGTAATCTTAACTAAAATGCGCGAATACTCATTGCAAGCTTGCGCTTCATAACAAGGATGACAACATGAGAAAGACTGATACATGGCAAGATAACAAAGAAATTATTGCTGAGCTTAAGCAGAAAGACAGCCACTTTGCGACTATTTTTGATGAACATACTCAGCTGGATCAACAAATCAATCAGCTTGAGAAAGATGTCATTACGCACGCCAGTCGCGACGAAGAAATCGAGCAAATGAAGCGGCGAAAACTGCATTTAAAAGATGAGATTTATAAAATAATTGATAAAAACAAATTACAATCTCATGCCTAAATATTTAATGTTATAAATGTATACGTATGATAAAAACTCATACATAAAAAAAGACCCCATTAGCATAAGTTAATGGGGTCTTTTGTTGAAGCTTGATTTAGTACCACTAATCAGCAACTACTGCTTTTAATAATACTAAAATCTTAATCTAATCAATAATTGCTTAGATCTTACCTACTAGATCAAGACTTGGTTTTAGCGTTTCTTGACCAGCTTCCCAAGCTGCTGGGCAAACTTCGCCGTCGTTTTCACGAACATACTGCGCTGCTTTCACTTTACGTAGCATGTCTTTTGCGCTACGGCCGATACCGCCAGCATGAATCTCAGCAACTTGAATTAAGCCGTCTGGATCTACTAAGAATGTACCGCGCTCAGCAAGACCAGCTTCTTCAATCATGACGTTAAAGCCACGAGTGATGCGACCAGTAGGATCGCCAATCATTGGGTAAGTAACTTTACCGATTGCTTCTGAAGAATCATGCCATGCTTTATGGGTGAAATGGGTGTCAGTTGATACTGAGTACACTTCTACGCCTAAGCCTTTTAGCTCTTCATAATGAGCTGCCATGTCTTCAAGTTCAGTTGGGCAAACAAAGGTAAAATCAGCTGGGTAAAATAAGAAAATCGCCCAGTTGCCTTTTACGTCTTCTGAAGTGATGGTTTTGAACTCACCATTTACATATGCATCAGCTGAAAATTCTGGGATTTCTTGATTGATAATAGACGCCATGAGTGGCTCCTTTTTTGATTGATTGATGTTAAGTTAATTGAAATTTATTTATATGATTGTTCAGTTAAGCCTTTAATTCTCTGGGCTACCTGACAAACTATACGCGAATTCTATGGTTAATCCAGTTAAAAGTTTTTAATGTGATGTTTTGTTTTATTAAACTTGTTAAACTATTCTCTCTGCTTTTTATCATCAGTGCACTATGCGTAAGTAACTACATCTCATTGGATAAATGCACAAAATAAATAAGCACAACCAATTGCCTTAAACAGCTATTAATAGAGAGGTTTTATGATTACCTTACGTCAACTTGAGTTTGCCTTAGCCGTCGCCAAACACCGTCATTTTAAACGCGCAGCGGAAGACTGTAATATCTCACAATCAGCACTAAGTCTTGGTATCGCAGAGTTAGAAAAGCAACTGGATACCCAGATTTTTGAGCGTAACAACAAGCAAGTACTGATTACGCCTATCGGTGAAGATATTTTAATTCGGGCGCAGCGCGTGTTTTCGGAAGTCAATGATTTGACCACGCGCGCGCACAGCCATCAGTCGCCACTGGCTTATCCTATGACCGTTGGTATTATTCCAACGATTGCCCCTTATTTACTACCAAAAGTATTGCCTGCACTACGAGCGCACTATCCAGAATTCCGTATGACCATCGTCGAGCAACAAACCGAGCGCTTGCTTGAACAAGTGCGTTATGGTCATATTGATACGGCCATTATTGCGCTACCTTATGCGGTAGATGGCTTGCATAGCTTTGAGTTTTGGGCAGAAGATTTCTTTGCCGTATTCCCTAAAGACGATGTCCATGCCAAACTTAAAACCATCAATGCCGATGAGCTAGCCACTGCCAATCTCATGTTACTTGGCGAAGGACACTGTCTGACTGATCAGACGCTATCCGTCTGTCACTTTGACCGTGCACAGATGAAATCCAGCTTTTCTGATGCCAGCTTAAATACCTTAATCCAAATGGCACTTGCCAACATGGGTACGACCTTGGTGCCGGAAATGGCGCTCGATCAATTGCATCTACAAAACCAAAACGCGGTCGCAGTACCACTGGCGGAGAAAGGTCCGCATCGTCATATTGCCTTTGTCACTCGTCTGAATTATGCCCGCGTTGATGATGTCAATTTGCTTGGTAAGCTGTTTAAGCAAGCGTTTGAAGATGCTGCTGATAAAAACTGATGTGGTATTGATTAACGTGGCATTGAGTGGTATTGAGTACTATCGAAAGACATCATAAATGACAGTTATTAATAAAAATACAGGTTAAATATGGACGAGCTTTCGCAAATAAATGCTGAGCTAGGCAATCGTTTTACGACGCATTTATCTGCTCTTACTCTTAATAGTAATATTACGCCAGCAGAAGTAAAAGTGCTCTGGCAGGATATTGCGATTCATTATAACGAGTCGCAGCGTGCTTACCATACTCTAAAGCATATCCAGCAATTATTTGGACAGTTCGAGCAGATCAAAAACGCTCTTCACGAGCCACATATTATCGCCTTGGCACTCTATTATCATGACGTAATATATGAGCCAATGCGCTCAGATAACGAATTAAAAAGTGCAGAATATGCGCTAGCAGCGTTAAGTTACTATCTGAGTGATGAGCAATGCCAACATATCTACGCGCTTATTATGATGACTGCCACTCATCAACTTAATGAGTTAGCAGGTGAGGATAAAATCAGTGATGCGGCTTATTTATTAGATATGGACTTAAGTATCTTAGGTGCGCCTTGGTCTGAATATCAAGAGTACGCGCAAGCCGTCCGTCAAGAATATGCGCATGTAGCAAAAGCAGATTACCTCGTTGGGCGCATTGCGGTACTGGAGAAACTATTAACGCTTCCAACACTTTATCTGACAGAGTATTATCACGCGCGGTTAGAACAGCAAGCTCGAGACAATATTAAGCATGAAATCATTCTTTTACACGCATCTTAATAAATAACTCGCTCCCCTTCCGTGCTGGGTGTGAGTTATAGCTTGGCTCCATGATTTCAATGTCAAAATGAGTCGCAAAACGCTGCTGATATTCCTCTCTTGTACCGCCAAATGGTGGTTCCTGTCGCCCAAAATCCTTATCAAATAGCAAACCAACCAGCTTACCTTTAGGTTTAAGCAACGTTGCCATGTACTGGATGTATTCATCTCGGCGCGCAGGATTTATCGCACAAAAAAACGTCTGTTCAAGTACCCAATCAAATTGATATTGCTCAGGCGATAAATTAAAAAAATCCGAGCAGATTAATTGTTCAGCTGGAAAATCAGGATAACGCTCAGCAAAAGCTTGAATCGGCGCAGGCGCAAAATCAACCAAGGTAACATTGGTAAATCCTTGCTCATGCAAGTATCCAACTTCATAAGCATTACCTGCACCCGGCACTAAAATGGCCTGATTTTTAGCCGATTCAGGTAGCTGGTCGATATAAGCCTTTAGCGGTGGTGATACCTGACCCATATCCCAGCCAATACTGTCTTGCTCATAACGCTGCTGCCAAAATTCTGCTTGATTAACGTTTTCCATATGACATCCCTGTATATATGATAGATAATACGTTTATTTAAACGACATGATTTGTATCGTTATTAATCATCATAGCAGTCTTAATGCGATTATGGATATTATTTAGCTGAAGCCTTTAATCTAATTGCCCTGTTTTACCGGCCAGCATATTATGCCAATGCTGATAATCGGGCATCGCTGTTGCAACTGTTTGCCAGAACGCAGCGCTATGATTGGCATGATGTAAATGGCACAGCTCATGCACAATGACATATTCGGTACATTCAATAGGATAAGCAGGCAGATAAACAGATAACCAAATACGGCGCGCACGGGTATTACAACTGCCCCAACGCGTATGCATTTTTTTTAGGCGTATCTCATTCGCTGTCGCACCGACAATTGGTTGCCATTTATCAAATAATGAAGGCATTACTTCGGAGAGCTGTTGCCGATAATAAGTAATTTTTTCATCGTGGTTCAAAGTGAACGGCTGCGCTATACCCCACAATAAAAGCGAGCTATCAGCAATTGAAGATTCGGACGAGGTGCTTTGTTTACGCTTGTACTGTTCTAAAACTTGCGCATGGTTTTCTATTGCCCATGGCACCCGCTTAGCAATAGACTGTGCCATTTGCATCGGGCTGATAAACTTGGGGACAGACACCAGCAATATGTGTGGCTTTAAGCGAAAATTGATATTTTTGACCCGCTTTTTGGTCACCTGTAACTCAATACCCGATTCTAACAAACGTTGAATAGCACTCTCTAATAAAGACATACTATATACAGGATGTTCAGGTGGTAAGCTCATGCTCAAAGCGCTTGTAAATGGTTATCAAAGGACATCATATGGCGTTTGCTGTCTTTACTGATACTTTCAACTTTATTTATAACAGCCGATGCTACTGTTGCCAAATTGTCGACGTGCAATTTGGTTAGTTGACCTTGCCCATCGCTAACGATAAAACCTGATTCCTTACACTTATCCTTATCCTTGCCCTTAACCTCATTGTTAATATCGCTGCCTACATTATTAGGTAGCACTGAATTAGCTAGCACTGATGCGCCTGCACAATCTGGCAGACTGACATCATTAATCAGCGTACGGCTATTTAGGTCAAATATTGCCGCACAACCGCCAATCGGTGTGGTTACACATAATAGGTTGCGTTCACTATCAACCGCGACGCTAGCGATATATTGGTGAAAGCGTTGCCACTGATGATTAGGCATTATCAAAGGAGTAAAATCAATATCGCCACGTTTATGGGTAAGTACCAATGGCACATTGATATGTTTCTCACCTTGAAACTGAATGCCAATCATCACTGTGCCATCATTATGCATGGCTAAATGGCGCACGCTCATCTGATTATGCTCTGGAGTAATTTGTTCTAGTAGCCTACCATCATGACGGTTTAGGTAAACCAATGATGGAAGCATAATGTCAAGATTAAGCTCTTCACGTGAGGCTTGCTCGGTTTTGATACCACCGTTAGCAATAACTAAGGTCTCATCATCCGGATGCATTATCAGCTCATGCGGACCGATGCCGTGCGAGTCAAATTCTGCTACTTTTTGATAATCTCCATGAGCATTATAAACACCGATCTTACCATCTAAACTTTGCGTATCATTCTCGGTCACATATAACGTTGAGCCATCCAAGCTATAGCAAGCATGACCATAAAAATGGCGCTGGTCTGATGCTTTGATAGCGAACTTTACTTGTCCTGTCGCGGTGTCGAGCACCCAGAATTTCTCACTTGGACGACGACCCATCACTACAACGTCACGATTTTGACAGCTTTGACGACTATTAAGACTATTATCTTGATCGTTCAAAATGGGCTGAACGACAATATCATGGACACGTTCAGGCATGGTGGTCTGCCAAACGATTTCCCTATCCGCATCGATACCAACTACCCCAAAGTCGTTTTCATCATTACTGTCGTCATTTATCAATGAGATATTTTTTGGCATAGCAGCGACGCCACTGACCCAATAAACTGATCGCGCCAGCATGGTCGTGGTATGCATTGCGCTAAAATCAGTTGTACCAAGACTATTATTACTATGATGCACCTCATTAATGGGTAGAGCATAAGCCTGTTGCCACGCACAAGCCGCTTGCTGACAGGCGGAGCTAAAACGCATTAGCGGCGGCTTCGATATTGACGGCAATAAGTGCAACTGCGAACGAACACCAGTCAGATAATCTTGCCAGCTCGAATCAGGCTGACGCTGCTTGCGATAGCGATGATGAATGCTAAGCAGCGCTGCTGTACCCACTACCGTACCAAGTACTGTCAGTGCTGACGTTATCAGTAACTCATGGTTTGATAACTTGTCTGCTTGCTGCGCTTTTAGTTCATTCGATTGACAAGTATCTTCAGTAATGGACATTGCTGTCTTAGTTTCGATAGTAGGCATTATTTAATCGCCATCGGTACTATTAAAGCCGACACGGATACCGAGTGTCGGAATCAATTGGCGTTTAATCACACGAGTAATGGTCGTAAGATTGTCATACAATTCTTGCTGCGTGGCTTTATCGGCAGTGGCGAGATCTTCTGGCATTTGTGCCAATAATGTCGTGGTATCAGCAAGTGCAGTCGATAGATTATCAGCTACTGCATTTTCATCATTACTACCCAAAATAGCAGTAAGCACCGGATCGGTCATGGTTTTATTCAATATCGCCAATTTAGCATTGATAATCGCGCGACTTTGCCCTGCGGTCGCAGCCGGTAAATGACCCTTAGCTTTACCTGTTAGACCTAGCGGCTGATCAATGGCGTTAGATTTCATGGTCTCAACCAATGATAGCAAAGAGTTAAACCATTGGTTCAAGCCTTGGTCACTTTCCGCCGTTTTATCAATCGCCAATAAATCGGTTGAATTCTGCTGCCAGTTTTTCTCAATATCTTTGAGGCGTGTGCTCAATGCGCTGCTCGCACTCATCACATACGCGCACTGACCAGCGTCCAAGCTGTCATTAGCATATAACGCTTCTTCTAATCCTGGTACACCTTGGACAATGGCGCTTTCGTTCGCGAGCTGCGCAGCGGTTAGTTTGGGATTGGCAGTGATGAGATCTGCAACGCCGCTATGAACCAGACCGCGTTCGTCAGGATAGTAATTAATATATAGATTGCTCATACTGGCAGTCGCAGGACCGAAATTGACCATCTCAGCACTCGCCCAAGCTTGCGCTAATACCAGCCATTGGTCGCGCAGCGCTTGCAATTCATCACCGCTTACTGGCGCTTGCTGGCAATGCTTCTGTGCCAAATCATGCAACAAATCGCTTTGTTTAGCCGCATCAGCATACGCTGGAATAACAATGTCATTAGCCACATGGGTTAAGTAAGTTTTTTCAGTATCAGCGCTGATATCTACCGCGATAATTTTTTTCTCACTATTGTTATCACTGCTGGCTGAATTTTCATTGGTTTTAGGTTCAGTGCTATCTTGCGCCACCTTTTGGCTGTCAGACTCTGGTGCTTTATTGTCATCAGCCGGTTTAACGCAGCTGATAAGTATTCCGGCACTTAATGCCGATAGCACCATTGCTAAAGCAGGGTTTATTCTCATAGGTTTCTCGGTAACATTATGAATAATTATTTAAATCGTCATATCTAAATTGGAAGATAATGTCGTTAACAGTCGTTTATTTGCTCGTTCAAAATTCATAATGATTTTATAGTGATTGTAAAAAAGCGTTCAATTCAGCACGCCCTTGTTTATCGAGCTTTAGCACTTTTTGCTGTTGTTTTTTAGCTTCTCCGCCATGCCACAATACCGCTTCCATCAGTGTACGGGCGCGGCCATCATGTAAAAATGTCGCTTGTGGATCAACCGTTTGGGCAAGACCAATGCCCCATAATGCCGGCGTACGCCATTCATAAGAGTTGGCTAAAAACTCAACCTGCAAGTCTTTGGGCGGTAGCTTGCCAGCGATTGTACGATCCGCAAGATCATCGCCCAGGTCATGTAACAGCAAATCTGTATAAGGATAAATCACTTGTCCATGCTGCTCAATATGATCATCGTCGGTTTTTGGCAACTGATATCTTGGCGTATGGCAGCTTTGACAGCCCATATCATAAAAGTGCTTTTTGCCAGCTAATACCAGCTTGTCATCCGCATTACGGCGATGCGGCACCGCTAAATTACGTGTATAAAATTCTACAAATTTTGCCACTTCATCATTAACTTCAACCGGTTGCTTACCATTACCTTGCTCATCAGCGCCAGTTGCGGCATTCATACAAGCGGTTTGCGTCGGCATACACGACTCTTTAGGGCGAATATTTGAGGTTAAGCCCATGTCTTCATTAAAAGCACTTTGGTTTTGAGTAAGCAGCTTGGTTTGACCGGCTTTCCAGCCAAAGCGTCCTAATGCGACTTTACTCGTTTGCGGATCCATGACTAAATTGAATTTACCCTTAATATCACTGCTGTTTTTATGATTGCTAGCCACTTGTTTTTTAATATCAGCATCGGGTATTTGTTCGAGTAGCCCGAGCCCGATCATGGGTAAAGCAATACGCGGCGATACCATGAGTTCACCATCAAACGGACCATAACCTGGATTGGTTAAGTTAAAGATCGGTGCGCGCAATGTTTCGACATATCCATCAGCAAAAGTGACCGACTTATCGGTCCATTGAACGGCAATTCTTGCTTCTGCTGGAACGCCTTGAACACCGCGATCTTGCAATTGACCGCCATACATAGGATGGACGACTTTCTCGATAAGCGAATCCTGCAACTGCTGCCGCTGCGCCGCCGTTGTGGCTGGCATGGCCAGACGAATGAGCAAGCTGTCTGCATCGTCATCACTAGTCATAGGAGCATGACCACGACCGTCTTTTACATGACATGATTGACAAGCAGCAACGTTAAATAATGCGCCAAGACCATCACGGCTATCCGTACTAGCAGGGGCAATCACCCACGGTTGTCGAAAAAACGCATTGCCAATAAAGAACGAGCCTTTACGAGATGCGGTGATGTTTGACGAAGGTTTGGAGTAACTCTCGCTACTTGTAATACTGATGCCAGTATCACCACCTTGCTTAATCTCTTGCGGATCAAAGTTTGCCAGCTGCTGCATAGGCACGCCTGCCAGCGCCTCAATCGTCTGCGCGCGTTCAGAAGTTAATGCCTGAGATTGTGCGTTTTTTTGAGTTTTATTATCACTTTCAGCCGTATTATTAGCAACATCATCAGTCGGCTGACAGGCACTTATCGATAGTGCGCATAGCATCCCTAACGATAGTTTTAATGGCGCAGTTTTGTGGATAAAAGAAGCGTAAAACGAGGCGTATTGTTTAACTTTTAAGACATTGGTGATGGTCATAGAGAGTACCTTAGTTCTAGTATAGAACCATTAAAATCGCGTGCTATAAAGTTCTTCACTTCTAGTCGATAAGTAACAGCTGCGCACTGACCTATCCGGCTATTTTAATACGCTATAAAAAAACACGCTGCCAACCAAAATTGACAACGTGTTTATTATACATAATTTACTTTCTTATGAAAATAATTCTCATTAACTTATAGCGACTTATCAGGCATTATAAATACATATATCTGATAATATTAAGTAGTGATAATTTAAAACAATAATGACTTAAAACTGTGAGCCTGCGTCGGCGTCTAGATTATCAATGCCAACCGCTTTTGCTGCATTTTCAATACCAGCCGTCAGCTCTTGTAAACTGGTAATGCTGCTTTCAATCCAACCACGGCGCTTATTTTGCTCCTCAGCAGAAATACCATGTTTACTTGCTTGTCCTACCGTCGCGATCATCTGATCAACCTTGATATTCTCTTTTTCGCCTTTTTCGACAATCACATTAAAGGTGGCTTCTACCTTTGCAAAATCAGCAGCTAGCTTATCAGCAGCTTCTTTGTTGCCCGTATCGACAAGGTAGTTTTTAACTCCATAACCGCCTACCGTTTTACCAGCGACTGTTTTATAACTACCATTAAAGACGTTTTGAATACCACGGGCATTATTGGCGTAGCTTAGATGGGTCAAGTCACTAAAGCACTCATGCTCATCTTCGGTAGAACCGGTGACAAAAGCCACTTGTATACGCTCAGAAGCAAGCTCACCCAGCGCTAAGCTCCCCATCTGATACATGATTTGGCGCAGACCATTCGTGTCTTTACGCGCCATCATATCACTACGTAAGGTATTTTCACTGTCAGGTTGCCACTGCGCTTCCATCGCTGTTAGGTCGTCGACCAGCAGCTGAGTAGCCGCTTTTAAATATTGACCGCGGCGCTCACAAATACTCGCGTCGGTATTTGCGCTATCACCACTGGTACATTCACCGTCAGTGGTCACGTAGTCGCTAACTGGGCGATTACCAGCACCTTCAGCAACGCCATTGGTGTCTTGACCCCATAACATAAACTCAATCGCATGATAACCAGTTGTCACATTGGCTTCACTACCGCCGATCTCATTCATTTCAGCTAATAACTCGGGGGTGATGATACTGCTATCTTGTTTGATACTACCGACCGTAATGCTATCACTATTGATGATATTGTCTTTACTGTTGTACTCGCCTGCATAGTCGTCAGTAACGTAGTCAATCAACGCCTCATCTAGTGGCCAAGCATTAACCTGTCCTTCCCAACCATCAATGCTACCAATCTCACGCTTATCATTGGTCGTCACAAAACCTTCATCAAATCGGAAGACTTCAGTCTGCGAGTACGGCTGGCGCGCGGCTTTATAAGCGGCCTTTGCTGCATCCAAATGGGCTTGTGTTGGGGTTTCTACATAGGTGTTCACCGCAGTCTGTAAAATCTTTGCGGTTTCCAAAGAGTCTTTGTATGCAGCATGCGCCATATCAGCATAACTAATAAGTAAACGATCCGTATGTGCTTGGTCAGCTGCTGATAAGGTTTTATTATTTGTATTCTCTGTCTCTTTTACTTCCGCTTGCGCATCCGTTGTAGCTGTCTCATCAGACGGTTTGCTACAACCTGATAGCATTAATATCCCTGCCAGTGCAGCAGCTAAAGTGGTCGGTAAAATTTTACGGCTTGTCACTGTAGTGATATTCATATATGTCCTTGAAGGGCTGCACTAAAATAAGAAAGAAAGGGAGATAAGAGAGATATTCAACATTGTTAGCAGTACCGCACATAAGCTAACTACGCTAGACGCTGGTTAATAATCGTCCATTCAGTCATAAAATACGAACGGAATGTAAGTATCCAACAGCTGAATGATTGGGAATTATAATGTTATTGATAACTATTATCAAATATAATTTACTAATAAGTAGACAAAATTTAATCAAAAAAAAGGCCAGCTTTCGCCAACCTTTTTATCTGAATCTTTATATTATCAATTTAATAATAATTAACGAACGCTATTTGGCGCATTAACCGTTAGCTCAACACGGCGGTTTTGCTGACGGCCATATTCACTGCTGTTATCAGCAACTGGACGAGACTCACCATAAGCGACTACGTTGATACGGCTAGATGATACGCCGCGTGCACTTAGGTAGTTAGCTACTGCATAAGCACGGTCACGTGATAATTTCATGTTATAAGAATCAGAACCTTTGCTATCAGTATGACCAGCGATGGTTACTGAGTTTTGGTTATACTCGTTCATCGTTGATGCAAGCTTATCAAGCGTTGGTTTAAATGAATTATTAAGGGTAGCGTCATCGAATGAGAAAGTGATGTTACCTGGCATGACTAGATCAATGTTACCGTTTGCATTTGGAGTAACTGTTACACCAGTACCAGCCATTTGCTGCTCAAGCTGTCTAGCTTGACGCTCCATATAATAACCAACGCCAGCACCAAGTACACCACCAATAGCGGCATCACGACCAGTCTTGTCGCCGCCAGTCGCTTTAGAGATAGCTGCGCCACCTGCCGCACCAGCTAGAGCGCCGATAGCAGATTTATTAAGACGCTGTTGTCCAGTGTTAGGATCCGTAGCACAGCCAGTAAGAGCCAAACCTGATGCTATTGCTGCAACCATTAATGTATTACGCATAGTATTTCCTCATAATTTTTAAAATAAAATAATAGATAAGTTGTGTTTTTTATGAAAATTGCTTATGACAAATATCACTTAGCAACATCGTTTAGTTGTCTATCTACACTTTTATTATTATGGCAATCCCATTCTAATTGTGTGTAATATTTTGTCACATCTATGTATGAGAAGTGCATAAGTGTTTACAGACAATCCTCTAGAAATCATTATTATTTGTTATTATAAGTCATGTTTACACTCGTACACTCTGATTCTTTTCTGCTAAAATCATGCCGTAAAGTGGATAGCAAATGGATAATATACCTCATAAGAACAATATTTCGCTATCTTGCTCTGATAGACCTTCAAAGACTAGCGATGACCGTAAAAACATTTGAATGCTAGAGTAGAAAGTAGAAAAACTGGACTTATGTAGGTATATTAGAAGCAGCGATTGTAGAAAAACAGGCTTAATAGATTCATAAAACTAATATAAAGGGATTGGATATGCGATTTAACTCCACCATACAAAAAATACATAAGCGCACTCCTAAACTGGGCAAAGCGCTCTCGTTAGCGACCGCCACAGGTGTCATCACGGCCAATAGTATTGCTGCCGGTATCCCTATCTGGTTGATGGGTGCCACCAAAGCCATCACTGGCTCACAGATTGCAGATAAGACAGTGATTGGCGTCACTAATTATTGGATTAATAGCAACAATGCTGTAATTGATAATATTTTGCCGGATAAAGACTGGCGCATTAGCCTGCCTGATGATGTGCATACGTATGGTAAATACTTGCTGCTTAGTAACCATCAATCATGGGTCGATACCAGTATCGTGCAATATATTAGTGAAAAGCGTTTGCCATTAACGCGGTTTTTTACCAAGTTTGAGCTGATCTACATCCCTGTCATTGGTCAAGCCTTTTATTTTTTAGACTTCCCCATGATGCGCAGACATTCTAAAGAAGCCATCGCTAAGAATCCGGCTCTGCAAGGCAAAGATATTGAAGAAGCAAAACGCGCTTGCGCACTATTAAAGAACAAACCATTTACTTTGCTAAACTATTTAGAAGGTACGCGTTTTACACCCACTAAACGTGATAAGCAGCACTCACCTTATAAAAACTTATTAAAACCACGGGCGGGTGGTTTATCACTTGCTATAAATGCGCTAGGTGATGATATTGATGGTATTTTGGATATGACCATTGTTTATCCTGATGGTGTACCGACCTATGGCGATTTATGGAAAGGTAATATCAAACGCCTCGGCGTCGATGTTCGCCATATCAAGATGCCAGACGCATTATTTGCTGCTATCCAAGATGGTGGTTATGAAAATGACGAGACTGTCAAAGCGCAAATGTTTGATTGGGTAGAGCAAATTTGGCAGCAAAAAGACCAGCGCATTACGGATATGTTGGCTGAATTTAATGTGACACCTGAGCTTGAAAATCAAAGCAATTGAAAATACTGATTTTGTATAAAAAGATAATTTGTAAAATATCAAATTATAATGGTTGATGGCTTGTTTTTTGGTGTTATTCATTGATAATGTGAATAACCATTAAAACGCATTATTTATTTAGTAGTGATTGGCGTAAAGCCATTCATTGCTGATGCCACTTACTATTTAATAAGGTATGACTGTGCCCGCCTCTTCTACTACTAGCCCGCCTATAGAGTCAACGTCAGCGCTTAATCAGCCCCCAGCAGCATACTCAGAGTCATCAGATAGCCTATCACCCCTATCACCGCAACCGAATCGCCCACAGCCAAATCGCTTGAAGCTGACCTATGATATTGTGATGATTATCGCGATCAGTATCGATCTATTACTGATTAGTATTGATACTATCTTGATGAGTGACTTTATTAGCGCTAATATCGCAGGTTGGCTGTCACTTAGTAATGCTGTGTTATGGTATCAAAATACGATACACGATTCACTGCGTACTGCGGGTGGCTTTTTTACTATATTCTTAGTGATTGAGTTACTGCTACGCTGGGCAGTTGCCATTAAACAAAAGATATATTATCGCTGGTTCTTTTTCCCCTTTGTGCATTGGTATGAAGTGCTGGGTTGCTTTCCACAGCTACGGGCGCTACGCTTGTTTCGAGCGGTGGTTATCGGGCGGCGCCTACACCAGCTCGGCTATCAAGTCCTACCGCAACCTTGGATCAATCGGATTAAATTCTATATCAATTTACTATTAGAAGAGCTGTCAGATCGCGTTGTTTTGACCACGATTGATAACTATCGGCAACAATTGACCGATCCTAAGATGCAAAAGTCGTTGATTGATGCGACCTTTAATCGCAATCGCAATGAGATTGAAGCCGCGCTCCTCTCCTTACTACGCCAAGAGCTTGCACCAAAATTGCAAAACCTGAATAGCAACTCAGAAAATGGCAAAATGCTCGCCATTGATATCGGTAATGCAGTCGAAAATGCACTGGCGAATACTCCAGAGCTGCACCGTTTGCTGCGCTTAATTCCAATAGCCGGTAAACTGATTGAAGGACAATTATTAAATATCGGCCATAATATTGGTGAAAATGTCGTCAATGCCCTCAATGAGTGTTTGCTCGACCCTGAACGTATCGATACGCTAATGGTGGCAATTTCGCAGGGTGTCGCCCAACTTAATACTAATAATACTGAACTTGAAAGTCTTATAGCCCGTGTCTTCTCTGAGAGCTTGTCAGAATTTGAATCAAATTTAAAAATACAACAATGGAAGAATAAAGACATACTTAACTTATAGAATTTTTAAAATAGCGACCTGATAATAAAAAACGGCACCGTGAATACAGCAACATGACCATCTTTTGAGGATTTATACTATGACAATTTCAGACAATAACAACCATGCCCTCGCCTCGACAACCACGCCAGCCTTAGCTTTTTATGGCAAAATGTTGACCTTTTCACGGTTGCAGTTTAGCACTGATGATTTTGCTGCCATTACAGCCCAGCTGCAAACAACGCTGAGTAATAAGACCAGTCATATCCCAGTATTGATTGATAGTGAGGTAGATCAAGATTTATCGGCATTGATAGAGCTACTTTGGTCTTGGGGCTTACAACCTATCGGCGTAGTGACAGGTCTGCTTGACGCCCAAGCACGCGAATTACGATTGGCGATATTCCCAGCAGATGGCAAGCGTATTGAGCGCATTTTGCCCAGCAAAAAGGCCACGACTCAGTTGAGCCAAGTAGCTGCCACGACTACGGCAGCTATTGATAGTAATAGCGAACCTAAAATCGCTACTGATACCACTGATTCAGTAAGCGGTAATCAAACGCTTGAAACGAGCGAAACCACTGAAGCGGCTTTATCTGTAGAATCTGCAGAAACACTTATTAGTGCTGAACATATTACCAGCCTCATCTATGATCAAATGCTGCGCTCAGGACAAAGCCTCAATCATGTCGGCGGCGATTTGATTTTGACCAACAGTGTCAATAGTGGCGCAGAAGCAATCACTGATAATAATTTACATGTATATGGTCGCGCCCAAGGACGTTTGGTTGCAGGTGCTACTGGTGATAAGGACGCGCGTATCTTCTGTCAAGTATTCAACCCTTCACTTGTGTCAGTTGCCGGTACGTATTGCTTACGCGATAACCTTCCAGAGCATGTGATTGATAAATCAGTAGAGGTACGTTTTTTGGAAGGTCAAGGACTGGTATTTACTATAATAGATGAATCTCAGATTACTAAAGGCGTTAAACCGTAAATATTTACTGACACAAATGTACGTATAACCACCAAATGGTTAGATGCATGGCCTAATTCATATTGTAGCAAGTTTATTTAACAAAACTGCGCTATGATGAATCTGTGGCTCTGCCACTATTTACCCCAACTGCAGTCGTCTATATATGACTAACAAAGCTAGCTTTATATACGAGTCCTTTTTAGGCTTTAGTTTTTTAAGCTTTAATAGTGACTTGCTATAAGTTTTGCTATATTTATGCTAGGCTTACGCTCGCAGAGAGTGCATATGAAGTATATTCACGACCAGTATATATACTAATTGTTATATGCTGTTTTATATAATAACTATCTCATCAACTCATAAATCATCTCATTAATTCATAGGAGTGTGCCATTGTGGCGAAGATTGTTGTAATCACTTCGGGTAAAGGCGGTGTGGGAAAAACCACGACCAGTGCGTCTTTTGCCGCCGGTTTAGCATTACGTGGCTATAAGACAGTTGTTATCGATTTTGATGTAGGCTTGCGTAATCTAGACTTGATTATGGGCTGCGAAAATCGAATTGTTTATGACTTTGTCGATGTTATCAGTGGTAATGCACGCCTATCACAAGCGCTTGTCAAAGATAAGCAGCTAGAAAATCTATACATCTTGCCTGCCAGTCAAACGCGTGATAAAGATGCGTTAACAGACGAAGGCGTGGCAGAGGTTATGGAAGAGCTTTCTAAGCAATTCGACTATATCATTTGCGACTCACCTGCTGGTATCGAACGCGGTGCTCAGCTAGCGATGTATCATGCGGATGAAGCCATTATTGTGACTAACCCTGAGATCTCTTCAGTACGTGACTCAGATCGGATCATTGGTATTTTGCAAAGCCAGACAAAAAAGGTGGCTGAAAACCAAGGGGCTGTACGTGAGCATCTCATCATCACCCGCTATAATGCAGAACGAGCAGCAGCTAACGAGATGATGGATATTGACACTATCTCAAACGACATTTTGAAAGTGCCTTTACTTGGCGTTGTTCCCGAAAGCCATTCAGTGCTTGAGGCATCTAACCACGGTGAGCCAGTGATTCATTATACGGATTCTGTTGCTGGTCAGTGTTATGACGATATTGTCGCTCGTTTCTTAGGTGAAGAGCGTCCGCTACGTCATATTGATGCGAAGAAAAAGAGTCTATTACAGCGCTGGTTTGGGGGTTAACAATGAGTAAGAAAAAAGGATTTTGGAGTAGTCTATTCGGCACGGATGACAACAGTAACTCAGGCAGCGCCAATATGGCAACTGAGCGTCTAAAAGTTATTGTTGCTAGCGAAAATCGCTTAAGCAATCGCTTGACCGCAGACCGTATCGAAAAAATGAAACGTGAGATACTGGAAGTGGTTAATAAGTATGTCAATGGCGTACAGATTGATGATGTCAATATCAATCATCGCTCTGAAGACAGCTTAGATGTGCTAGAGATGAATATTAATTTACCTGAGCATAAAAAATAACTCTATTGACTATACAATAGATAGCTACACACTTTAATCGCTTATGAAGAAAAGCCCTAAGTATCCTACTTAGGGCTTTTTTGTGTACATATTTTCTATTATCTAGCATTAGCTATTTTATACGGCCTATTAAATTGTCTTTCTTCACAAACTGATGATATAAAGCAGCGCCGATATGTATAAGCGTAAAGGCGATAATCATTGGCCAGATAATATCAGTATGCCAGTCATTATAAAGTCGTGCCAAACCTCTATCTGGAGTAACAAATACCGGTATCTGAAACAAACCAAAAATATCAACCGGTCGACCACCATAGATAGACATAAGCAGTCCTGCTATTGGCATAGCAATTAGTAGTGCATATAGCGCAAAGTGCGATAATTGCGAGAGTAGCATTTGCCATTTTGGCATAGCTACTGGTGGCGGCGCTTTCGTAAAGACGCGATTAATCACTCGCGCTATCATCCAAAACAACAAGCTAACCCCAAAAGCCTTATGTAATCCAATGTAGACCTTGCTATCAAGGTTGTTATACAACAGCATCATTATCCACGTAATTAGCAATAAAATTGCGCTAATCCAATGAAAAAGTCGACTAGTAGCCGACCACTTTGTCAGGTTTGAATGGGTATTGTTCATAAATTATTGTGTCACCTCTATCGCTAACGGCTGCTTAATGATGTGAATAGACAGCTACTGACTGACAAAGCATAATTAACAAGCCATCGAAAAAATACTGATATAAAGCTTCATTATGAGTGAGTGAATGAGCAAGCAAGCTAGCTGTCTAAATCAATCAATTGGTGTGCGATTTTATCTAAATCAGGCACCAAGTACAGTGTATTATCAATCATCACCGTTTGAAATAGGTAGGATAGCACAACATCTTCTTGCACACGCTCAAAAACCGTATCGATATTGCTGTCTATTTTGTAGAAATGCTCAGGAAGCTCAACATCTTTAACCTCAGAGATACGTGCCTGTAGTTGGCGCAGCTCACCAGCTGTTTGTAGCGCGATACGATGCGCTGACGTATTACCTTCTAATACAATCATTTTATCTGGCGTTTGATGACGCGGTAGCATATGGAACACAGCGACTTCTTGTTGTTGCCACTCATAACTCCAAGTATGTTCGCTATACTCGTCTACACTCAAAATTAAACTACTAGGAATAATCCAGTCAGGCTGTTCAAACGCTGGGACGATAGTAACGTCGAGCATACCCTTGTTCGTGGTCAGTAAGCTTACTGCCTCAAACGAATGTTTTAAAATCTGTTTCATACGTCGCTCACAATAAATGAATGCGAAGAGGCGCTTGCCGCCCTTTCAGCAATATAGTCGGTAAGTTTTTGTGCTAATGCCTTGGGACTACCGACAAATTTGCAATATCCTGAATCAATGATAGCTTGTGGCTGACTAGGGCAAGCACTTAAACTTGGCTCTTGCGCCCACAATTGACTGTCATTATCTTGAATTAAATCTAAATACTGCGTGCCATCGTTGCCCATACCTGAAAAGATAATGTTTATCAGCTCACTGCCATAGACATCACTGGTGTTTTTAAGAATCTGACCAATAGCAGGTTTGTAATCACCTTCCCAAGCCTGATCTAATAGGATAATTCGCCCTGTTGAATCGCAGACAATCTGTTTATCAATGGGTGCAATCAGACATTGACCGGCACGCAAGCGCTGTGAGGAAGTAATCAGCTGACAGCGCCAGTCATTATGACGATTCAAGATACGTGGTAGTGTACTAATCATCGTTTGGTTGAAATGATGGGCTAGTAAAATGCTAACTGGTAGCGCGGGTGACAAGTGATCTAAGAACTCCTTGACGGCACTAGGACCGCCCATAGAAGCGCCTAAAAACACCACATAACGCCAATCAACGGCTTCATTCTTATAAGCGACGGTATCTACAAGCGTTGGCAAAGCAAGCATTTGGGCAAGCTTACGCTTTAATTTACGCTGCCACTTAGCATACTGCTGCGCCTCATTGAGATAAGGTGCTTGACTAAAACCGACCAAGACGGCGGCTGATTTAGTCAATGCGGTCACAGTAGCCACGTGCTCATCGTAATCACTGTCTATCAACCAGATATCGATAGCGCTTTCATAACCATCAAACTTATCTTTCAACTGCGATGGTGTGACGCAATCAAGCAGATGAAAACCACAGCTATGTACCGTATCAGAAAAAGCCATCCGCTGCTGATGGTCTTCTGCCACCACCAGCACTTTAATCTCACTTTTATCTTTTAGCGCCAAGGCACGTATGTTACCCATCATGAGTTAGGCTGACCTTTTTATCCAATAAGTTTTGAATCTTATCAAGCAGCTGATTTTCTTGGAAAGGTTTGCCCATGTAATCATTCACTCCAATCTCAAGTGCGCGCTCACGATGTTTTTCACCCGTACGTGAGGTAATCATAATGATAGGCAAATGCTGCAAACGTCTATTATGCCTGACTTGAGTCGCGACTTCAAAACCGTCCATGCGCGGCATCTCAATATCCAATAACATGAGGTCTGGTGTCATCTCTTGTAATATCTCAAGAGCATCAATACCATCTTTGGCAAGCGCAACATTGAAGCCTTGACGCTCTAAGAAACGTGACGTTACTTTTCGTACTGTGACTGAGTCATCAACGACTAAAATAGTACCCTTAGACTCTGAGCTTCTGCGCTTAACAATAGCAGGTTGCGATACTTCTTTGACTAAAGCGGCATTACGCATCAAAGCAATCAAATCTAAGATAAGCATTACCGAACCGTCGCCCATAATGGTGGCTGCTGAGATACCCGATAAATTCGAGAACTGTTGCCCCAAAGGTTTTACAACGACTTCAATCCGTGACCCTGCTATTTGGTCGACCTGCAGCGCCATATTTTGTCCACTACGATTTTTAATGATAATAAGCGGTACGCTGGTATTGGTATTGACGACCAGCTCATTGAGCTTATTACCCGATAAGATCTCATTTAAGTAACGTACGCGATAATCGTTATCTTCAAAATTTAGTGTGGCTTCACCGGATTGATAATAGTCGTAAAGTTTTTCTGGGTTGATACGCACTACACGCTCAATCTGAACCAATGGGATGGCATAGTAACGATCAGCCGCACGAACCACCAAAGCATCAGAAACGGCAACGGTGAGTGGTACACGTATGGTAAAACGTGACCCTTTACCAAGCTCTGATATAACTGATACCGAGCCACCTAACTGACGAATCTCACTAATAACGACGTCCATACCGACACCGCGTCCTGATATCTGTGTCACTTGTTTACTGGTACTTAGCCCAGCATTAAAGATATATTGCATGATATCGAGGTCACTGAGACTGGTATCAGCAGCGTCAATCAGACCTTGAGAGATAGCTTTGTTACGTACGGCTTCTACATCAATGCCATAACCATCATCGGTCAGCTGAATAACGATTTCACTACCTTCGCGCAGCACCTCTAAAGTAATTTGTCCACTGCGTTCTTTACCCGCTTCTAGGCGCGTTGAGGCATTTTCGATACCATGGTCGACCGCGTTACGTAACATGTGCTCAAGCGGCGATGTAATACGTTCTAGAATGGTTCTATCCATCTCGTCGTCAGCATTGATAATCTTCAGCTCAACTGATTTATTAAGCTCATTGGCGGTTTGACGTACGATACGCTCAAGCCTTGGCGTTAATCGGGTAAAAGGTACCATGCGCGAGTTCATCAAGCCATCTTGTAGCTCAGTTTGCGTCCTCGATAGCTGAAGCAATAGACTTTCACTGTCACGCGTTTTTTCTAATAAGGTGTGGTTAATATCCACCAAATCCGATGCCGATTCTGTCAAAGATTTTGATAACTGATTCAAAGAAGAATACTGATCCATCTCTAACGGGTCAAAGCCTTCGTGATTAACCAGCTCATCATCTATCTGCGATAAAATCTGTGCCTCAAGCT
Source organism: Psychrobacter sp. DAB_AL62B (assembly GCF_028895345.1). NCBI lineage: Bacteria > Pseudomonadati > Pseudomonadota > Gammaproteobacteria > Moraxellales > Moraxellaceae > Psychrobacter > Psychrobacter sp. DAB_AL62B. The sequence goes on from NZ_SAXC01000006.1 coordinate 136,247, forward strand.
CAATCTCCATCCGGCGTAACTGATCAGCCAAACGCTGTACGGTAGTACCCATCTCCTCAATACTATTGGTCAAGCTACTGATACCCATATCAATACGCGCACGGTTAATCGTCGATTCTCCCGACAGATTAATCATATGCTCAATCAGCCCACCTGAGATACGAATCATCTCATTATTATTGGCGTTCTGTTCATGCTCAGGGACATCACTAACCATGAGTGGCATGTCACTGATATCTTTTTGAATATAGGTTGTCTCTTGCTTCTCTTTAGCGATTAAAATCGCTTCACGCTGAGGCTGCAGGGTTTCTTTAGGTATTTGTTTTAAACTATCAGGGTTTTTACCGAATTGTTGTAGTGCCTCAATCAATAAGTCAGGCGTTGGTGGATTGACCTGTTGCGAGAGAATAAATACGGCATCTGCAAGCCAGTCGTGACAAGCCACAAGTAGCTCTAATACTTTTTTGGTTGTAGGACGGCGGCGATCAACAAAATCTTTATATACTGATTCCATTTCATGGGCCAGATCAGCAATACCACTAGCGGTCACCATACGCGCCCCACCTTTTAGGGTGTGCAAGTCACGTTGTAGTCCTTGTAATGCAATCATATCCCCAGCATCACTTAAGAATAATTGCAGATACTCGTTACGGTTAGTGAGCGCTTCAGCTTCTTCTAAAAATACCTCTAAAATATCCGGATCAGGTAAGCCATGAGCCCATGATTGTTTGATGATTCTATCTAAGCTTAGAGTATCAGCCGCTTTTTCTATACGATGCGTATATTCATTTGCATGGATTTTAGACTCGGCATCAACATGATTTTTTGGCATAGGTACAATAAGTTGTACCGTTTCTGGTAAAGCTTTTGCTTTTTCAAACTGTTGTAATTGCTCAATAAGCTCAGGAGCAAAAAATGATTTTTGGTAACGTACAATATGTGCCACTTGCAATGACAAGGTGTCTTGCACCACTTGCATAATCTCAAGCCACTGCACTGTTGGCGTGCGTCTAACCTCTACAAACGCCTCATAGATGGTCTCCGCCTCATGGGTCAAATCCCCAATACTACGAATACCCGCCATGCGCGCGCCACCCTTAATGGTATGCAGATGGCGTTGCAGTACCTTTAAAGTATTGATATTAGTAATATCCGCTCGCCATTTACTAAAGCTATCGACCAGCGCATCATCCAGTTCTTGGGCTTCTTCTAAGAAGATTTCCAATAGCTCAATATCGGTATCGATAGACTCAAGCTGTAGCTCAGGCGCTGCAATACTTTGCACGGCAGCATCATCTTCATGAGCAACAACCGCATCATTTTGATCACTGTAATCATTGTGTTGAGCAATATTCTGTAATTGCTCAAGTACTTGCTCATCAATTTTTAATGAGGTGCTACCAGCCAAAGCGTCAAATAAACCGACTAACTGAGCATGCCCCGCAAGTAAGATGGCTTGGATTTCAGGATTCGCTGATTTTTCAACATTTTTACTCAAATAATTATAAGCATTTTCCAATGCATGAAGAATAGAGGTGAATTTTGGAAATACCTGTGCTTTTTCAGTCAGGTATTTTATTTGTGCAATTTGTTGAGCTATATATTTTTGAACTTGGTCGATTTCTGGATTACTAAGCGCTTCACTCAACTGCCATTCTGCATCTAATAAGTCATCGATATCGCCATCTAATAACTGGTTTATCGTTGGCTTATCATCAGCTATAGCCTCGCCAGTATCGTCAACATTCTGCTTCCCAAGTAACGCCTGTAATGAGGCGATATCTTGCTCGCTTTGCATATCTTCTATCGACATATCCTGCTGTTGCGCGTTTTGTTTATAGTTATCGAGATAGCCATTAATGAGCGTCACAGATTGGGCTAGCGCGCTTAAGTGCTTCGCATTCATCGGTATATCTTGCTGCTGTAGTAGCTCTAAGCTCTGCTCTATTGTCGCGCTAACATCGCTGATTGCTGCCAAAGCACTAGAGCCAGAAGCCGCTCTCAGTGTATGGAATGCACGCACAATCTCATCACTCACTGCCACATGAGACTCATCTTGATGGCTACTTACAAACTCATTTATACCCTCTAACAACTCTTCCGCTTCTTCAATGAAAATATCAAAAAATGCTTGTTCCTCTTCACTTTGAGGCATCAAAATAACAGGCGCTTCAGCCATTTTTTCATTGACCGAATGAATCGTCTGCAATGCATGATCGATTGTTTCATCACTACCATTGTCAGAATCTTGAGCGTGGTTATCCAAACCAGAATGCAATGTTGCATGCTCAAAAACTTGTTGTTCAGAAGGGCTTGCTAATTGACCATATAGCACACTGTAGCTGAACTCATCACCTAGCTGCTTGCTGTACGCATTAGCACATGCGACCCACAAGGGCAGCATAGCGGAATAATCTTCGCTTTCATTTTCAAAAGTTGTTAATAGTGCAGGATAAGCTGCCAATACATCGCCGATAAGCTGTTGTATATCTGTTGACGCCGTAATACTTTTATCTAAAATACGATTAAGCATGTTTTCTATAGACCATGCCAGCTCAGCGCTATAATTAGCGCCAACCATACGGCCAGAACCTTTTAACGTATGGAATCCACGGCGAATGTCCGTCAGTTCAGTCAAATCACTCGGAGAAAGCTGCCAATACTCATATAAAGGGACGATTTCGTCCAATACTTCATTGGCCTCTTCTATAAATATCTCTTTGATATCAGGATCAGCATCGTTCGCATCTGCCGCTAGCACTCTTGATTCTGAAATAAATGGTTTCAGTACCAAGGGTATTTCTAAACCAGCTAATAGTTCAGAGAGATTTTTTGCTTCGCCAGTATCTCTGATAGTAGTGATAAGATCGATAGAGCTGGCAGTCTCAACAGTTAAGTTTGACGCTTGTGAATGCAAACTATGGCCTGATACAGAATGGTCTGATATAGCACTATCCTGTTCGATTTCAGGTTTTGAAAACGCTAGTTCCGCTGTCTCTAATCCGAAATTAAGAGGTTGCTGGGTCATTAAATTATGACTTTGCAAAATAGTAATGGCAGGATCAAAACTTGGAGTCTGCTGTGCTTCGAAGTCGCCCAACATGGCTGGAAAACGCTTTGTAGTTTCTGTCACTAAAGCGACGGCATCATCTGTTACCGGTAAGGTTTTGTCTAACAAACGATTAAGCAAGTTTTCAATAGACCATGCCGTCTCACTGATACTAAAAGCACCAACCATGCGACCAGAACCCTTTAAGGTATGAAAACCTCGACGCACTTCTGTTAATGGTGTTAAATCCTGTGCGTCTTCCTGCCATATTGGTAAAAAATCCTCTAAGTCAGCAACAACTTCTTCAACTTCTTCAATAAATATTTCACGAATGTCTTCATCTATATCAAAGTTATCAGCTTTGAGTTGCTGACGAGCGCGTAGTAAAGCGTCACTAACAGTGCCAGCAACGAAAGATTGATTGATAATAGGTGAAATCTCACCACTGTCATCATAGCGCAGTACATCGGTTGCTGCCGTTTTTTGGGTAAGAAAAGTATCATTGACCGTTTCAGGCGCATGAATATACTCACTAAGCAGTGTTGCTGCTTTGTCGATATATCCATTTGCTTTTTCCAATAATGATTGGTCAAAGAACTGCTGGGCAAGATAATCGAGTAATAACTCAATAGAGGTCAAACCCTCTGCCAGCGCTTGGGTAACATCCCAACTGAGTGCTTCTATTCCATGAGTGTGTATTTGTACAAATATATCAGCTATTTTATCTGTTGCTTGACCAATCGAAGGCAGTCCCATGCTATCAAAGGCATGGCTCATTTTAGTAAAATCTGCTTGATCTGGTAATAGATCTGTATCTTGGCGTTGTATATAGTCCTGAAAAGCTTGCTTGATTTCTTCGACTGCAATACGCAGTTCACGTAAATCGTCATCATTGGCGCTAATATAATTACTACTTTTTGGCTGCAAGTCGTCACTAGCGACTACCTGAGATAGTGATGTGAAAGAAGCTGCGTTACCTATTTTCGTAGATATGACTTGCTCTGTATTATAGACAGCACTATATAGCTCTTGAAGCTGACGTTCAATTTGCCATTGTTCTTGAGCAAAGGCTTTGTCTGACGATAGGTTGCGCTCTATATCAGTCAGAATAGAGGCTACTTGTGACGCAAACAATGTCCAACCACGACCTTCGAGCTGGGTATTTATTTGTTGTAAAGGTTTTAGCAAATTATGAGGCTTATCGAGACTAAGAATAATCGTCTCAATCGCATTCAGTATACGCGGTAAGAAACGTGACTCTGTATCTGCCTGCGACCAGCCGCTCAAGATAGATTGAGTATTATCGCTATGATTGACAAGGCCGTTTAATTCAATATAAATACTGCTTATCAATTTTTTAATGACGCTCGTTGATAGCTCAGTTTGATGTTGGTAAGACTCTATAACCTGATCCAGCTGACTTAATAACCCTGCATAATGCATAGGTAGCGGGCTTTCATTTTTTCCAAGGTCATGCAGCCACAACTCAGTCAAGTACCAAAGATGCTGCAAATCAGCCGCTTGTGCGGTTTGCCACAAGTATTGACTGACCTTTTCTAAAACAGTCAGTATAGAAGGTTTATTTACATTAGCAGCTAGCAATTCTTGTACTTGCTGGCGCCAAACCAATAACAATTGCTGATGCTGTTGGCTATCTAAATCTGAAACTGCCCTGTCAGCTGGTATGGTTATGTCAATATCATCGTGGTCTGACCGACTATCTAGATCACTAGCTGCAGATAATAAGACTGAATCTATAAGGTGGTCTGTCGCTATATCAAACCGTGATAAAGCTTGCGTCAGCTCAGCCGAGGTCTTATTGATTAAAGCGCTATGGTAGTTACCCGTTCGCGCATAGTACACCAGCTCATGTTGTAACAGTCTATGAGCGACCTGCCCGATTCGAGCTTTCTCAGTAGCAAGATGAGTATCAAAACTGTCATCATTGAGGCTACTGTCTAAGTTATTAACATTATCTTTTAAATCTTGGGGATTACTTGCTCCCACTAACAGGCTGAGCTTAGTCGCTAGACTTGCTAAAGAAGGCAAGTTAATCATGGTAAGCGCACCACTAATCTGATGGTAGTGCTGTGCCGTTTGCTCATAATTAGAGTTTTCTGCCCCTAATTGCCAGCCATCAGCTACCTGTGATAATTGCTGATTAAACAGTGGCAATAACCACTCGATCGTTACCATGTCATTGGGCTGGTTGTTCATAGGTTTATCCTAACTCGTCTAGGCGCTAATTTAGGCACTGATTTTTTGCCACGCATTAATCTGTGGGTGCGCAATACGGCGCATATTTGAAGGACGCCAAAATAACGCCTCACCTGGAGCCAATATAATATAACCACCTAGTGCACATTGTTCTGATAGCCGCGCCAAAATATCACGCTGATCAAATTTGCGAAAATATAGCAGCATGTTTTGGCAGACAATCACTTTTTGTAAATGTGGCGTAGGTAGTTTTTTATCCATAATATTGTGTAAAGCAAAGCGCACATGTGGTTTTAACATTGGCGCAATACGCCAGTCTGCACAGCTGCTGCTTACTTTGTTTTTTTCAATAGAAGCAGTATTAAAGCCTGCTTCTTTAGTCGCATTTGCAGGCTTTAATGGTTGCACAAACTGCTGGCAACGTAGCGGAATTAACGATTGCTGTCTATTGTCATATTGACCTAAGCGTGCCGTTGTAACTGCTTGTTGACTAACATCAGTACCCAATATAGCGTAATTGCTGAGCTGTTTTGAGGCTAAGCTCATCGCAAGCGACCACGTCTCTTGCCCACTGGCGCAGCCCACACTCCAAATACGAAACATATCATCAGTATCACCCTCTACAAGCTGGCGGCGCTGATGCTGTAATGCATCGTTTGTGACAAACTCTATAGAAGGCACATGGCGAAAGAAGCGGCTTTCATGAATCAATACTTTATCTAGTAATTGCTGGCGCAGCTCATCATTGTGCGGTAACTGATGCCATAACTGTATAACGGTCAGCCCATACGATAACGCTGTCTGACTAACGGCATTTACCAGCCACTTGCGCTGAACAGTGGGTAAGATAAATCCAATCTCTTGCTCTATATAGCGTTGCCATCGTTGCGTATCAAAAGCAGTATCATCTATTAACGCTTCAGTATCGTCTTGCATAAAAGCTTCTAGCAATACTGTTTCAGCTTTATTAATGATAATATTGCCTTTTTGAGTATGATTATTCACGTAACCTGCTATTATTTTTGCTGCCTTAGTCTAGATAATGATCAAGGCAACAATTTGGTTAACATTTCAATATAGAAAATCATAAACGCTATCAACAGCTATTAAATACTGTCTGATACTCTTTCATCAATATCTAAATACTCATGGTCAGTATTTTCATTATTCAACTGCTCATCATCATCAGATATTTTAAAGCCCGTCACAGATTCTTGTAGTGCCGCGGCCATTTCACTTAGCTCACCAATAGAACGTGCCGTCGCCATCGTACCAGACGAGGTTTGCGAAGTAATATCTTGAATAATATTCATCGTATGAGAGATGTGACCTGCTGACTCTGCCTGTTGCATAGCAGCGTTTGAGATGTTTTGAATAAGGTCAGCCAAAGTATTAGAAACGGTTTGTACTTCTTCTAGTGCTTCACCGGCATCTTTTGCCAAACGTGCACCGCGCACAACCTCAGAAGTCGTTGATTCCATTGACATAACGGCTTCACTGGTATCTGCCTGAATGGTTTTTACCAACGTTTCGATCTGTTTGGTTGCATTCGCTGAGCGCTCAGCAAGACGTTGAACTTCATCAGCAACAACCGCGAATCCTCGCCCAGCCTCACCTGCCATCGATGCCTGAATCGCCGCATTCAATGCTAGAACGTTGGTTTGGTCAGCAATATCGTTAATCAGACCAACGATATCACCAATTTCTTGTGACGACTCACCAAGGCGTTTGATACGTTTTGATGTTTCTTGAATCTGGTCACGAATCACGTTCATACCTTCAATAGAGCGCTGTACAACTTCTGCCCCATTATAAGAGATGGCAACCGAGCGCTGAGCAACCGTCGCAGATTCTGCAGCGTTGTTTGAAACTTGGTCAATCGATACCGTCATCTCATTAATAGCCGCAGATACACCAGCAATTTCTTGTGCTTGGTGTTCAGATGCCTCAGCAAGCTCGACAGCATTCATCTGCGTTTGCTCTGAGGACTGCGAAACACGATCAGCAGTACTGTTAATAACCAGTACCAATTGACGTAATTGGTCAATTGCAAAGTTAACGGAGTCAGCAATCGCACCAGTAAAATCTTCTGATACCGTCGCATTAACCGTCAAGTCACCGTCTGCTAAATCACCCAATTCATCAAGTAGGCGTAAAATCGCAATCTGGTTACGCTCGTTCTCTTCTTGAATTTGGCGCGCACGTTCAGACTCCGCTTCAGCTTCTTGGCGACGACGTAACGTCTCTTTTTCGATGAGTAAGCGTTCTGACCCACCGCGCTGCTGTAGTAACTGGTATAAAGCAAATAAAACACCTAGTATACCTAGCACAAATACAATCACTGGCAATATGACTGATTGATTAAAATCCGTTAAATATTGACTAATCGATGATAATGAATTGACCAGCCAAAACAGACAAGCAATACTCACTAAAGCACAAAGCCCTAATAACAGCCTCCACTTACTATTAACATCTGCCGTTGTTTTATTTGTAACAGCTACAGGGTTGTTTATAACATCACTCATCGTGCGTATTCCTTTCAAACAATCGTCAAAGTCTCATCGTGACTGACTCTGAAATCATATTGTTATCAAAACAACAGTGATTCACAAAGCCTGTATGAATGCTGACATACCACCGGCTCATGTCAGCCATTATTATTCTGCTATCGATTTAATCAACCAATACTTATTAGAGGTGATTGTTTATTAACAATAGCTATATTGCAGCATCGGTATACTGTAGATCCTGTGCCAGCAAGCTCGGCATAAAAATATACCAATCTTGTTCATCTTTGAAAAACTTGCCATGGTTGTAAGGCGCAAATGGCGAATTAGGCTCAATAGCTTCTGGATAATATTGATCTTTAGTAAACTGCTCAATACCCAAAACCTGATCTACCAGCAGTCCCGAGAACACATTATCATGTTCGACCACGATGACTTTGCGCTGGCTCATTTGCGACAACCGGCTAGGAACTTGCAAAAACCGAGACAAATCGGTTAACGGTAGCAAGCGCCCACGAATATTTGCGATGCCGAGCATCCAAGGCTTTACTAAAGGCACGCTGGTATATTCTGGCATGGTTAATACTTCTGATACTTGACCCATTGGCGCAACTAAGTGTTGACCACCGATCTCAAATACCACCCCTTGCCAGTCAAACGCTTGCCCACCGCGGCGACCACTTTTACGCGCGCGTGCCAAATCTGCTATACGCAGAAGCTCAATAAACCCTCTGGATGCCACAAGCTACCCCATTACTTTACGAATTATCTGGACCAGACCACTTTCATCGATAGGCTTAGTAATATACTCTTTGGCGCCTTGACGCTTACCCCAAACTCTATCGGTTTCTTGATTTTTGGTACTAATCATAATGATAGGAATATGGGACGTCGTCTTACCACGAGTTATCTTACGAGTCGCCTGAAAACCATTCATTTCAGGCATGACAACATCCATTAGGATGACGTCTGGTAGATGATCAATGGCCATCTGACAACCTTGTTCACCATTTGTCGCCTCTAACACTTGATAATTATTTTTAGCAAGCATGTCGCGAAATTTCGCCATCTCAGATGGCGAATCGTCAATGACTAAAACGGTAGTCATGGGTATTCCCTTTATTTTTGATGATATCCACTAGGATATGTTATTGAAACAAACCGATTAGAAACAATATTATAAAACCAATTTACTGCTACTTTTAGTATTAGCGATACTGGTTAATCGCCTCAAAAAGCTCATCCTTACTGAACGGCTTAGTCAGATACTCATCAGAACCAACAATACGTCCACGTGCTTTATCAAACAAACCATCTTTAGATGACAACATAATCACTGGCTTGCTGGCATAATCAGGATTGTTTTTTATCAACGCGCAGGTTTGATATCCATCCAAACGTGGCATCATAATGTCCACAAAAATAATATCTGGATTATGATCAACAATCTTCGCCAATGCATCAAAACCATCAATCGCGGTCACAACTTCACAGCCAGCTTTTTGCAACAACGTCTCTGCGGTACGGCGAATAGTTTTTGAGTCATCAATAACCATCACTTTTAAACCATCAAAATTATTTTCCATTTGCATTGTCCTATTAACAACTATTTATTCGTAGTGCTATCCATCGATACAAGCCATCAATTTAAAGCCAGTTAACTGTCATCTCAACTGATAAACTGGCTTATTTTTGATTGATATGAATGGCAAACTTTGGCTTGCTGTCTGTAATAATAGATACGTTTTATTTACTGAAACCTGCTCATGAAGCATGGCGTTACCATGAGTCACTATACGCACTTTATAATGAATTATCTTAGTAAATTCGGCATTATTTTAAATTTTTTTACAGCGTTATTATACCTGCATAGTCAGTGATCAACCGTACCCTACAGTCATTAATTAACTACGACAAACTTGACGAATCATCGGCTCGAGCGCTATCTGACCAAACGCTTATTTTTTAGCCAATAACTATAGCGATAAAACTCTTTAGAAGCTCACTATCATCAAAAATACATCGTATTAAAGAGCTGTTGTATTAAAAGCCGGTATGGTTAGTGATTCTTCAAATAGGCAGAAACCTAATCTCAGTAGCTGCTACTTTCTAAGCATTATATAGAAATAGCATATACCTTACCGAATAATCTTCATTTGTAATAAAAATGTATCAATATATTTTATTATGTTTGTTTTAGCACAGTTACTACTGCTTTTCCAGCGATTTAACGAATTTATGTTCAACTTATTTTTTAAATTCAGTATGTTAATCAAATCTTGCTGTATAGAAGTAAAATTTATATCATTATTTTTTGACCTCCTCTGCTGCTCAGCAAATATGGTGTAATCATTTCCCCTCATCTAAATTCACTATATAATAAAAGGTCGTTTATGATGGTGATTGGTATGACATTTTCTATACGCTCCATACGTTCTGTTGTTTTACGTTCTGCACTGTTAAGAAAAAGCAGCTATGTATTAAGCGCCTTGCTCATTATCGGCTGTCAGCCATCGCCTCCTACTGCTGAACCTGTGACTGCTGAAAACAGTGAAACGGTCGATACTCCGCTTATTATCACTGCCGATAGTATTACCATGACACCGGATCATATTTTAAGTGTAAAACCAACCCGTTATCAGCCAAGCCTTGGATTACAAGGCTCCATTAAGCCTATCAAGAAAGTTAATCTTATTGCAGCCCAGCCGCTGACCGTAGAGCAGGTTTTGGTCAGCAAAAATCAATGGGTGAAAAAAGGCACGCCTTTATTTACGGTTCGACGTCAAACAACTCAAATCAAACCAACACTCTCACCTAATGATTCAACCGATATCGACGTCAGTTTGAACGATATCGCCTCAGATAATGAAAAACTTGGCGTTTCAGAGACTTCCAATCGAGCAGCGCCACTCAGCAAAAAAGCTGACACCGATGCTAACCTAACCCATTCTATGGTTACTGAGAATGATGAGAACTCAGATAACGTTCAAGACGCTACAACTGCAAGGCAATCCTCTAACTTGGTAACGGTACGAGCGAGTTTTTCAAGTCGTGTAGAAAACTTGTCCGTCCAAGCTGGACAACAGATAACTGCTGATACACCTTTACTAAAGCTCAGCGATGAGTCTGAATTGCACTTTGTTGCAACCTTGCCTATTGAAGCCGAATCGCAAATCTCTGTCGGACAAACCGTCAATTTCACCGCCGAAGAGAGGATAGACAAATTCACTGGTCAGGTCAGTAATTTGAAGGCAGCGGGACAACCAACACAGTTATTTGTCTATGTTAATGTGGTTAATAACGAGGTAAGTCGCCATCAAATATTACCGGGCATGAAAGTGATAGGACGTGTTGACTACGGACAAATAGAAGTCGGTACCATCGTCCCTAAGCGTGCTTTGCATAATGTCGACCTAACCGTATTACATGCCCCGCCTTATAAACCGCTTCGTTCTTTGAGCGCCCATATATGGATTATAGGACAAGACCAACGTTTGACACGCCAGCCTATTGAGGTAATCGAATACGATCCACTTACCAAACAGTATTTAATTGCCGGCGTTAGCAATGACAGCTTAATTTGTCTAGCAAACTTACCCATTGAATCTGAAGGTAAAAAAGTAATGGTTTCATAAGCGTAAAGGTGAATAGTTACATTGTGTAGAAACATTAACAAAGCATGTCTTGTTTAATAACATCCTGTTTAGGCAATATAGCGTATGCTAAGCTAGATTAATCGAAACATCGTTTATGTTTTAAGAAACATCATTTATATGTTAATTCGTTCTTGTTTTATGATTCAGAGCGACTAGAGAAATAGTGTTGGACATGCTTATATTGAAAGCATTTATGTTAAGAATGCTTTCAATATAAAGATTTAGAGTCATTGAAAATTAAGGGTATCTGATAATTTTTTAAATTCAAAAAGTACATTTAGACAAACTATAACAACAACTAGAGGAAACACTATGAGTAAGCAGATTTTGTTAATTGAAGATGATCCAGACTTAGCAGAGTTAATCAGCGATTATCTGACCATGAATTATTATGATGTCCATCATGCAGGGCTTGGTCAAGAAGGTCTTGATTTATTGGATACCAAAGAACGTGATATCGATTTGGTTGTGCTAGATCTTATGCTGCCTGATATGGATGGTATGCAAGTTTGCCAAAAAATTCGCGGCAACAAGAATAATATGACCAATAAAGTCCCTATCATTATGCTCACCGCTAAAGGCGACACGACAGATCGCGTGCTGGGGCTAGAGATGGGGGCTGATGACTATATATCAAAACCATTTGAGCCGCGTGAACTCTTGGCGCGTATTCGTTCGGTCATCCGTCGTCACGAGCAGCCCAACCAAGCGGATAGTCAATCGGATAGCTTAACTTTTGGTCGCTTAAGCGTCTTCCCTGACAGTCATGAAGTCACTATTGATGATCTGCCCGTACGCTTGACGACACATCAGTTCCAGTTGCTACATTATTTCGCTACTCATTCTGGCAAAGTGCTGAACCGAGAACAATTGTGGCAAGCGATGCCAAACGATGACAGCTCAGACAATATTGATCGCGCGATTGATGTGCATATCTCACGTTTGCGTGCTTTAATTGAAGACAATCCACGTCAGCCAAAACGTATTATTACGGTTCGCGGCGTCGGTTATCAATTTGCCACCGATCAGGTTTAGTCAGTAGTAAATAAGTCAGTAGTAAATAAAAAGTTAAACTGCTTTAAAGCTGTTCGTTAAAAGGGGTATCATACTTATGATACCCCTTTTATGCTTGCATATATAAAACAATATAAGCATAAAGTGATATAAGCGCCTGATAATAGAGATGATTTAATGCAGCAATTGGGTTTTCGTTCCGTATTTGCTAAGCTATTTGCCAGTGTTATGCTGGCACTTATCTTATTTGCCGTTGCGATGGTGCTATTGACGCAGCTGGTACATGACAAAGATGCTGGTATCCGCTCAGAGGTATTGGCGACGCAAATTTTAGGACAAATCGACCCGTTTTTGCATGAGCTAAACATCGCTGTGAGCAAGGACAATCGTTTACAGTCACGCTTTATGCTGGCGGTAGTCAAAAAAAGCTTTGATATCTTTGATGAATCATTACAGGCAAAGATGGGCTTATATGACAGCGAAGGTCGTTTGCTGATGCAAACGGACAATAGCGATTTGCCGTTAGAGTTACCGGCACCGCCTTCCCTATTGTCACGTGTATTTCCTTCATTTGCCGAGACTTCACCGACCAAGCAAGCCCAAGTCTATAGTAGTACAGGCTATACACTATTGTATGAATCACGCTTGCCACCTAAAAAACCGGTGCTCTCTGCGGCGCTGAATTTATTTACTGGTACGCTGCTACTACTACTGATTATGGCTGGCGTCCTTTGGTGGATTGCCCGTAGCATCACTTGGCGCATCAATCAGTTGAGTCAGCAGATGGCTCAGCTCGGTGATGGCGATTTTACGGTACGAGTCAATGCCCGTGGTAATGATGAAATTGCCTCGCTCGCACGCGGATTTAACCAAGCCGCACAAAAAATTGAACATCTTATCGATGCCAATAATTTATTACTAGCGCACGCCTCTCACGAGCTGCGCACCCCCATCACTCGCATTCGCTTGCAGATTGAGATGATGGATATGCTAGCTGGCGCTCTGCCAACCGATACCAAAGAAAAGTTTGATAAGCGCGCCCAAGCGATTAATCGCGACTTGTCGGGTCTCAATGATTTGGTCGAAAGTATCTTACTAGTGAGCCGCTTAGACGCTGGTCATGCCTTACAGCAAGTTGAACATTTAGACTTGTATGACTTGGTTAATCAAGAGCGACAACACTATCCTGAAGCGACTTTAATCGGTGAGCATATTGCGATTGATGGTCAATCATCGATGCTTACTCATTTAATTCGCAACCTACTAACCAATGCCATGCTGCACGGTAAGCCTCCAGTAACGGTACTGCTTTATGGCGTGCAAACGATTGATGAAGCTGACGAAATCCCTGATTTTTTATTACAAACAGTGCTATGCAGTAGCTTTGCTGATTATAACAGCTCAGATTTTGACTCCTATGATGAGGCGCCTAGTAGTGTTAATGGTCTTGAAGAAAATAAGCATAATCTACACACTCTATCAAATCTTGATGACTCTTTTAGTGCCGCCAACCATAAGCCAAAAGTAGAAACCAGCGAGCATCTAACGACGTTACCCGCACCAGATATCTATAAAAATGGTGAAAACGTGGTCATTAATAATGATGTTAATATTGATAATGATGATGGCATAGAGACAGCTGACGATAGTATCGGCACCAGCATCACGCACCAGCAGGACACAACAGAACCTACCATCGCTATAGATGAGTCTAAAACTATTGCTAAACCTTCACTAATTGCCAATTACCATAACTTTACTACCGATTTGACGGATAAAATTAAAAAAGTTATGTGGCGTGCCGTTCCTGAAAATCATGAACCTTCTGTAATCTCTGTAGATAATGATATCGATAGCAAGTCTATAAATAACAACAAAGAAGATGGTGACAAGGTTAGCAAAACTAACCCTGTTGCTGTGAAAGAGGATACTAAAAGCAATTCTAAAGAGAACGGTGTCACACTTAAAGAAAGTCTATTTAGCAAGCATTTGAAGAAACCTAAAGCCGAACCAACACGTCCACTACCAAAATATGCTGTCATGGCAGTGATTGATGAAGGCGCGGGTATCCCTGAAAATAAACGCGAAGAAGTCTTTAGTCCATTCGTGCGCTTACAGCAAAAGAATAAAGGCTCAGGGCTTGGCTTATCATTGGTTGCGCAAATTGTCACCGCCCATCAAGGGCGTATCATCACTGACACTATTAATGGTCATACTCGATTTTTAGTGGTCTTACCTGTCAAACAAGACCCTCATTATAATTACCATGATAACCGTGACTGACTCTGCAAGCTCATACTATAAAATGTCAGATGCTATGTCATTCATGCTAACCGCTTATCTATGTCATCCACATCTCATTTGATATAGATACAGTCTGTTCAAAATAAAAAAGACGCATTCAAAATACACACCAAACTGGAATTATCAGCCAGTGATGGATGTCCGTATCCAAAACACCCGATAATATGCTATATTAGCGCCCCTTATTCTAGGGTTATTGAGGTTGTTTTTAACGCAGGTCTCTACTATAAAGAGACACTGCAACAGCTTCATGACTATTAAAAATATTTATTGAATTTTGAGCCCTCCATGAGTGACATGATTGTCTTAAACGATGTGACCAAAAGTTTTTTAAGTGACCGGTCTATAAAAGATAAAGACGGCAAGCCACATTGGTTTACTGCTGTCGAGCCGACGTCACTAACTGTTCAGCAAGGCGAAATCTTTGGTTTGATGGGTTATTCGGGCGCTGGTAAATCTACCCTCTTACGTCTGATTAATTTACTTGAGCGTCCGGATTCAGGTCAAGTGATTATAGATGGCACTGATTTGACCACATTATCTGCCAGTGATTTACGTATTGCTCGGCACAATATCGGTATGATTTTCCAGCAATTTAACCTGATGTCCAATCGCACTGTCTTTGAAAATGTCGCCTTTAATTTAACGGTAGCCGGCTATCCTAGTCGCGATATTTATAAGCGTGTCATGGATTGCTTAGAAATAGTTGATTTGACCGACCGTGCCAACCATTACCCTGCGCAGCTATCAGGTGGGCAAAAGCAGCGTGTCGGTATCGCCCGCGCTATTGCCCCAAGTCCTAAAGTCCTATTAGCCGATGAACCTACCAGTGCGCTTGACCCTGCGACGACACGCAGCTTATTGAGCTGCCTACGTGATATTAATGAACAACTTGGCGTGACCATTGTCATCGTGACCCATGAGATGAGCGTCATTCGCAGGCTATGTGATCGCGCAGCATTGTTACATCAAGGACAATTACTCGAAGTCGCAGATATACGCGACGGTCTCATTCAGGCCACCACCCCAATTGGCAAAGGCTTAGTCCACGAAGACTAATGAGGCAGGAGAAATAAACATGTTAACCGGTGCTGAATTATCCGCCTCCATAGATAAGCTGCTCGTACTGCGTAAAGAGATTTGGCAAGCGTTTGTAGATACCTTTATTATGCTTGGTATCTCAACAACAGTAGCCATCCTTATCGGTGGTCTGTTTGGGATATTCTTATTTTTATCCAGCGATCGGCAGTTTTTGCAAAACAAGACGCTATATGGCGTGCTTGGCGGCATCACGAACTTCATGCGCGCTTTTCCATTCGTGATTTTGATGATCGCGATGAGCCCTTTTACCAAAGCCATCGTTGGCACAGGTATTGGACCAATCGCGGCATCGTTGGTATTGGCGATTGCTGGCTCGTTCTATTTTGCACGCCTGGTCGAACAAAACTTACGTGAAGTACCCCGTGGTATCATTGAAGCGACCGAATCCATGGGTGCCCGTCCACTGACCATTATCAAAGTTTTGCTCAACGAAGCGCGCTCCGGACTGGTATTGTCCGTGACGATTCTCTGTATCAGCTTGCTCTCTTTTTCCGCAGCGGCCGGTATGATTGGTGGTGGCGGCTTGGGTGATTTAGCCATTCGTTATGGTTACTATCGCTACCAAACTGAGGTCATGGTATTTATTGTCATCATGCTATCGATTATGGTTATCGGTATTCAGGCTTCTGGCAATTGGATAGCAACTCGCTTGGATAAACGTTAAAATCGGCTGATAGCATCAGCTATTGGTAGTCTAGAAACCCTTATTATGAATAATACTCAGGGTTTAATGCCGATTCATCCTAAGCAAATGCTTGACTTTGTAACTGATTCCCTTTAATTTTGATACTATCTTAACAACCGTTAACTTAGCAGCATTACTATTCATAATGTTGCTTTTTTAATGCTGCATTTTTAATCTCGATATTTTATTCCCTATATCCCTATCCCTTATTAAGGAAGTTCCATGAAATTAACAGATATCAGCCGTCAGCTGGCGACTGCATTTGCAGCTGTTGGCGTATCAGGCCTAGTATTGGTCGGTTGCAACAATTCATCAGCACCAGAAGCCACCAAAGAGCCCGTTACTGAAGGCGCTAGTGCGGAAACTGCGGCGACCAGTGATATCGATCCTGAACATAGCAAAATCATCATCGGTACGACCGAAGGTGACTTTGCAGATATGGTTCGTAATCAAGTAAAAGGCTCATTAGAAGCCCAAGGCTATGAAGTTGAGTTGGTGACTTTTACCGATTATGTCCGCCCAAACATTGCTTTGGCAGATGGCGATTTAGACATCAACATCTTCCAACATAAGCCTTATCTAGATACTTTCAAGAAAGAAAATAATCTTGATTTAGTAGAAGTCTTTCAAGTACCTACTGCCCCGCTAGGTGTTTACTCAGGTAAAAAGACTAAAATCGACGATGTATTTAAGGGTATGAGCGTCTCTGCACCCAATGACCCAAGTAACTTTGCTCGTGCTTTAGTGATGATGAATGAACTTGGCTGGATCACCCTAAAAGACAATATCGATCCTCTTACTGCTTCAAAATCTGATATCGCTGATAATAGCAAATACGATATCAAAATCGTCGAATTAGAAGCAGCACAGTTACCTCGTGCGCGTGATGAGGTAGACTTTGCTATCATTAATGGTAACTACGCCACCGATGCTGGTATCAAGCTGACAGAAGCACTATTCCAAGAGCCAAGCTTTGCTTATGTGAATTGGTCAGCCATCAAAACTGCAGATAAAGATAAAAAATGGGTGAAAGACGTCACTGAAGCTTATAATTCAGATACCTTTAAAAAGTATGCCCATGATAGCTTCCCTGGCTATAAATATCCAAAAATTTGGGGTGCTGATAATGCCGCTGCCCCTACAGCGGACACTGCACCAGTAGCAGAAGCTGCTACTAAATAATCGACCGTTTAATAGCTTAATAACGGTTAATTTGCATTAATTAACCGCTCTAAAAGTCCTAATAGCAAAAGCCCATTATTTTTAAATAATGGGCTTTTTTTGGTCAAGACTTTGTTGCATACACAATCATTTACTAAAAATGACGTTACAGCCTGTTTGTGGTTTGTAGGAAAGCGTCACTCGCACTATCGCTGACGACTGATTTTTTCTATAGTGGATAGGCTAAATAGAAATTAGGATACCACTACTTATTTTTCTATTAATAAATCACACCAGCTATTAATAAATCAAAAAAACAACAAGGATAATAATATGCGTGCTAAAACTTATAATATTCGCACTGCTGGACAAGCAAACATTCCGGTACTCGGGCTTGGGACTTGGCAGTCAACCGGTCAGGACTGTATCGATGTGGTCAGCCAAGGTCTAAAAATGGGCTACGAGCATATTGATACCGCTCAAGCTTATGACAACGAAAAGGAAGTAGGACAAGGTATTAAGCTATCAGGCGTCGCTCGCGATAAGTTCTTTTTAACGACGAAAATATTCCCTGATGATATGAAGTTTGAGCCAGAAAAACTCATCGCCGCAGCCAAGCGTTCTTTAGAGAATCTAGATACGGATTACGTTGATTTGCTACTATTACACTGGCCAGATGACCGCGTGCCATTGTCTGAAACCATTCCTGCGCTATGCGAGCTACAAAAACAGGGACTGACTCGCAATATTGGCGTGTCTAACTTTAATATCGCCCATATTATTGAAGCCGAGAAATATGCTGATGTGCCAATTGTAGTCAACCAAGTCGAGTTTCATCCTTTTATTAAGCAAAAAACCTTACAAACTTTTTTAAACAATCATCATATTTTATTAGAAGCTTACTCGCCACTCGCACGTGGTGATGTCTTTGATAATGAAATCATTAAAGAAATTGCTGACAAGCATGGTATTACACCCGCACAAGTATCGTTGGCTTGGATTCTATCAGATAAGCACCGTATCGCTATTCCAAAGACATCTAACCCCGATCATCTGCAAGGTAATCTAGACGCTATCAATGTGCAATTGAGTGCCGATGAGATTGAGAAAATAAGCGGCTTAGCTCGTGCTGATGGTCGTAAAATTAAGCATCCAGACTATTCTCCTGAGTGGGATGATTAAGCGCTAATAATTATTTAAGCATGATGAATAAAAAAAGCCAGCGATTAAATATCGCTGGCTTTTTTATAGCTTTCATTACTTAAGTACTAATTTTGCCACTTAACCATGATCTTTTTAGAAAAACTACTGCTGCAGAGTTTTAGTCTCATGAATCTTTTCAGCAGGATTGTATTGCTCAGAAGAAGGTACTGCACCGATACGATTGTTTTCCTTCATCGATTTGGCAACTTCTGGTGGCATATAGTTTTCATCATGCTTCGCCAATACTTCGCCTGCGACAAAGGTCTTACCTTGCATTTTACCGGTAGCGACAACCCCTGAATTCTCAGCGAACAAATCCGGCAAAATACCTTGGTAAGTCACTGGCACTGTCGATTCAAAGTCGGTGATAGCGAATTCAATGCTCAAAGGGTCATTTGGCGCACGCTGGACACTACCAGCGACTACCATACCACCGGCGCGAATACGTTTATCTTGGGGTGCTTCACCTTGCGCAATGGACGTAGCGTCAAAGTAGTAGTCGGTCTGTTGCCCAATGGCATAAATAACCAGCACCACGGCTATCGCCGCCCCTGCAAGCGTAAACATAACCCACATCAGTTTTTTGCGACGAACTGCGTTCATACCACTACCTCATTGGTGAATCACTATTTTATAAACTATTAATCTATAAAACAGAAAGTATTAAAGAAACTACCATTAGAAAAACGTTCTAAAAATGTCTTTCTAATCGTACTCTTCTAATACCTATATGGTAGCATTTTTTGCATAAATCAATAAGCCCCATCGCAACTGATGAGGTCATATATTTACCATTAGGATGTGACGATATAATGAGCCAAAACAATGAGGTTGGGTTGTTTTTACGAAGCAGAGTGCTTAGTTGCAGGTACAGAAGGTTTGGCTGTGCGCTGTGCCTGCCGCGCTTGTTGAATAGTCAGTTGCTTTATCAACGCTTGTCTTTGTCTGCGACTATATATAATAAAAACCAACATCACGCCAACGGTAATTGCCCAGCATGACCAGACAAACACACCATGCTCACCCATGGCGATAAATTCAGATACGCTATAAAAGTAAGGCTGCATTATATTTTCCTAGCCGTTATTTGGTTTGTCGATGTTTATTTGGCTTGCCCGCGAATGTATTCTTTCACCCATGCCTTACCTTGGTCACGGTATAAAATTAGGGTATTTGTACGGTAAATCGCCAATGTTGCTACCAGTAAATAACCACCAATCATCATTAGCAACAATGGCATCCACATGTCAGTAGACATTTTTGGTGCTGCGGTTAAGGTAAAGGTCGAGCCTTGATGTAAAGTATTCCACCACTGTACCGAATATTTAATAATAGGCAGATTCACGGCACCGACAATAGATAGAATAGCCGCCGCTTTGCCACGGTTGGCAGTATGCTCAAAAGCGGCAAATAATGCCATGACGCCCGCATATAAAAACGCCAAAATCAACATCGAGGTCAAACGTGCATCCCAAACCCAATACGTGCCCCATGTTGGTTTTGCCCAAATCGAGCCAGTCAATAAGCTAATTACGCATAATAAAAAGCCCATGGGAGCAAGTGCCTGCGCCACAAGGCTGGCTGTTTTAATCTTCCAGACTAAATAAATTACCCCTAACACTGCTAAAGCGAAATAAATGGAGATGGCCAGGCTAGCAGCAGGAACATGAATAAAAATAATACGATAGCTATTACCTTGTAGGTAATCGGGCGGCGCAAAGGCTAAACCCCAAACACTACCAATGAGCAGACAGATACCGGCTAATATCGCTAGCCACTTGACCCAAGGCGCAAAGATTCGAAAAAACTGCTTGGTACCCACCGTGGTCAAGAAAACTTGCCAAATACGTTGCCACAGGCTAGGAGATGAGACATTATTGTTGGGCATGAGAATGAACCTATTGCATAGCTTGTTGGTTATAGTCGATATAACACGCCATTGGCGCTATTATTCGCTACCCTGCTGGCGTTAAAGGCTGAATAGAATCTACAGCTGACTGTTTGTTTAATAGGCTATTATAGCAAAGTTGCCGATTTTCACCATGCTGTTAACATAAAGGCTTTTTATAGCACACCATTTTTTATTTTTAATTGAGCCACGCCATTTTTAAGGTCATCGCAATCACCCATGGCATGACCAAAACTGAGATGATACTGCCTGCTAATAACAAGGCTAAAATAGGCAGCCCATTGAGGCCACTGGCAAATAAATCAACGGCACCGGTGGCAAAAATCAAGACCGGCAACTGCATTGGCAAGGCAATCAAAGGCACCAATACTGCCCCATTCTTCAATGACAAGGTCAAACTGCTCGCAACGGCTGATAACATCAGCAGCATCGGACTACCGGTGACAATAGAAGCCATCAATATCCACGCTTCAAACCAGCTGAGCTGAAATAAGGGCACGGCAAGTAAACTTAACGCGGCTACAATGCCACTGCTAAATACCCAGTGAATCACTAAACGGATAAGCACCCAGAGCGGCAGCGAGGCTTTTGCGACGACTAATTGCGCAAGTGTGCCATTATCAAGGGCAGGCTTAAACAAGCCATCGACACCCATCACTAGTGACAGCAAAGCGGCAATCCATACCGCCGATACCCCAAGGCGTTGCAATAAAGCAGGCTCACTACCAACCGCTAGCGGAAACAAGGTAATAATTACTAAAAACAGCACCAAAGGATACAACCATTGCACCGCACCTTGCTGCTTAACTTGCCATTCGCGTCGCCAAAGCTGCATAAAGCTAATACCACGCACATCGGTTGCGTTAGCATTTGAGCTTTTATTGACTGGCTGTATGGGGTTTTCTTGTATTGAGCCATCTGTCATTATCCATCCTTCCACTTATACTTATCGCACTTATACTGCTAGTATTTATACCATGTAATCTGACAAATCGAGCACTTGATTGGCAACGCCCACTGCTTGATGACTGGTCATTAATATCGATCCGCCAGTATTAGAAAAATCGCGTAACCTGTCTTCCATTCGTGCCACCATATCGACATCAAGCGCGGTAAAGGGCTCATCGAGTAACCATAAAGGCGTCACTTCAGGCGTCAATAAATATAGCCGTGCAAGGGTGATACGGCGGGTTTGTCCAGCAGATAAATGGCTTGAGCTAATAGTCTCAAAGCCTTGCAACCCTACCCAAGCTAGGGCGTCATCAATATCAGCGGTGCTAGGTGTGATACCATATAAATTCAGCAGAAAGATTAGGTTTTGTGCAACGGTGAGATTTGGGTGAATGCCCAACTGGTGCGAGACATATAAAGGCTGAATAGGCAAACTTGCTGCTCCTTGGTAATAAACCTCACCCTCCAGCACTGGCAACAATCCAGCCAGCTGCATCAGTAACGTCGTCTTACCTGTACCGTTGGCACCCACTAAATGGCAAATACTGCCAGCTGCTAGATTGAGTGCAACCCCTTCACATAACGGGATTTCACCGCGCTGAACCGTCAGCTCATCAAGCGCAAGTAAGGCTGTATTCAAAGCCGTCATCCAAACCTCACATTATTTATTAAGCAGCAGTCGATATTCATCACAAACAAAGACGATGTTCATGGCATAATACTTTATGCTTACCACAACCACACAGTATAACAAATTGTCGATTACTATGACCTCAAAACCTATGCAGACTTCAAAAGATATCCAAAACTTAGACCCACAAGCGTTAACACTAGACAGCTTAATCGATGCGCAAGTTGCTTTTATGCAGCAATGGCTGCGTAAGCAAGCTGAACCGCTCAGTATAGAAGCTTGGCAGTGGTTAGGCGCGCAGCCACTCAGTAAATATGTCAGCGCTGATGATTTGCAGCATCTGATTAATGACTGGCTACTGAATCATCCGCTAAGTGATGTGCTGCGTAAAGATATCCGCGATATCTTGCATACTGTTATTTATCATCCAGTCAATGACAATATGCCTTTATCTGAATTGATTGATGACACTCAGGTTGAGATTCTTGCTGGCTATGTTGGTAGTCATGATGAGCAGCGTAATATATTGATTCATACGCTGGTCGGTAACGACACATTTGCAGATTTACTAACACAAACGCTCTATCACGCCATCAACGACTTTATGGAAAATACGCTAGATAAAGCAGGCGGTGTCGGTAAACTCATGAAGCTTGGGCGCAGCTCTTTTGAAAAAGCCACCAACAAAAACCTCGATGAGAAGTTGCAAACGTATCTGCACCGGAATATTAAAGATTTGACTCGGCGAGCAGAAGTAAATGCTCAAGCGCATTTATCAAATGAAGAAGTTGCGCGATTGATAGTCACGGGCTGGGCACGAATTAAAGAGCAGCCGATTAGCGAAATACAGACCTATTTGCGTAATGAGCCGAACGATAGCAGTATTGATCATATCGAAGCCAGCATCCAACAAAGCTATAACCGCCTGCGTTTGTCACCTTACTTGCATAGCTTAGTCGCGGCGAGCGTCGATACTTGGTATAGCAATCATCAGTCCGATACTATTGCTACCGTGGCAACAAGCTTGCATATCGACGAGCAGGCGATAATGCAATTGAGGACCACCCTACTGCCTATCATAAATGACGCTCTTGAAAGCCCATGGGTGACGGCACATATCCGTGAGATGCTACAAGCATTTTATGCGCAGCCTAACATCAAAGAGGGTTTGGTGTTTAGTGACGATTAATTCACTATTTTAGAAGATTGCTTATCCGGCTTTATTGTTAACCCTTACTATCAATCATTTATTGGCTAGCACAATATTTATGAGTCAACGTACTAAGCTCAACTTATGGCAAAAAATTAAACAGCTGCTCACAGCATCGACTGTGCAGTCTGCTATTGATGAAATGAAAACGCCTGAGGATACGCCGGCAGCCAAGGTTGATAATGAGAGCAATACGTCGCAAGCGGAGAATTATAGCGTAAAGGCTAATAATGCGGATATTAGTAATTCTAATAGCAAGTCTGATAGCAATTCTATTAGTAGTGTTGCTACGGATATTGATGCTGAAACTGACACTGACACTGACATTTATATTGATATTAAGAGTACCTCGGAGCTACATAGTAATGACGGTATATCTATTGTCGATTACCTTAAACAGTATTTTAATGGCAAAGATTGGCACTATACCCATTATCAACCTGCAAACAACGATAGCCAACAGTTGCACCATTTATTTTTAAGGATGCGAAATAAGCAGCTCGATTGTGGCTATTTGTTTCGTGTGCAAGAGACAAACAATCTGCTGGCAGTCTATGGTATTTTGCCATTTTTAATACCAGAGAGCCATCAAAGTGCCGCCATGCTTCTCATCACCCAAATTAATTATGATATGTTGATTGGCAACTTAGAAATGGATATCAACGATGGCGAGATACGCTACAAAAATGCTATCGATATCGAAGCAGTAGGTATTGATGACGATATCATTGAGCATTTATTGCAAAGTGTTGTCGCAATGACGACGGTTACCTATGAGATATTTAGTGATTTGATCAGCAACCAAGATCCTGCTAAAGAGTTGCAAACCTTATTGGCGCAGCTACGCCAACAAGCAGACTCACGAACGTTTTTTTTGCCAACTCAATTTGTGCAATAAAACATCACTATCTTTAGCAATCACCTTGCGCTCAATATGTTATTTGAAAAGCCATGCTTTCAAGGCCAGTATTTTAAAAACACCTCTTTCAAAAACCAAACCTTTAGAAAATCATCAACATTATGCTAAAAATTGCCTACTCTGACATTTTTCGTTATTCAGTGCCCGAAAAACACCGCTTTCCGATGCAAAAATACACCATGATTCCTGAGCGCCTATTGGCAGAAGGCACTATCAGCGCCGATAATTTTTTTGCGCCTGCACGCTTGAGTGAAGCTGAGATTTTAACCACCCATACGCAAGAGTATTGGTGCAAGCTTAAGACCCAAACGTTGCCAAGAAAAGAAGCTCGAGCTATCGGCTTTGAGATGACGCCAGAACTGGTAGAGCGTGGTCGCTACATTGCGCACGCAACCTATGAATGTGCCCTTTATGCTCAGCGATATGGCGTGGCAATGAATGTCGCGGGCGGCACTCATCATGCGTTTGCCGACCACGGTGAAGGGTTTTGCGTCTTTAATGATGTTTGTATTGCGAGCAACTTATTATTAAATCGTAGATTGGCGCAAAAGATTTTAGTGGTCGATTTAGATGTCCATCAAGGCAATGGTAACGCTAGTATCATGACAGATGAGCCACGCGTTTTTATCTTTAGTATGCATGGCGCAAAGAATTATCCATTTCGCAAACAAGTATCAGACTTAGATATTGAGCTAGATAACGATACCGGTGATGCGGAGTATTTACAGATTCTACAAGAAACGCTACCACGTTTAATCGCTGATTTTGTACCAGATGTAATTTTTTATCAGTCTGCGGTAGATGTCCTAGCAACGGATAAGCTGGGTAAACTGGGACTAACGATAGAAGGGTGCAAGGCTCGTGATGAATACGTCTTACGCCAAGCAAAAGCAGCCAATATTCCAGTGGCTATCGTCATGGGCGGCGGTTATTCAGAAGATATCGAAGATGTGGTTGAGGCGCACTGTAATACCTTTCGGCTGGCGCAGCAGATATTTTTTGATAAAACAGCTGATTAATGATTAGCGGATTAATAGGCGATGCGAAATAACGTAACGAGGCAGTTTTTATATGGCAAAAATATTAATTGGTATCGGGTTTATTTTGATTCTTATAGGAATTATCTGGCTAATATTTCCAAGCGCGTTTTCGTGGATAGGTAATATGTCAGGAGATATTAAACACAAATCAGGCAATACTAGCGTTTATTTTCCGGTCGTAACCATGATAATAATCAGTATAATCGCCACTATAGTGTTAAATTTATTTAATCGCTAAATAATCAGTTCAGATGGTGGAATACGCTGCACCAACCATATGCTGCGCCAATTTGGGAATAGCGCCCTACACGACTAATCTATAACTCCTCTATAAAAAAGCTGTAATACCCTGCCAACCGACACGAATACCAAGTACGGTTAGGATCAATAAAATAAGCTGGCGAAAACGGGCTTGCGGTAAATAACGACGCAAGCGAATGCCGATTAAAAGCGCAGTGATAGACAATACACTTAGGAAGGTAATCAGCTGCCATTCCCCACTACTAAGCGCCATAATAGGCTCGCGCAGGACGATAATTTGGGCGATTTTACCCAAGAAATAGCACATGTTACCGACTTTAGCGATGGTATTTTTATCGTTACTGGCAGACAATAGGTACATCATCAGTATGGTAGACATGGCGTTGGTCGCGCCGCCAATAATACCTGCACTAAAGCCAACGAGAATGAGAACAGGCTTGGTATTTGGTAGCTGAATTTGCTTGCCGAGTAGACTACTCGAGACATAAAAACCAATGACAGCTGCCAATACCAATAAAATATAAGCGCTATCTACCCATAGCAATAGCTTAGCACCTAATAAACTGCCGAGTAAGCTGGTTAACGCCAGCAACCAATAGCGTCTGCCATAATAGGTAAAGTTTTGCCAGATCGTGCGACCGCCACCTGCCAGCCAAGTCATCGCATTGAGTAATAACGATGGAAAAATGACTAATACAATGGCATGTGGTAATGGATACATACTGGCAAGCGCGGTGGTAGTCACTAAGGTCACACCCAGCCCGCTAATACCATGTAGCAATGATGCCAGCGCAAAGATAGCTATCAGCAATAGCGTCTGTGTGCTATCACCATCTATCATGCCTGTCATATCAGCCTTACCAATCAAAGCTTACTGTCTTTTTCTATACTTATGCTTATATAACGAGGCTTTACACTCATCATTGCACTAACCCTTGTACTAGCCACTGCATTAAACACTGTGACGTTGCCAGATTGCCCCGCCAATAATACTGACTAACTGCTCAGCGATCTTATCTTTACTCGCCTTATCAAGCGTGATGCTATCGTGTTCATAATGCTCTGAGAAAAATACCTCCATGGCATTATCATCACTCGCAAATCCAATATCTGCCCGCGAGACATCATTACAAGCAATCAAATCTAGGTCTTTATCAACCAGTTTACCGCGAGCATAACGCTCAACATCTTGCGTTTCTGCCGCAAAGCCGACCACAAACAGCGCTGGATGAGCAAGCGAAATCGTCGCTAAGATATCAGGGTTTTTAACCAAGCTCAGCGTCATCGCATCTTGGGTTTTCTTGATTTTTTGCGGGGCGGCTTCTTCGGTACGATAATCCGCTACAGCCGCCGTTGCAATAAAGATATCAGCGGCGCGCGTGTCATATTGGCTATTAGCACTAGCAGAGCTATCATGATCCAAATGCGTATGGTCATCACCATGTTCATCACCACAGCCACAGTCATCGTGATGATGATCATGGTTGTGATGGTCATCTTGCTCATCTTCAGAGACATACTGTAGGGCGCTATGCGTACCTTGCACACACTGCTGGGCAGCAATCAGCATCTCTTTAGCCGATAATACATCAATGCGCGTGACGTTGAGCGGTGTCGGTAGAGCCACTTTACCACCAGCAATCAAAATAACGTCTGCACCAGCAGCAACACAAGCGCGCGCTAAAGCAAAACCCATTTTACCAGTCGAGTGATTGGATAAATAACGTACCGGATCGATTGCTTCAACCGTTGGACCTGCGGTAATCACTACTCTTTTACCTGCTAATAGCTGCGGTGTCGTTTGCATGGCATTAAACAACAGCACTTCGTCTAATAATGCTTCCGGCTCAGGCAATCGCCCTGCGCCTACATCGCCGCACGCCTGCTCACCACTTGCTGGCGTAATGATTTGATAATTCATATCACGCAAGGTTTGCACATTTAGGTTAACCGCTGGATGCGCCCACATTTGCTGATTCATCGCCGGTGCAATAATGACTGGTGCCGTCGTTGCCAGACATACAGTCGTTAGCAAATCATCAGCCATACCCATCGCAAGCCGTGCCAAAGTATTGGCGGATGCCGGCGCTATCACGACCAAATCTGCCCACTTCGCAAGCTCGATATGACCCATGCCCGCTTCCGCTTGCTCATCGAGTAATGAGATATGTACTTCATTACCAGTCAAAGCTTGTAACGTTAATGGGGTAATAAAGGCTTGCGCGCCTGAGGTCATAATAACGCGCACCTCAAAGCCTGCCTTAATTAATAGACGGGCAAATATAGCAGATTTATAAGCGGCGATACCGCCGGTGATAGCAAGCAGGATATTTGACATAAGCGTGGCATCAGCAAAGAATTGAAAGATAAAAATTGCGCTTATAGTAACAATTATGCGATAAGTTAGGGGAAGTTTTCTAGATTTATCTTATTTATCGAGTATCAACTGCATTTCAAGGAGTGACAATGGCGATCAAAGACTGGCATGAAGATGACCGACCGCGTGAAAAGCTACTCAAATTTGGCGCAGCCCATTTATCTGATGCCGAAATATTAGCGATATTTCTACGTACCGGTACGCAATCACAGTCAGCCATAGAGCTGGCTCGTCATCTGATTGATCAGTTCGGTAGCCTCGCAGAACTCTTAGCTGCGCCTCAAGAGACCGTGCTTGCCTGCCATGGTATTGGCCCGGCTAAATACGCGCAGATACTTGCCTCACTTGAGATGGGCAGGCGCTATTTGGACAGTCAGCTTAAGACTGGTCAAGCACTGGGGCGCTCGCAAATGGTCAAAGACTACATTAGCACTCAGTTACGCGGTGAGCATCGGGAAGTCTTTGCGGTACTGTGTTTGGACAATGCATTAAATTTAATCAATTTTGAGATATTGTTTACAGGTGGCATCTCTTCTTGCTCAGTCTGCATCAAACATGTGCTACGTCACGCTTTGAGCCATGCCGCCAGTCAACTTATCGTCGCTCACAACCATCCTCATACAGATGCTACACCATCAACGGCAGATAATCTTTTGACCTATGAGTTAAAAAAAGCCTGTGATTTAATAGACTTATCTTTAGTCGACCATATCATTGTCGGACGTAATGAAACCTTATCTTATGCCGAGAGCTGCTTGCCGCCTTTTAGCTAATTAGCTAATTAGCTACAAATGCTATTTTTTTAGATATATGAGAAAATCCTGATACATATTATCGACACAGCGTAGCATTTCCGCTCTTGATAGTTATAAACAACTGTTTCATATTAGTAGTTAAATTTAATTTTAGCTTGGAACTTTAAGTAATTTAGAAAATACATTGTTCTGCGCTACTCAAGTTTCACTTATTCAATTTGCATTTGCAGTCACTTATGCGGTCACCTGTAAAATTAATTGCTTTAAACAAGACATAAGAATAAACATCAACCTTATTCTATAAAAGCAAATGATTGAAATATAAAATAAAAATCATATTTATTTCAAAATTTCCTATTCACTTACATTTTTTACGCTGTTGATTTGGCGTTATAAAGGAGGCAGTCATGGCCATTGGCTTATTTATTTTGGCAGTAATCATTCAATTAGCCATGGTGTTGGCCATCTTTTTGTTGTCTTTATCACGTGTCACTGGCAGTGTTGTTGCCCTGATCACCGTCCTTGTCACGGCCTTTATCAGTCCATGGTCGCTTATTTTAGGCATACCGCTAGCGCTACTTTGTTTAGTCCTACTCAGCGCTCCTATTCGTCAAACACTGATCACCAAACCCGTTTATAAAACCTTGGGCGGTGCGATGCCCAGTATGAGTGATACGGAGCGTGAAGCCCTTGATGCTGGTACCAGCTGGTGGGAAAAAGAGCTATTTATGGGTGCGCCAGATTGGAATACCTTTGCTGAATACCCTTATCCTCAATTATCAGCAGAAGAACAAAGCTTTATTGATAATGAAGTAGAAGCGCTATGTATGATGCTCGATGAGTGGCAAATCCACCATGAAGATAAAGAGCTGTCACCAGAGGCGTGGCTGTTTATCAAAGCCAATGGCTTTTTGGGATTAATCATACCGAAAGAATATGGTGGTTTAGAGTTTAGCTCTTATGCCCAAAGTCGCGTGATGAGTAAAATCGCTTCGCGCTCACCGACCGCCGCAGTGACCTGTATGGTACCGAACTCGCTCGGTCCTGGTGAGCTGTTGATGCACTACGGGACTGATGAACAAAAACAGCGCTGGTTACCGGGTTTGGCTAAAGGTGATGAAGTCCCCTGCTTTGGTTTGACTGGTCCAGAAGCTGGCTCTGACGCAGGCGCCATCCCTGATACCGGTGTGGTTTGTTATGGGTTGCATGAAGGCGAGCAAGTGCTCGGCCTGCGTATGAATTTCTCTAAGCGCTGGATTACATTGGCACCTATCGCCACGGTCGTTGGTTTGGCCTTTAAAATGCATGACCCAGAAGGTCTGCTTGGTAATCTAGAAAAAACGGATTATGGTATTACTTGTGCGTTAGTGCCTGCTAACCATGAAGGGGTGATTATAGGCCCCCGTCACAACCCAATCGGCTCACCCTTTATGAATGGTACCGTCGATGGTAACGATGTCTTTATACCGTTAGATTATATTATCGGTGGCGTTGAAAATGCCGGACGCGGTTGGCGTATGCTGATGGAATGTTTGGGTGTTGGGCGCGGTATTTCGTTGCCAGCTTTATCAACTTCAGCCAGTGAAATGACCTACTTAACTGTTGGTGCTTTTGCCAAAGTTCGTGAACAATTTAAAATCTCCGTCGGTAAATTCGAAGGCGTGCAAGATGCCACTAGCCGTATGGCCAGTAACACTTATATGTTAGAAGCCTTTCGTCATTTGGTCACCTGTGGTCTAAACCAAGGTGGCACACCATCGGTTATGACAGCAATGGCAAAATACTATGCGACTGAAACCATGCGCGAGGTAATCAATGACGGTATGGATGTTGTTGGTGGTCGCGCAGTGCAAATGGGACCTCGTAACTTTTTAGCGATTCCTTACCAAGCGATTCCTGTATCTATTACCGTTGAGGGTGCCAATATATTAACGCGCTCATTGATGATCTTTGGTCAAGGGGCGATGCGTTGCCACCCTTATCTATTCGATGAATTGCAACTGTTGCAAAGTGAAGATAAAGAAGGCGCGCTCAAGCAGTTCGATACTCTATTCTTTAAACATCTAGGTTATACCTTTAATCGCGGGGCAAAAGCATTTGTGGCAGGTTATGTCGGTGGTAGCAATCATGCGCCAAGTTTCGCCGATAGCTTTACCCGTCCTTATTACAAGAACATTAACCGCTTAAGCGCAGGTTTTGCTTTAACAGCAGATATGGCATTAGGTTTGCTCGCTGGTGATTTAAAACGTAAAGAGATGCTCTCTGGTCGCTTGGCAGATATCCATGCCCACCTATTTATCTGTACAGCGATTTTACAATTTTATGAATATGGCAGCAAATCAGCAGCCGAACGCTTGCACGCTGAAGTGGCATTAAAAAATAGCTTTTATACCATTCAAGAGGCGTTTATTGCTTTATTTGCCAACTTCCCTAATCGCATGGCGGCCAGTGTGGTCAGCTTTGTGACTTTCCCAAGTGGTCGTATCTTTGCGCCAGTAAGCGATGAGCTGAAACGCAAATTGGGCGATACCTTTATGGATGATTTTGCAGCCAACCCCTTCCGCGACTACCTCAAAACCATGGTTTATTACAATACTGAGCCAGACGATGTGACTGGACGTATGGAGCATGCCTATCAAATGCTGCTCGAAGTTGAACCTTTATGGCAGAAGTTTAAAAAAGCAGAACATAAAGACAGCTTTGAAGGTTTAACCTTTGAAGACCATGTGGTCTACGCCAGTCAAAACGGTGACATTACTGAAGAAGAGGCGGAGCAGCTGATAACCTATAATGCGGTACGCTATGATTCATTATTGACCGATGTATTTGATATGCATTTATCTAAAGCTCAAGAACGTGATAATCCGCACAGTTTAGAAAATGCCGTGCATAAGCTGACAGACTATGCACAACTAAAAAACGATGCGCAATTGAAAAATAATGCGCAGCTAAAGCATGGTTTACCTACGGATAATATCGAGCAGATGCCTGATCATGTGGCGCCAGTGACAGATGTCGAACAACCGACGGGAGATACCAATCCTGACCATGGCTATGAAAGTAATGGTGACGTAAAGATGGTCAATGAACAAGATACAGTCGAGGAAACTCGCGGACAAACAAACTTCAATGAGTCAAACCCTGAAGTACAAGCACTCGACCCTCGTCACCGTGATGCTGAATCACACCTAAGCGAGCGCATGAGCTACAATCATCGCCTAGACAATAACTCTGCTAAACCAGATAGTTTAAAAGCCGATAATGCACAACAAACAGAGAGTAGTGACCCTACATGGAAAGATGGTTTGCGCCGTGATAAAAACGACAATGTCTAACCATGATTAGTCTAGCCATATTCATTTAATTACATTCATTTAATTGTAGTCATTTAAGTAAGCGAGATGCTCTCATCAGAGTCATCTCGCTTTTTTATTTAAACGCTCACATTACTTTTCAATATTTATTCAACACCTCTTAATTCACTCAATTTTATATAAATTTTTGACGGATAGAAAAGCTCGAACATAACCTGCCCATAATGTCACGTTATTTAAATCATAAAAAATTCTTGCAGTATCCCCAACAATTCTTTTATATTGTCCCCAAAATCTGACTTGATGGTCAGGTAACAAATTAATAGATGTCATAAAAGTCATAGTACAAGCGATATTGCACTCATATTGATTGCGATATCGCATCTATTTCTGTGCGTGACAGATACCAAGGGTAGAGTTTATGTGGAAAAATATGGGTCTAACGGGCAAGATTATTGTTGCCATGGTTCTGGGTATTATCCTGGGTTTAGTTATAAACTATTCTGGCATGAACGCCGAAGGTAGCTTCGTTAATACTTATGTTACCAATGGTTTTTTTGCCATCATCGGTAAGCTATTTGTTAACTCGCTCAAAATGCTCGTTGTGCCATTAGTTTTGATTTCGCTTATCTGCGGCGTGTGCGGTATCGGTGATATTCGTCTATTGGGACGTATTGGTGGCAAAACATTTTTCATCTATATGGTGACCACAGCACTAGCGATTACTACTGCTATCGGGCTTGGTTCACTATTTGGTATTGGTAAGGGCATGCAAATCGAAACCAAGTCGGTTTTCGAAGCAGAGTCAGCGCCTCCCCTCCTTGATGTCTTCTCTAATATTATCCCCTCCAACCCCATCAGCGCGATGGCAAATGGCGATATGCTATCGATTATCTTTTTTGCGATGTTAATCGGTATTAGTATTTTAATGGTGGGTAAGCCTGCAAAAGGTTTGGTACAAAGCTTAGAGCTTATTAATGAAGTCATCTTAAAAATGGTGACCATCATTATGAATTTAGCGCCGTATGGTGTCTTTGCGCTGTTAACCAAAGCGATGGCAGAGCTGGGATTAGATCTTATCTGGTCACTACTAGGTTATGTCGCTGTCTTGGTTGGTGCACTCTTCTTTCACTTTTTTGTCACCATGATGGTAATACTTAAGCTGACTTCAGGTTTGTCGATTAGAACTTTTTTGGCAAAAATGCGCGAAGTACAAATCTTTGCCTTTAGTACCTCAAGCTCGAACGCCACGATTCCAATCACCCTACGCACGGTCACCAAGCGCATGGGCGTTAATAACTCAGTGGCTTCCTTTACCATTCCATTTGGTGCGACCATCAATATGGACGGCACAGCAATCATGCAAGGTACGGCGACTATCTTTATCGCCAATCTGTATGGTGTTCAATTAGGAATCACCGGATACCTGACCGTTATCTTGATGTCAGTGCTCGCCTCTATCGGTACCGCAGGCGTGCCGGGTGTGGGTCTGATTATGTTATCGATGGTATTTGCCCAAGTCGGTCTCCCTATTGAAGGTATTGGTCTGATTTTAGGGGTTGACCGTATTCTTGATATGTTGCGTACGGCAGTGAACGTTGGTGGCGACGCAGCCGTTACAGTAATCGTTGCAAAGTCAGAAGGTGAGATGGATTTGGCTATTTATAACGATCCTGATGCGGGTGCGAAAGAGATGTTTGATGGCCATATCGATGCAGACAGCGAGCGTGAATTATCAGCAGTCTTTCACGATGGCATCATAGGCAGCGAATATGATGATATTAAGCGTGGCTAACTGTGATTGATAAAGCCATATGCATAAGATAAAAATAAACCTCAGCCCATTGGACTGAGGTTTATTGTTTTACACGGCTAATGAAATTTTAGGATTGCCATCAATTAACCAAGCACATACTTAGTGAGCATCGCCAGACATACCAATACAATCATTGGGCGAATAAGTTTACTACCACCTTTAACCACCATATGTGAGCCGAAATAAGCCCCTATCGTCTGCCCGACCATCATCGCCAGCCCCACTTTCCATAAGACATTACCGCCCAAGATAAAAAATATTAACGAGCCAATATTGGTAGATAAATTCAGCACCTTTGCCGCGCCTGTCGCTTCGATAATTTTTCGACCGCGCAGCGCCACATTTCCAAGCGCAAAAAACATGCCGGTTCCCGGTCCCATATAACCATCATAGAAGCCAATCAAGGGGGCAGCCACTTTTTGCCAAGCGCCCTCTGAGATTCGTGGTGCAGCTTCCACTTCACCAAGTTTGGGAGCGAATAATGTATAAATACCAATCGCGGCAATCAAAAATGGAATGAGCTTCTCTAGTAAATCCGGCGGTGATAACTGTACGGCAATTGACCCAAAGATAGAACCAATAAAAGCGGCAATAATTGCTGTTTTTATATTTTTGGGTTTTACCACGCCCTTTCTAATCATAGTAATGGACGCAGCCAACGCGCCTGAAGCCGCTTGTAGCTTATTGGTGCCCAATGTCAGCACAGGCGGAATATTGGCAAGCAGCATGGCGGGAATCGTCAATAAACCACCGCCACCAGCAATGGCATCGATGAAACCTGCCAGCGCGGCCACGGCCGTCAACATTAAAATAACCTCAATAGAAAGCGATAAGTCCATGACACTGACCTTTAAAATTTATGATATAAGAGAAGTAAGCCTTAGAATATTAGGCTGAGAATATGATGACCAATTAAGTGGTGAATGTTTTGATAAGCGCTATTTTGACAATTGCTATTTTTATAAGCGCTTTTTTAATAAAGGTTATTTCAATAATAGCCAAGTCTGATACTAGTAATTGTTTAAAGCCGCTCATTATAAAGATAAAAGCGTAAAAAAAGCCAAAAACCTAGCAAAGTCTGCTAGATTTGTCGTATGAGGTTTTTTCGCATCAAAATGTTTTTTTGTAGGTATTTTTTCTTATAAACATTCAGTCTTCAAGGAAGAAGCAGAAATAGGTTTAACGTATTTAATTGTCTATATTGCTAATATTGTGAGAAACTAGGGCTACCTATTTGCCGCATTGTTATTTATGACAGTACATAGCAATGCGGTAGAAAAAAGCGAAATAGGCACTTGAATTTCTTGAATGATTTAGTACGTTTTATTTAGTTAATGAGGATAATATGGCAATACAAAGAGTTAGAGCGTTTTTCAACCTCGAGGCGTCGGGCGGCATTGTTTTAGCGCTGGCAGCTATCGCGGCAATGATTATTGCTAATACGTCTCTTAATACTTGGTATGAATCCTTTATTCATGCGCCCGTTGCCATTCAGATTGGTGGTTTTGCGATTGCGAAAGATGCGCATCATTGGATTAATGACGGGCTAATGGCTGTTTTCTTTTTCTTAGTGGGTCTTGAGCTTAAGCGTGAAGTGTTAATTGGTGAACTCTCTAACGTTAAGCAAATTATCTTACCCGCAGGAGCAGCACTCGGCGGTATGATGATGCCGGCCATTGTCTACCTACTCTTTAACTATAATGAGCCTGAGTTTTGGAAAGGTTGGGCCATTCCTGCTGCAACCGACATTGCCTTTGCCCTCGGTATCTTAAGCTTACTTGGCAATCGCGTACCCAACTCGCTAAAGGTATTTTTAGTATCTATTGCTATTTTTGACGATATTGGCGCCATTATAATTATCGCTTTATTTTATACCAGCGATTTATCTCTCGGCTCACTGGCTGTCGCAGCTTTGTGTCTGCCATTCTTATATCTACTCAATCGCCGTAACGTCACTAGTATCACGCCATATTTACTTATTGGCGTTATCATGTGGATTGCCGTGCTCAAATCAGGTATTCATGCCACTCTAGCAGGCGTGGTATTGGCGTTATTTATCCCCTTATTTGATCGCACTGACCCTGAACACTCACCGCTTGAAGAGCTTGAACATGATCTGCAAAACACGGTGTCTTACGGTATTCTGCCATTATTTGCCTTTGCCAATGCGGGTATCTCGTTCAAAGGAGCAGGTTTTGCTGAGCTGTTTCATTCGGTGCCACTGGGTATTGCCGCCGGTCTCTTTATCGGTAAGCAATTGGGCGTCATGATCATGTGCTGGTTAATCTTTAAACTGGGTATTTCTACCATGCCAAGAGGCATGAACTTTAAGCAAATCTATGGCGCAGCATTGCTATGCGGTGTGGGTTTTACCATGAGTTTGTTTATCGGTGGCCTCGCATTTGCTGGTGATACGCCACTATTCGATGAGCGTTTGGGAATTATTATGGGCTCAATCGTTTCTGGTATTGCCGGTTACCTGATGCTCAAAGCCACCTTAAAAGATGAAGTCAGTAATACATCTGTGGACTTAACGCATCATAAATAAGCTAAGCAGCTTTTAGTGCAAGTATTGGTCAATGTTGATGATGGGAGTAGGTAATGTGGCAATTTAGTCTGCAACTTGGGTGGCAATGGACGCCACGCTTAGTCATCCTAGGTAGTATCTATATGTTGTCAGCTTGTGCCACCTTATCTAAGCAAGAATGTATGGTCGGCGACTGGCAAGTGATTGGCTATAACGATGGCGTGGCGGGTTATGCCGCAGACCGATTAGCGTCACATACTAAAGCTTGTGCCAAAGTTAGTATAACCCCCAACTATCAGCTATGGGAGCGCGGTCGTCAACTAGGGCTCAAGCAATATTGCACGGTCACTAGCGCCTATAATGTCGGTCGCCGCGGACGCAAATTAAATAATGTCTGCCCTATTACTATGGTAAATACCTTACAAATCGCCAATCAACAAGGCTTAGATTACTATACCCTAGATAGTCAATTAGATAAGGACAAACGGCTTTTAGAAGCGCGCAAACTAGAGTTTGATAAACTGAAAGACGGTGAAATGCTAGACTTTGAGACAGAAAAAGAAGCCCGTGCTCGATTAATATCTTTACCAACAGAACTCCGGGATATTAATCGTCGTATCAATAATACTCAAAAAAAACTAAACGCATTAAATCAAATGAGTAGTGATTAAATTTCGCTAACAAGTGTACAAAACCTGATTATAAGGGCTTGTTATATTTATAATGAGCACTTGATACAGAGCAGTTGATACATATGGATTCAATCGATATGGCTAAAGAAAATAACACGAATACCCTGTATAGACAGAGTAGTAACCCTCATCAAACAGCTAATATTTATCAACGTCATGGTCGCACGACAGCAATTGATGACCATAGCGATCTGCAAGTATTAAAGCGAATCAAACGTTACTTATTGCCAAAAGACTTTGTTATCTCGCAGAAATTATTAGATGAGATGGTCGC
Source organism: Psychrobacter sp. DAB_AL62B (assembly GCF_028895345.1). Lineage (NCBI taxonomy): Bacteria > Pseudomonadati > Pseudomonadota > Gammaproteobacteria > Moraxellales > Moraxellaceae > Psychrobacter > Psychrobacter sp. DAB_AL62B. The sequence continues at coordinate 173,823 of NZ_SAXC01000006.1, forward strand.
CGGTTACGATATTGGCGATCCCCTAGCAGATGCTCTAGCGGCTGATGGTGTTCGCTTTGCAAAACCATTACAGCAACGTATTATCGATGGAAAAACAGACCCTGCCCTCGGAAACCATGTTCTCACAAATCATCCCTCATTTAACGCATTAACCGAGCAATTTAGCCGTCATCCTGATTGGTTCGACCCCAAGCTTGCCCAGATTGGTGCCGTTGCCTATCGACGTTATCCGCTAATGTTGATTTGGCTACTGCGTAATGTCGCCCTGATGGCAGGCTATAGTATCCCTGCTCTGTCACTACCACTGATACAAACCGGCGCATTGATGCACGATGCCCTACCGCGCTTGATGCGTACTTATGCTTATATCTTGGCGGTCTCTGAACATCCACAATTAGAATCTACCTTAAACACTACCTCGCACAATAGCCTTCATTCTATCGACCAAGTGCTAGCCATTGGCTCTGAAGGCTGGCGGCAATCCATCAAAGTACGTCAAATTCATACCTTGGTACGGCAAAATCTGCTTAAAGGTAAAGCAAAGGCAGCCACCAGCGTGATAGCAAATGCCGATCAACATCACAACCCTGATGGTAGTTGGAACACCGCTTATTGGGGTATTCCTATCAATCAAACCGACATGATTGCTACCCATTTGCAGTTCTCATTGTTGATTATGCGCGGATTAAGATTACTTGGTGCCCGTATTAGCAAGGAGGAAGCCGAAGGTATTTTGCATCTTTGGAATCTTGCCAGCTATTGGATGGGCGTTGACCTAGATCGCTTACCAAAAGATGAAGCCGCCTGTTGGGAGTGGCTCTATACCTATTTATCCATTCAGCAGCTTGATTTTAAAATGGGCCAACCACTGGCAAAAGCGTTACATGATTTGCCGCGTCAACTCATGGGTGAGGACAATCGTCGCGGGCGCTTCGTTGAGATGGTCAACGCCAGTGTGACCCGTACCTTGGTCGGTGATGATATTGGCGATGGGCTGGATTTACCAAAATCAAAAATACGTTTTGGGGTCTTATCTTCAGTACCAATTCTGTTTGCGCTTGATACCGCACGCCAGCACAATAGCACCATTGCAGATAAGCTAGAAGCATTCCGCGCTAAGCGCCAAGACAATATGAATTGGTGGCTAAAGAAAAACGATGACTATTACAAATAAAGAAATATAAACGAATAATTATAAATGAAGAGCAATGAGCAGAAGACAGTAAGCCAGTAGCCGCTATAAACCATTACCAAAAGAGATAACTTAAGAATATTATTATTACTAAATAGAATATATTAAGCCATTATCAATGACGTCTACAATAACTATAATAAATCCACAAAAGACGTGTTTGATCGTGGTTTTTAATGATTGCTAGTATTTACAGCTAAAAGGCTATCAGCCGATAACCTCTATAACCGTGACTCTTGTATGCGGTAATACCATTCAAGCTGCCGATCAAAGCCTGTTTCCAACAAGCTAGCAATGACGCGTCCTGTTAGACCCCATACCGTCTCACCATCCACTTGCCAGCTTGGCGTGAGGATGGTCGCCGTTTGATCTTGCATCATATATTCTATCGAATATTCTACGGTGGGCTGAGTCAGTAAGGTTTCAAAATCCGCCCAAAAAATGCGTGAGATTTCTCCAAGTTCAGGTACTAACACTAAATCTGGAGCGATAAGCGCCACAATAGGTCGGACACTCATGCCGCTTTTGGACGTTTGGATTGGCAATTGCCCGAGCAGCTGCACTTTATTGGGCGGTAGCGCGGTCTCTTCGCAGGCTTCCCGTAAGGCTGTGACGACGTTATTACCATCGCCTGTTTCATACTTACCACCAGCACAAGAAACCTCACCAGCATGACTATTCATATGCGCAGCGCGGCGTGTGAGTAATAACTTAGGATGGCGTTCGTGGGTGATAGCCACCAATATCGAAGCATCAGCAATGGGTGTCTGATATAGGCTATTTAAAACACGCGCGCTACGAGAGGTATTATAAGGGTCGTACAGCACCGAACTGGCGGCGGCATTTAAAGTCTCATGCTGCACCCGTTCAGCTAGCTTTCTGATGGTGGGATAACGAATAAAGTCTGGCACAGCGACTGACAACTCATCAAAACGTGCAAACTGCGAAAGGTTTAACATTATTATTGCCTTGTATTTTTATCAGTATCACGCGTCAGTATTAGCATCAACGAAAACTAACAGCGATATAAAATGAAATAGCACTATACATATATAGTTTTTTATCATTGTACTGTAGCAATCAGCCACATTATAAAAACTGCTATCAACCATCAATTGCTCAACTGTGTCATTCATATATTATTTAGGAAACGCTAGTGGATAAGATTTTTTCATTAAATAAAATGCAGGGCAAAACTGATAATTGCCCGCAAAGGTTGCCATTATTAATCATTGCACTTGCTTGGGTTGGCGGGACATTTGCAACTGCCGTACTCGCATTACTTGGTAATTGGCAAAATGTCGCTATGATTTTGGGCTCATTCGGTGCCAGCTGCTTGCTTATTTTCGCTTATCCAGAAAGTCCATTTGCCCAGCCAAGAAACATTGTTGGCGGTCATCTAATTACCACTTTTACTGGCTTATCCTTTATGTCTTTATTTGGGATTGAGTGGTGGAGCTTGGCACTGGCGGTCGGTACGGCAATTGCCTTGATGTTATTGCTGCGAGTGCCACACCCACCTGCTGGCTCTAATCCATTAATCGTGATGCTCGGCGGCGTTAAGTGGCATTTCTTAGTTACCCCTACTTTAGTAGGTGCACTTGCCTTGGTCGTTGTTGCATTAATTTATAATAATATCGGTAGAAACAGACATTATCCCCGCTATTGGTAAATATACATACAACAGTTGCCCTTCGTCTAGACTAGCGCACTCTAGCTATGACCGCCTATACTTTGTGTGACTGACATGGCTGGTATAAAGCAGTCATCAGCAAAAAGCCAAATAATCTGAGGTCAAAAACATCAGAAATTAACAAGCCTTAAAAATTAACCCATCAAAAACGAGCTGTTTTTATTATCACTGCCAGTGCGATGAGAATTTGTGTTATCTTAGCTTTAAACACTATTAGCAGATAAAAACCTAATAGGCTATCGTCATAAAGCAATAATTATAACGCTTATAACAACCAAAACCTTTTTTCTCATTACTCGTATTTCTCACTATATAAGGCAGCTGATATGCAATATTGTCTACAATGCGGTCATAAAGCAGAACGCAAAATACCAGCCACGGATAATATACCGCGTTTGGTCTGTCCAAATTGCCACTATATTCACTATGAAAACCCAAAAGTGATTTGTGGCTCACTCGTCGTCCATAAAAACAGAGTACTACTATGTCGCCGTGCCATTGAGCCACAGTACGGTTTATGGACGCTACCCGCTGGTTTTATGGAAAATGGAGAAACGATGGCGGAAGGCGCTGCACGTGAGAGCTTTGAAGAAGCTGAAGCAGTTGTCCTCAATCCACAATTATATTGCTTATATGACATTCCTGATATTGGGCAAATTTATAGTATCTATATCACTGAACTAAAAGACGGTGCTTATGGTATTGGCTCTGAAAGTCTTGATTGTGCATTATTCAAAGAAGAAGACATCCCGTGGGATAAGCTTGCCTTTGAAGCAGTACGTCGCACCTTAAAGAGCTATTTTGCAGACCGTCAGCAATTTGATAGCCAGGATAAATTCCCAATCCATCAAGACTATATTGGCAAAGACCAAGCCATCAAGCGTTACTAGGGCGTGTCCTCAATTCATTTTGCAATGAATAATAGTACACGCTAGGTAAAGCATAGACTTAAAATTACGAGCCAACTTCTCATAGCGAGTAGCGATGCTGCGGAAATGCTTGAGTCTTGCAAAC
>NZ_SAXC01000007.1:0-162072 GCF_028895345.1 Psychrobacter sp. DAB_AL62B
GACTTGAGACTTGGGAATTGAGATTTAGCGCTTAGCAAGACGCACTTGATTCGCATGTGTCACGGCTAATGCCCCTTGAATCTCATCTTCCATGTCTAAGTTGAGTGCCAGTGTGTTTGCTGCAGCGGCGTCTGTCGCAGCAGGAGCAATTAAGGTAGTAATAAAATTGACCAGGTTATTGGCATATAAATCTGAGGACTGCGCGGCTAGCATAGATGGGATATTTGCTGCACCAACGATACGCACGCCATTAGCAGTGGTAACGGTTTCATCAGGGACACTGCCTTCAACGTTGCCGCCGGTGCCAGCAGCCATATCAATCAGCACCGAACCTGCTTTCATTTTGGCAAGGGTTGCTTGATGGACTAAGCGCGGTGCGTTACGACCAGGAATTTGTGCGGTGGTGATGACGATATCTGCATTGCTTAAGGCTTTATCCACCACTGCGGCTTGGTCTTTGACATATTGCTCTGATGGCGTCCAGGCATAGCCGCCTGTGGATTTAGCGGTCTCAGCCTCCTCTGCACTCATTGGTACATCAAGCCACTTACCACCTAATGACTCTACTTGCTCACGAGCGGTCGGACGTAAATCGCTTGCTTCAACGACTGCGCCTAAGCGCTTAGCCGTGGCAATCGCTTGTAGACCTGCAACCCCAACGCCCAATATAACCACTTTGGCAGGCTTAACGGTTCCCGCTGAGGTCATAAACATAGGAAACGGACGCGAGTATTCATTGGCAGCCAGCAATACGGCTTTATAACCAGCAAGGTTGGCTTGCGATGACAAGACGTCCATATTCTGCGCACGCGATAAGGTGCGTGGCAACAGCTCCATGGCAAAGGCAGTAGCCCCTTTGGCAGCATAAGTGTCCAGTTGGGTATTGCGATACGGGTCGAGCATGCCAACGACGATTTGACCAGACGTTAAGTGGTCGGTTACCGCTGGTGGCAAGTCGTTAACGGTGGTAATAATTTGAGACTGGCTGACGACGTCAATGCTACTGTTGGCAATGTCAGCTCCAGCCGCTTGATACAATTCATCAGCATAATAAGATGCTTGACCTGCACCTGACTGAATAATGACTTCAAACCCAAGTTTGCGTAATTTCTTTACTGCGTCTGGGGTTAGCGCGACCCGACTCTCGCTTGCGCTATCTGCACTAATGACACCGATCTTCATACCGTCTCCTTACGTCTAATGATTACTCTTAATACCCTCAACGCACATTTAAAAAGCACAGGGGACAAAAAAACCTTTGGTCGCTGTTGGTTTAGAACTTAAGACCAAAGATTATCAATTTAATAAATGATAGCTGCTTTGCCATCATGCCGTTTTATTATAGAGATATCATCCGTTAACTTTCATTGTCTAATGATGACCCACAAGTAAAATAAAAAGTTAGGCATTTACACCACTTGCATAACTTTTATTGTTATATTAAAAAGTTTTATTTTTCCGTATAAGCCTCAAAGTCAGTCAGCCATTAGCGTACAGAGGCAACTATGATTGTTTCGATGTTTGACATATGTCTATGATAATGCTTAAAAATACAAAACAGCTACGAGTAAGTCAAGTTAAACCTGTAGGTATCGTATAATAAGAAAGCTTGACACGTTAATGGAGTGTTTATCACTTCACTATAATAAGGAATAATCATGTATTTTTTACTCTCTCCCGCCAAATCTTTAAACGAGACAAATGCTATACCAGTAAATTTAGGCAATTACTATAGTCAACCTGAACTGATTGAACACTCACAAACGCTGATGAAAACATTAAAATCTAAAGAGCCGATTGATTTACAGGAGCTTATGAGCATCTCTGACGATTTGGCACAGCTGAACGCTAAACGCAATCAAGACTGGACTTGGAGTGCTAACGAACCCTTTACAGACGATAATGCTAAGCCTGCAGGCTATTTGTTCGACGGTGATGTTTATACGGGTCTTGATATGTATCAGATGGATAAAGACACGGCTATTTATGTTAATGAACATTTGGGTATTTTGTCAGGTTTATATGGCGTCCTAAAGCCGCTCGATTTGATCCAACCGTATCGACTAGAGATGGGCACCAAACTCAAAAACGAGCGCGGTGATAATTTATATGAATTTTGGGGTGAAGAAGTGACTAATACTATCAATGCACGCATGGCAGATAGTAATGACAAAGTATTGATTAACCTAGCCTCAAATGAATACTTTAAGTCTGTGAAGAAAAAAGCACTAGACGCGGAAATTATCACACCAAGATTTGAAGATGAAAAGAATGGTCAATATAAAGTGATTAGCTTTTATGCCAAAAAAGCACGAGGGCTGATGGTCAAATATTCCGCTAATAATAAACTGACCAATGCGGAGCAGCTAAAACAGTTTGATTTGGCGGGATATTATTATTGTGAAGATGCGTCTGATGATAAGACATGGGTATTTAGACGGGATGCTGCGAGTCAGTAACATTAAACACTTTATTGAACACTAAAAAACCCCGATAAGCTTAGCCTATCGGGGTTTTATTTAAACTAGGTTTAAGAGGTACGTTATGACAAATTCATAATTCTAGCGAAAAGCGATTTGTCGAGGAAGACGTGCGAAAATAGTACTTATCGTACATTAAGCACGTCTGACAAAGAGAAATCGCTTTGTAGCAGAAGTATAAATTACATCATGCCGCCCATTCCACCCATACCGCCCATTCCACCGCCGCCCATGCCAGACATACCATCATCACCTTGTGGTAAATCAGTAATCATGACTTCGGTCGTTAGCATTAAGCCTGCAACAGATGCCGCATTCTCCAGTGCTGAACGTGCAACTTTTGCTGGATCAAGGATACCCATCTCTAGCATGTCGCCGTATTCGCCAGAAGCTGCGTTGTAACCGTAGTTACCAGTACCACTTTTCACTTCGTTCACTACCACTGAAGCTTCTTCGCCTGAGTTGGTAACGATTTGACGTAATGGTGCTTCCATTGCGCGACGTAAGATATTGATACCAGCATTTTGGTCGTCGTTATCACCACGTAGCTCAGACAATGCATTCATCGCACGAACTAGGGCAACGCCACCGCCAGGAACAACGCCTTCTTCAACCGCTGCACGAGTGGCATGTAATGCATCATCAACGCGATCTTTCTTTTCTTTCATTTCAGTTTCAGTCGCAGCGCCAACTTTGATAACGGCAACGCCGCCAGCCAGTTTCGCCATACGCTCTTGAAGCTTTTCTTTATCGTAATCAGACGTTGATTCTTCAACTTGACGTTTGATAGATTCAACACGGTTTTCGATATCAGCAGAGTTACCAGCACCATCAACGATAACGGTGTTTTCTTTACCGATAGTGACTTTTTTAGCCGTACCCAATTGCTCAAGGGTCGCAGTCTCAAGACTCAGACCAATCTCTTCAGAGATAACGGTACCGCCAGTTAAGGTTGCGATATCTTCTAGCATTGCTTTACGACGATCACCAAAACCTGGTGCTTTTACCGCACAAGTTTTTAAGCCGCCACGCATGTTGTTCACAACTAAGGTAGCCAATGCTTCGTTTTCAACGTCTTCAGCAATGATTAGCAATGGCTTGCTTTGTTGCATCACTTGCTCAAGTAGTGGCACGATTTCACGGATATTGCTGATTTTTTTATCAACTAGCAAAATATATGGGTTTTCAAACTCAGCAGTTAAGCTGTCTTGTTTATTAGCAAAGTACGGGCTGATATAACCACGGTCAAACTGCATACCTTCCACAACTTCTAAGGTATCTTCAAAGCTTGAACCTTCTTCAACCGTGATAACGCCTTGCTTACCGACTTTTTCCATCGCTTCAGCAATCAATTCACCAATTTTGGTGTCTGAGTTAGCAGAGATAGAGCCAACTTGAGCAATCGCTTTTGAATCGTCAGCTGGGGTTGATAGCAAATGGATTTGCTCAACAGCCGCGCGAACCGCTTTATCGATACCGCGCTTTAGATCCATTGGGTTCATGCCAGCGGCAACTGACTTCATGCCTTCTTGCAAGATTGATTGAGCCAATACGGTCGCCGTCGTCGTACCATCACCAGCAACATCGTTGGTACGGCTAGCAACTTCACGAACCAATTGAGCGCCCATGTTTTCAAATTTGTTTTCAAGCTCGATTTCTTTAGCAACTGAAACACCATCTTTAGTGATGGTAGGCGCGCCAAATGATTTATCGATAACCACGTTACGACCTTTAGGACCTAAGGTTACGCGTACTGCGTTTGCTAGAACGTTTACGCCGTCCATCATTTGTTTACGGGCATCAATGCCGAATTTTACGTCTTTTGCCATGTTAAATTACTCCACTATTATAAGTATGAGAATGCAGTTGAATGAATTGATATGGTATTGTGAAAAACAATTGTTAAAAATGTGCTGAGTATAAAAATACTCAAAAAGGTCTAGCCTTCTAGCACACCCAATACATCAGATTCTTTCATAATAAGTAGTTCTTCACCGTCAACTTTCACGGTTTGACCCGCATATTGACCGAACAAGACTTTGTCGCCAGCTTTTACATCTAATGCGCGAGTCTCACCATTGTCACGAATCTGACCGTTACCAGTTGCTAGCACTTCACCTTGTGAAGGCTTTTCTTGAGCAGAACCAGGAAGTAAGATACCACCAGCCGTTTTTGTTTCTTCTTCTATGCGGCGGACAACAATACGATCATGTAAAGGACGAATATTCATCAATATGTCTCCAATAAGTTGGTTAATTAAATTAAGAATTTATTTGGTTTGATTGTCTCAATACCTCTATCTGCAAATGTCATTTTTCAAAAACAGCATAATAAGGATAAGCGTTGAGCTTGTTTCAAAAAGTGGGGGCATGGACAGTGGGCTTCAAGTGTAAAGCCCAAAAATTTACAAGAATTTTTTAATTAATGCAGCGTTTATCGATAAGTAATAGCGAATCGCTAAAGCGCTCTGAAATAAAAGCATTAATATAAAGCCGTGGATTACCATAAAAGCATTAAATGATTACGATATTTAGTAGAATCAAGCGTTGTTTTATTCGCCTATTCTTACTAGGTTTACAGCAAGTTACTCATAGTCCTAGCAGCAGCTATCATAGTAACATCGGCTACAAGAGCCAAACGTCAGCATGTATCTCTACTCTTGAAAATGTAACAGAGTATGACCATTATAGGCATTGTGAATCCAATAATAGTTAGCAGTAATATCGAATCACCCTGATTATAGAATCGACTTATTAAGCTATCTGATATCAATCTATTAAGGAATATCCATGAGTTTTTCATCTATGAATAAAAAACTATTAATAACCAATTATAATGACAAAAAAAATGCTAAGTCTAAATTTTTAACCATGTTGACCACTGGAGCCAGCATAGCGGCTATCGGAGCTTTGAGTATGACCGCACCTACCCTTGCTAGCGCAAAGAATATTCAGCCTTCAAGCGCCAACTATAGCTTTACCGTCGAAGACAAATATAAAGGTACTGCCACGCGTACATTGAACAAATCAGGCAATACTTGGAAATATGATGTCAATGCACGGGTCGCTGGTGTGGCAAGTGCTGCACAACACAGTACCTTCACTGTTAACGGTAACGCGGTTATTCCAACCCAAGCCAGTACTACTTATAAACTACTGGGTATCGGTCGTACGCACAAATTAGACTTTAACCCAAGTAGCAAAAAAGTCGTGAGTAACTATAGAGGCAAGTCGACAACCATGACGATGGCTCAACAAGCCTTTGATGACTTAAGTCTTGAGGTGCAAATTCGTCAAGACTTATTAAATGGTAAATTCTCTGGCAATTACTACATGGCAAAACACGATAAGATAGAAAAAACACCGTTTAAAAAATCTGGTAATACCAAGATAACAGTTCCAGCGGGTACCTTTGATACGGTACGTGTCGACCGTATCCATGATGACAATAGTCGCTCGACCAGCTTTTGGTTGGCACCAAGCTTAGATTACTTACCCGTAAAAGTAAGCCAAATTAACGACGGTAAAAAGATGGACTTAGAATTAACGAAGGTTAATTAATAAAAACATTTCTAAAAAATAATATCACCACAAAAAATCGGCGCTCCAAATAGAGCGCCGATTTTTTGTGGTTAAACTGATAAAAATGGAATTAATCGAGCAGCTAGCGCGGTTGCTTGACGACATTATTCATCGAAGGCAGGCGCTTTAATAAAATAAATAGCCAGACGTTAATCGCAAATAATAATACAAAATCAATGAAATAGACGGCGATTTCTGCCCAGCTACTACCGTAAGCACGTGTAAATAATACGACCCCACTTGCCCCTAAATATACTAAAGTAAACATACTGTCTATCAGTAACGCATAGGGTGAACGTCCGCGTAGTATCGACGGTGTTAAGATAAATGCCGGTACCAGCCATAGCGCTTGCCATGCGATACCGCCGACAATGTCAGGGCTACTGATATTAAAGACATTGATCAAAATAGGCAAAGCAAGCAATCTAAAGGTTAGCCAAACCAGCCAAGTCACCAGCAAGCGCTGACGGATGGGCGTAATAGGCTTACTAGGTTTAATAGTTTTGCCGGTATTTACAGCTAGTGTTTGATTGGAACGATCAGAAGTATTTGGCATTAGAGAGCTATGTTTCCTTGTCAATAAAACCGCTTAGCGCCAGTTTGCTTGTGCTAAAGCTTTGGCACTAATCGCTAAACGGCGCCCTTGAGCAATAGCCAGTTCACGTTCATCAGCGGACACAGGCTGATCATGTGACGCACCGCTGACATGACTTGCCCCATAAGGCGAGCCACCACGATGGGTACGATTTAATGCTGGCTCTGCATAAGGCACACCCACAATCAGCATGCCATGATGCAGCAATGGCATCATCATGGTCAGCAACGTCGTCTCCTGCCCGCCATGCATTGAACCAGTTGCAGTAAATACCGCTGCTGGTTTATTTTGTAGATTACCAGCGAGCCATAGCGTGACGGTATTATCCCAAAAATACTTCATAGGCGCGGCCATATTACCAAAGTGCGTTGGACTACCAAGCGCAAGACCCATGCAATCTTTTAGATCTTCCATGGTGCAATACAGATCACCTTCATCTGGTATCGCAGGCTTACTCGATGTGGTCTCAGGCGCTACTGTCGGTACCGTGCGAATGCGCGCGGTCATGCCCGCCTCTTCAATACCCTGGGCGATAGCATATGCTAATGTCTTAGTCGTACCGTAATTTGAATAATAGAGCACCAAAACATAAGAGGCGGTCTGACTCATTAGCAAAACTTCCTTATAAATCGTTAACAGTAATATAGCGAATCGTAATTATTATAAAATGATTGGCATGATGAATAGATGTGTACATTATGCCCGAGTCATTCACTGACATGCAAACAAACCCTCACACTCGGCGTAGTCACTCATTAAATCTATTAGGCGATATAACTGCTTTGTCTAACATTTTCATCAGCGACATTATGATAATTAAACCTCAAAGATAATTAAACCTCAAAACGCTATTATGCATTTTGACACAATTAACCCGCAGATTCAGACAGGCCGTTTTTGTTACACTATTCGCACTCTATTATTTCTGCTAAATGGTCGTTATGGAAAACTTACTAAAAAAAATACCCTTTTTACATCAACGTTGGTTTCAGTTCCTACGCTTTTTAACTCGGCACTTTTTTGAAGACAACTGCCAGCAAAAAGCCGCATCATTGACCTATACGACCTTATTGTCGATTGTGCCTATCTTAACGGTGCTATTGATGATTTTGTCTTCAGTACCGGCCTTATCTTCTGTCAGAGCACAGATTTACGAAGTCATATACAGTAACTTGCTGCCACAATCGAGCTTGCAGGTCAGTAAATATATCAATAACTTCGCTGAAAAATCATCAAACCTAACCATCATTGGGGCGATGGTATTGTTTTTTACGACCATTATGACCTTGACCACTATTGAGCGCGCTTTTAACCAAATCTGGCGGGTAGAAAATCGCTCTGGTGGCATGAAAAGCATGCTGCGCTACTGGACAATCGTCACGCTGGGACCGCTAGTATTGGGTACGGCATTTATCGCCTCTAGTGCCGTACAAAGCCTGAGCCTCTTAAATCGTCAAATTGCTGGCTATGGTATCGATTGGTCGTTTTGGGTGCAGATAGTATCAGTTGGAGTAACGATCGCTGGTTTTATTAGTATGTATTGGTTTATCCCAAAAGCACGTGTACCTGTAAAAAATGCCGCAATTGCTGGTATTTTTGTGGCGATTGTCTTCGAGCTGATGAAGCATCTTTTTGGTACAGTGATGGCGAACTTTACCAGCTATGAAGCCATTTATGGCGCATTTGCTGCATTGCCAATTTTCTTATTGTGGATATATCTGTCATGGAATCTAATTCTATTAGGGGTTGAGATTAGCTATACCTTGACTATTTTTGAGACGGAAGAAGTCTACCCACGCCATCCACTCCTAAGTTTGCTCGATATGTTAAATTTAGTTTATACCCATCATTTAAAAGGTGAAGCCGTTAGCGAACAAGCGCTGCGTAATGTATTGGGGCGTAAAGAGCTACCAAAGTGGTATACCTATATCAATTATCTACAAGACAGTAATTTAATCACCATGACAGAAGAGGATGATTATGTGCTCAAAAAAGATTTGAGTAAAATGACGTTATGGGATTTTTATCGTACGCTACCTTATCCATTACCCATTAAAGATGAGCTTGACGAGATGAGTCCCGAGGACCAAAAACCTTGGCTAAGCCTATTGGTAAATCGTTTTGAAAATACGGAAGCTTATGCCCGAGAACAATTGGATGTGCCGCTAAATGCTATCTTTGCCCACAGTGAGCCGCGCAAAAAATCTGCTAATGATGAAGACGAAAATTCTAAAAACAATAAAGCCAAACTCTTTAGGAAATCTAGCACTGCTACCTCTAGTCGCTTATCTCAAGAAGATTCAGATATTAACAATGAGATACCACGCTTTGACCCTGTCGCTTATGATAAGGACAGCGACATAGAATGTGATGAGCGTAACAATGAAATTATCATTCCTAAAGATACTATTAGTGATAAAGCTCGTGCAGATGCCAGTAAAACGGGCAATAGAGGCGATATTATTACTGAAGCAGACAATCCGACATCTAATTGAATGCTATAAGAGTAAGAATGAATAAGGTTTTTTAATTAACTTATAATTGAAAATTTCTAGGACAACCACTAAAGAAAACTTATTGTTATATAAAAAACAAATGTCGTACATAATACCAACATAACTGTTATATTGCCCCTCATTATATTAATGAGGGGCTTTAAATGAAAACAACAATAAAATTTCCCGTAAAAGCATTAAGTATCGGTATCATCGCTATTCTGCTTGCAGCTTGTGGTGAAGGTGATGGAAGCACTACACCAGCAGTAACGCCGCCGGTAACAAGTATTCCTTCAACACCAATTGGGCCAAGTACACAACTCAAATACCCAGAGCCAAAGAAAGACATCACTGATGCCTATTTATTAGGGTTTTTTGACCACTCTGGCAGAGCAGGAGCGATTCGAGATATCCGTCCAGACTTAGTCGGCACTTTCCAAGCCATGATTCAGTTTGGCCAGAATCATACTGTTGATCCGCAGGGCAATGAAGCAAAAAACATGCCGCGCCTAACCGCAGAAAAAGAAGCACTTTTATTGGTAACGCCTACTCTTGAGATGGGTGACATTGATAAGCTTGTGGCAGAGATTTATAAGGATGGGGCTTTATTACGGAGCGTCAGTCTAGCCGAACCAACTCAAATCCCAGCCACTGATCAGACCAATACTGACAAACGTCCTCGCGTCTCTTACAGTAATCGCGCATGGTCGACCAAACTCAAATGGAATGAGGTAGAAGGTGGTCTTAAAATCCGCATTGTGGATGAGAAGAAGCGTAGCGGTGATTTATTAGAAGATAAAATAGACTTTGCTGCACCTGGCGAGCTGGTATTAACCAATATCCGTTTAGGTATGTTGACTGCTCCGCCTCAATCTTGGGGTCACTACATGTTACGTGACCCAGAAAGAGCCGGTTCAGACTACTTCCAAACCATTCCAGCGGCACAAATGACCGTTGCTGTATATGATGACATGAAGCTTGATCGAGTGATGGTGGGCAATGGCACCATTTATGATTCGGTGAGTAGCTCAGACGGTGGCATGTATAATGGTGATATGCGTGAAAATACCGCAAAAGCAACCTTTGGTGTCGGCATAAACTTAGCCAATTGGGGTGTGACTAGCGCATCGCTACACAGCCAAGAGCAACCACAGCTGACTCAAAACGTCAATGCGCACCATGCCCGCGGTAAATATGCCAATGGCGAACATAACCACGGCTTAAGTGGTGGTAATGGCATGCTGACCATTATCGATTCGGTCAGGAATGAGTTTAGTCATGAAATCGGCCATCATTATGGCTTAGGTCATTACCCTGGTGCATCGGGCGGCGATTATTTCTGGGCCGAGCATCATGCCGACAGCGGCTGGGGCTATAATGGTTTTAGAAACAAAATGCGCGGTAACTTAGACTGGCCACGACAAGTCGAAGGTGATGGACTCAGTGGCAAACCTCTTTTCTTAGCTACTTATGGCTATGGTCGTGATGCAATGTCTGGCGGCTCACAGAGTGGCGCTTATTCAGACTATACCCATTATACTGGTTATAGTACCAAGATAAAAATACAGCCAGCATTTGATCGGGCGGTATTTGACGCTGATTCACCGACTGGCTATAAGAAATGGAATGCTGAACTCAGAAAGATGGAAGTGTTCCAGCCTAAAGTACCGAGATCTGGTAATGTTTGGTATAACAGTGCCGATGGTAATTACTTAAAAGCACGCTTACAAGGTGTGCCGGTTTTCACCATCCTAGGCGGTTATGATCCTGTCGAGCAAAAAGGCATTATCTATCCTGAGGCACGCGGTAACTGGGGTAATGTCTTTAATTTACCGACACCAAATAACTCGCTAGAAGTAGCAAGCTGCTGGTTGACCGTCACTTATAGTAATAGTACGGTTAATAATATTGCCTTGTCCCCTAATCGGATGAATGGCAACGCCAATAAATTCCATGTCAATTTAGCGATTACTGAAGATCCGAAAAAAGTGGGTTTGTACTGTAAAAAGGCCAATGAAGCGCAAATACAGCTCTCATCGATTGATATTCGTCAATATGACGATACCATCAAACCAGCGGTTACCTTTGGTAAAGAACATGGCTATACGGCACTAAGAAAGGTAGAGTTACCGGGCTTAGAACAGCAACTCATTGCTCAAGCAGAAAATCCGACGGTTATTTTAAATACCAATGGCAAATTATTATATGATTCTTATAAAGAGTATCGTGATGAGCTCAGCCCTCAAGCATTGGAAACATTAGAGCGTTATGAGCAGCAACAAGAAACCATGTACCGCTTAAACCGTTGGGTCAATGTCTATCGTACTGATTTAATTAAGAAAGATCCTGAAGCACTCAGCGAATTTCAGCAGTTTGTGAAATGGTTAGAGCTACAAGATGACAAACCTTTAGGAAATGTTGCTACTATACGTAACGGCAACAACTGTCTAAAAGTTGAAAAACTAGAAAATGGTAAGTTAAATAGCTTTATTAGCGGACCAAGTGGCTGTACTGGTGATGACTCTGAACAGTGGGTTTACGATCTTAAGGGTAAAATCCATAGTAAAATGGCATTGGATCAGTGTTTGACGGAACAAGGTTCTTGGGTTAATTTGGGCGCTTGTAGCTTGGACTCACCAGCGCAAGTTTGGGAGATGAACGGTACCGACCAAATCAAACAAGGCAACAAATGCTTTGATTTACGAACTGGTCATTTAGTAGATAACCGCGGAAGCTTGATTATTTACAACTGTAACGGCGGTTGGAACCAGAAGTGGACAACGCTGACCAAAAACCCAAGCTTTATCTTAGCGACAGCTGGTAACAATCTACCGTTAATCGTAGATAGTCTGCAAAAACAACCAGTAACGACGGATAATATACAAACGTGGTCAGTAAGTATGGACCGTACAGAAGAGCCGTCAGTGCTAGCAAAAGTAAGCGCCGCGATAAGTACTTGGATTGACAATTTGGTCAGTTAATAGATAACGCGGAAGCTTGACGGCTTACGATGGTAATAGTGGCAGTAATCAGAAATGAACGGTGTTAACTCAGAATTCGAGTTTGATACTATTATTTACTATTAGAGCTTTCCATCATTAAAATCCTCCATTATTAAAAATTTTATTATGCTAAAAACAAGCTCCTATTAATAGGGGCTTATTTTTTTATTAAATTTTTGATAGCGTAACTCTATATGATAAGGTAATTTACTTTTAAGCGCTTTTGTTGTGCCAAGAGTATTATTATTTTTCTGATTGGCATCGAAGTAAGACAGTAGTATGAATTTTGGAGCTGACAACATTGAGTAAAGACCCCAAAACCAGCTTGCTTAAACAAATTCTAACGGCAATTAAGCACAGACTTAGGCAGTTCCTACAGCTATGGTCACTACAAAATCTAACCAATTTACCTGAGCGCCTAAAAAACTTATGGCAGCAATTGCTTGGCTCTTATTGGTTTATTCCAACAGCTTGTGTGCTGGTAGGCATCTTACTTGCGCCCATACTCGTTACCATTGATGAACATTTTGATCGTGAAACAGTCAGAGAGATCAGCTTTGCATTTACTGGCGACGATCAGGCCGCACGCGCGATTATGACCGCGATTGCAGGCGCAGTACTTGGTGTCGCAGGAACGACCTTTTCAATTACTATTGCCGTCTTATCGATGGCCTCATCGCAGTTTGGTCCACGGCTGCTACGTAACTTTCTGACCGATACGCCAAATCAGTTCGTACTGGGCGCATTTATTGGTACCTTTAGTTACAGCTTATTGGTTTTAAAATCTATTCATAAATATGATGTGGCTTTTGGTGTACCGCAATTATCGGTAACCTTTGCTATTATCATGGCCATCATTTGTGCCTTATTATTGGTTTATTTTGTCCAGCATATGGTACATGCTATACAGGCATCGCATGTCATTCACGGTGCCAGTAATGAGGCGCTTAGAAATATTCATTACTGGTACAAGGACAGCTGTGAGATTCAGCATCAACGTGATGTGACGCATCACGATGTTGAGCACTTCCAATCTTGGACAGCGACCGCTATCATCGCGCCAAGCTCAGGCTATCTACAGCAAATTTATATAGAGTCGCTGATCACTTTGGCGCAAGACTATGGCGGTGTAGTACAGCTACATACCAGCTTAGGTCAATTTGTTACCGATAAGAATGTCATCGGTCATTTTTATCAGTGTCCTGTCGATCAGGATAGTCACCTACAAAAAACCAAAACCTCTGGCTTAGCTATTATTCCACGCGCGCCAGATGGGCTATTTTGGCAGCGACTCAATACTTGTATCCATCTTGAACGCCAGTCTGTGCACTCTAATGATATCGCTTATAGTTTAGGGCAAATCACTGAAGTCGCAGTGCGGGCGTTATCTCCTGGTATAAATGATCCAAAAACGGCGGTCAATTGTGTCCAATCATTGACCACGTGCTTGAGTGTCATGTTGCAACGTCAGCCTCCAAGCCCTTATCATTTTTACACACCGCCTCACGACCAGAATGACAGCGATAGAGATAACCAAGAGAAATCTGACATTCTAGTCAATCAGCAGCGAGTAGCAATATTGGCTGTGGTTACTAAAAATCCTACGATAGCTGCCTTTATCGATACCTCTCTTGGTGAGATACGGCGTTATGCGACGGCTGATTTAATGGTATTAAAGGCATTATGTCAGGCTATGACCGATCTTAATTACGCTTGCGTGAATAACGCTCAGCAGCAAGCGCTATTACATGAGCTCACACTGATTGAACGCGCAGGAGAAGAAAACCTGAGTTATGAAGAGTTAATAACAGATCTCAAAGCAATGTCTTATGAAGCGAGACAATTTATTCATAGTAATAATGCTAAGCATCAACATTTTGAATATATTAGTCAGTTTGATGCGCAAATTAATAAAACACTACAGAGGCAATCAAGATAAAATTTTATTATTTATAGGAATTTTTTGTTATTCATATCAATATTAATCGTAGACAACATAAAAACCAGACAAACAACAAAACTAACATTTTGTCTAACCCTTACAGATTTTAGGGTTAGAATCATTTTTATATTCATCTGAGACTTTTTTTATGGCATCTGCAACCAGTCTGACTATACTTGAAATCAGTGCTATCTTTTTATCTATCACCGCCCTACTGACTTATGTGAATCATCGCTTTATTGGTTTACCGACGACTATCGGTGTCATGGTCATCTCTATATTATTATCTATTGGGGCGATATTTTTAGGCTTTTTAGGCTTTGATCAGCTAATTGATTATGAGATCAGCTTATTAAACCAGCTTGATTTTACCGAAGTACTACTCGATGGCATGCTTTCGATGTTGCTATTTGCCGGTGCCTTACATGTCAATATTGGTGACTTAAAGCGTTATAAGCTACCCATTGGTATCCTTGCTTGTTTGGGCACTGTCATATCAGCAGTGCTTATTGCCACCGCCATTTATTTTATGCTACCGCTTTTAGGGTTCGGTCTGCCATTTATTTGGTGTTTATTATTTGGTGCATTGATATCACCGACCGACCCCATTGCCGTGATGGGCATTTTGGCATCAGCAGGCGCACCCAAAAGTATTGAAACCGTTATCGCTGGTGAGTCGTTATTTAATGATGGTATTGGCGTCGTTATTTTTGTGATACTACTCGGGATTTTATCTAGCGGTGATATTCCAACTGTCAATTATGTGGCGCATACACTGGCAGTTGAAGCTGGTGGCGGTATTATCTTTGGCTTGGTACTTGGGGCAGTCTTATATTACATGCTCAAAAGTATCGATAGCTATCAAGAAGAAGTGTTATTAACACTTGCAGGCGTGATAGGTGGCTATGCACTTGCCAGCCATTGGCATCTATCAGGACCTTTGGCAATGGTGATGATGGGGCTGATGGTCGGTAATCGCGGGCGAGAATTAGCGATGAGTGATAAGACGCGTCACTATATTGATCTATTTTGGGAATTAATTGATGAAATTTTAAACGCGATTTTGTTTGTCTTAATTGGTTTAGAAGTAGTGATAATTGCCTATTCTGGTAATTTATTTATTGCCGCAGGCTTGACTATTATCATCGCCCTACTTGCTCGGCTGATCGTGGTAGGCATGACCACTAGAACTTTTAGACACCAACTTAATCTACCAGTAGGCGCTTGGAAAGTATTAACATGGGGTGGTCTGCGCGGTGGTATATCCGTCGCGTTAGTACTACAGCTGCCTACAGGAACTGAGCGCGATGTTTTACTAGCATTAACTTACGCTGTGGTGGTGTTCTCTATCTTAATTCAAGGTTTGAGTGTCGGCAAAGTAGCCAAAACTATTTCTCCTGTTAATAAAAAAGCATTAGACGTTTAAAGAAACGATAATATTGTATTTTAATTCGAAAAATACACAGTGATTTCAACTAATAAAAAGCCAGCATTAAAGATAATCTCTTTATGCTGGCTTTTATTATTATCGTCAAAGCAATCTTATTTAGTAAAAATTCATTATTTAGTAAAAACTCTTATCGAAAAGCAATGTTATATCAAGCCTTTGCGTTTCATATTACGATAAACCACAATAACAATAATAATATTAAGAACTAAAATACCCAATTTAAACCAGTCGAATGGACTGACAATTAGGTAATAAAGCTCAATGGGAATAAATACTCCATAACCAACTACGCCAAACCAATATGCCCAAGTCTTATCTTGCCATAGCCCATACGCTTCAATAAAGCGCAGACTGGCATAAGCAAATATTATTAATAGAAACACTGTCCAGTTTTTACTGGCCTGCTGTGCAATCTGTACCGCGCTATCAACTTGTGGGGCGAGCAATTGACCAAAATACTGTCGCCAAGAGTGGGTGGCCGTTGACAACCATTGCTCCATATCTTTATGCCACTGCCATAATGCAATAGCCCCTAATAGCGCACCGATACCTTTAACAACCTCATAGATCGCAACGGCTTTAATAGATTCGCTAGACTCGCTCTTTTTATGTCGCTGATTATCGTCCTGACCAGACAAGTTAACCAAAGAAAGTCTCCACAACGCGCCCTTGCAGCTGCTGATTAAAGAAAGGGGTATTTTTACCACTAGATTGCATCGTTTCCGCGGTCACTTGCCACTCTAAATTAGGGTCGACCAACACAGCGCCACCGATATTTTCATATTGCTCGCTAATACCGGCGATTTTTGCAGGATTAAGACAGATTTTATCGACCAATTGCTCTAATGTCAGTACCTCATCACGAACTAACTGACAAGCTAGCGCCATAAAAGTATCAAAGTTTGAGATACCTGGTGTACTTTCTTCAAACGGTGCTTTTTTAGCCGTACTGTTCAATGGCTCATGATGACTACAAATCGCATCAATGGTGCCGTCTTTTAATCCGCGAAGTAGCGCTTTTTGATCAGTATTACTACGCAATGGCGGCAATACATAGGCCATAGAATTAAAGCCTTCTAAATTATCATCGGTTAAATACAGCTGATGCATGGCCACATCACAAGTCACTGGCAGTTTTTTATTTTTTGCCCAGCGCATCAGCTCGATTGAAGACTTGCACGATAACTGACTAAAGTGAGCAGCAATACCGGTTTCTTCCACCATTAATAACTGGGTAGATAAAGCGACCGTTTCAGCAATCCATGGAATACCTTGCAGCCCATGATAGGAGGCGATGTAGCCTTCGTGCGCAACCCCATCTCCAGACAAACTGGGCTCATCAGGATAAAAGAATACTTTCATGCCAAAAGTCGCGGCATACTCGAGTGTACGTAGTAGTACCAAATCATTGCGAAAAGGTCGGCGAGCATTAGAGACGGCAATACAGCCACCTTTTTTTAATCCAGCGATGTTAGATGGACGTTCGCCCTCTAACCCAGCGGTCAAGGCACCTAAAATATGTAAGTAAATGCCGCCATCATCAAGCGCACGCTCACGTAAACCTTTTAATAGTGAGCCGTTTTCTAAGATAGGATTGGTATCAGGTGGAATGACCACATGCAAAAAACCATTGGCGCGGGCAGCTCGCCCTTCTGATTCCAACGTGCCATGTTGTTGTTGTCCTGGCTCACGTAAGCGGGCGCACAAATCAACCAATGGTGGCAGCAACCACATTTCACGCCCTGTTCCTAGGCTAGCTAGCTTATCGGTCACTGCGCTTGGCAATGCATCTTGAAAAGTTTGCGGAAGGTGGTCAAGTATGGTTGCATCAGTGTTTATCATAGTGGACATGAGCGTTATTACCGTATCAATAAAATGAAATAAATAAGAATAAAAAAACGTGGTCAGATATTATTTACTAGCTGCTTGATGAGCGCGTTGACCTTCCATTGCCAATGCCAATACCGCCATACGAATAGCAATACCATTATTAACCTGCTTCAAAATCACAGATTGCACGCCATCAGCAACGCTTGAGGCAATCTCAACACCGCGGTTCATTGGTCCTGGGTGCATGACTAGCGCATCAGGCTTGGCCAGTGCTAACCGCTCTGGGGTAATACCATAATGCTTATAATACTCACTCGATGATGCCAATAGCGGCGAGCCGATCCGCTCGTTTTGTATTCTTAATCCCATAATGACATCACAGTCGGTCACGCATTCATTCATATTTTCATAAACTTGCACCCCAAAACGCTCAATCCCTTTTGGCAATAAGGTACGAGGCGCGCAGACACGGATATCTTTAACACCTAAAGTTTGCAGCGCACTGATATCAGAGCGTGCGACCCGAGAATGCTTAATATCACCAACGATAGCGACCGACAGCTCTTCAAAGGGGCGCGGCGCCTCACGGTGAATGGTCAACATATCGAGCATACCTTGCGTCGGATGGGCGTGCCAGCCATCACCGCCATTAATAATAGCAATATCTGGTGTCACTTCTGTGGCCATAAAATGGGCAGCACCTGATGCTGAATGCCGTACCACAAAGATATCTGCCGTCATCGCTTGCAAATTCCACAGCGTATCGCGCAAGCTTTCACCTTTTTTGGTGCTAGAGCGCTCAATATCGATATTCAGTACATTGGCACCCAAACGCTTTTCTGCTACCTCAAAAGTGGTGCGTGTACGAGTTGACGGCTCAAAAAACAAATTCATTACCGTATAGCCTTCAAGCTCAGGACGGTTAATCAGTTGCCCATTATCATCAAAAAACGTCTCAGCTTTTGCAATAATTGCCTGCAACTGTGCTTTATTAAGACCCTCTACACCCAAAAAATGACGAATACTACCATCGCTATTAAGCTGCGGACGACTTAACGAGGTATTAAGCTTATGATGAATGGTGTCAGAATCAAATTTTGCAGACTCAGTCGCTGCAATAGGAGGTAGTGAATTACTATCGATAGAATTTGACATAATGGTAAGTCTTTATTTTGAGTTTATATGAGTCTATATTAATCATTTATTCATTTTTGTTCGAGCATTTATAGCTGATATGCACAGATACAAGGACATTTTGACGCTTATTTGCTACAATTTACCGTAATGACACCAGCCCTATAAAATAGACTTAGCCATCTGCTAAGCAATATAAATAAAGCTGTAATAACCACGATCGAAAATAAGCTTACCAAAAACATCAACAAACAATAATACATATAGTGTAGCTGATTTTATGGTCAGGACAAAGATGCCGTACAGGCTATTTAATAATTTGCCAGATTTAGGGGTATTAAATACTAACTCCCACATTTCTTAAGCACTCACTTGCTCTTTAACTTTGAATCCCATTTATCAATACCATTTATTAGGAAGCATTATGACGACCCTAGCAAACTATTTAAACACTCATGCCACCAATCTTGCCCTCAATGACGTCATTACTACCGTTACTGACGTTGGTAAGACTATTTCACAGCTACTTAGAAAAGGTGCTTTAGCAGATATCTTAGGTGAAGCTGGCAATCAAAACGTCCAAGGTGAGGATCAAAAAAAATTAGACGTACTGGCCAATGATTTATTGTTAGACGCTTTGGCAAAAAATGCATATTGTGCGGGTGTTGCTTCCGAAGAGCTAGATGATGCTACTCCTGCCAATGCTGATGGCAGTTTATTGGTGCTATTTGATCCCCTTGATGGCTCATCAAATATCGATATCAATATGGCAGTTGGCACTATTTTTTCCATTCTACCGTATCAGCGCCAAGGTCAAGTCAGTGAAAATAGTGATTTCTTACAAGCTGGTAATCAGCAGCTAGCAGCAGGTTACTTATTATACGGCACCTCTACCGTCCTAGCATTGACCATCACAGATAGTGTCGTCATGTTTAGCCTAGACCCAGACACGAATGAGTATGTACTGATACAAGAAAACATCCAAATCGATGCTGATACCAGCGAATATGCCATCAACGCGTCAAATTACCGCTACTGGCGCGCGCCGATGCAACAGTATATCGATGAGCTCATCGCTGGCGAAACAGGTGTACGTGCTCGCGATTTTAATATGCGCTGGGTTGCAGCAATGGTTGGTGACGTGCATCGCATCTTATGTCGCGGTGGTCTCTTCACTTATCCATTTGATACGAAGTATGCTAATAAAGCAGGTAAATTGCGCTTAATGTATGAAGCCAATCCGATGAGCCTTTTGATTGAACGTGCTGGTGGCGCTGCAACTGATGCGGTTAATCGCATTTTAGATATAGAGCCAACCGATATCCATCAGCGTATCCCTGTGGTACTTGGTAGCAAAAATGAAGTCGATTATATTAAAGAGCTACATTTAAATTATGCTGATAAATAAGTCAGCTAAGCACACTTTGAGGACGAGCCGTATAGAGTCAAATAAATAACAGCTTTATACGAATCGTTCACATACTCTACATTTTTTCTAAGCGATTCACTATGGTAGCAAATCCCACTGAGCTTATTACCTCAGATAAGAATACGACGGTCAAGCTAGTAAAGGGCTTGTTGACACAAGCTCGTCAACGCAAAAAACAAGGTCAAACAGTCATTGAGGGCGTCCACCTCATCGATGCTGCCCTGCGTAGTGACTATCCATTTGTGCAAATATTGCTAGCTGAATCAGCGCATCACCATCCTGAAGTTCAGCAAGTTTTAACTCGTCTGCCAACCTATACGCCGATTTTAATTTTGTCAGATTCAGTGTATGAGAGTATGCGTAGTTTAGGTACCGGCATTGATATCATGGCTATTATTAAGGTACCAGCGCCTAGCTTATCAACGATTAATGATGATTGCCTGATTCTTAATGATGTACAAGACAGTGGTAATGTCGGCACCCTGCTACGTACCGCAGCAGCTGTTGGTATCAATACCATACTCTGTACTAGTGCTACCGCTCAAGCTTGGTCGCCAAAGACATTGCGAGCAGGCATGGGCGCACAGTTTGCGCTGACTATTTATGAAGATTTAAGTGTGCAAGATATTTTAGACCATGTACAAACGCCGCTGTTTGCAACCAGCTCACATACTGATACAGTCATTTATCAACATGACCTAAAGAAACCAATTGCTTGGATTATGGGACATGAAGGTCAAGGTGTTTGTGATGAGCTGATGCAATGCGCTACACCTATCGCCCTACCACAGCCTAATGGACAAGAAAGCCTCAATGTAGCGATTGCAGGCTCGCTATGCTTATATGAGACTTTACGTCAAAGAAATTATACCTAATGTTATTTAACTGAATCAAAAATACGCTTTTTAAGTTAAATATAAAAAAACCCGCTATTATTCATAGCGGGTTTTTTTATATTTAATCACTTACTAAATAACGATTAAATCTTACTGGTTAGCTCAGGTAAAGCTGTAAACAAATCAGCTTCTAGGAAGTAATCAGCAACGCTAGCGATAGGTGATTCTGGGTCATTGTTGATAGCAACGATGACTTTAGAATCTTTCATACCCGCTAAATGCTGAATAGCGCCTGAAATACCTACTGCGATATACAAATCTGGTGCAACGATTTTACCCGTTTGACCGACTTGCATATCGTTTGGTACATATCCTGCATCAACTGCAGCACGTGATGCACCAACAGCAGCGCCAAGTTTATCAGCCAATGGTTCAATGTACTTAGTGAAGTTTTCGCCATTTGCTAGTGCACGACCACCAGAAACTACGATACTTGCTGAGGTCAATTCAGGACGGTCAGATTTAGCCATCTCTTCATTTACGAAGCTTGCTTTACCAAGGTCTTGAACATTATCAATAGCTTCAACAGTAGCTAAACCACCTTCGCTTGCTACTGGATCAAAGGCGGTAGTACGTACGGTTAATACCACTTTATCTTCTGAGGTTTTAACGGTTGCTGTTGCGTTACCAGCATAGATAGGACGCTCAAATGTTTGTGCATCTACCACAGCAGAGATTTCTGATAGCATGCTGACGTCAAGTAGTGCTGCAACACGTGGTAGAAAATTCTTACCAGTAGTTGTGGCTGGCGCAATGATATGACTATAGTCACCAGCAATGTCCGCAACCAATAATGCTAAGTTGCCTGCTAATTGATGCTCATAAGCGGCATTGTCTGCTAACAGTACTTTGCTCACGCCTTCCGCTTTTGCTGCTTCATCAGCGACAGCTTGATTGCCACTACCAGCGACCAATACATGGATATCGCCGCCTATTTGCTTAGCAGCAGCGATAGTATTTAAAGTTGCCTTTTTTAGACTGGCATTGTCGTGTTCTGCATATACCAAAATTGCCATTGTTTTTATCCTTGATTTATTCGTATCATCTATTCATGCGGTTGTTGGTGTACAAAGTAACTTTACGCCTAATTTTGATACAAAACGGTTTAGACGTAATAACGTTGTACTAGATATGCCGTAGCAAAATATTAAATTACTTTTGCTTCATTTCTTAACTTATCGACCAACTCGTCAACTGAACCCACCTTGATACCCGCTTTACGATCAGCAGGTGGCACGACTTTGATAATTTCTTGCTTAGAAGCCATATCAACACCAAAATCAGCTGGCGTCTTTTCATCAAGCTGCTTTTTCTTTGCTTTCATGATGTTAGGCAATTTAGCATAACGTGGCTCATTCAAACGCAAATCAGTGGTGATAACCGCTGGCAAATCAAGTGCAACCGTTTGTGAGCCGCCATCGATTTCGCGCGTCACATTTACTTTATCGCCTTCAACTTTCACTTCTGAAGCAAACGTACCCTGACCGATACCCATCAATGCCGCTAGCATCTGACCAGTTTGGTTATTATCATCATCAATTGCTTGTTTACCCAATAGGATAATATCAGTTGACTCAGATTCAGCGATATTTTTAAGTATTTTAGCGATTTGTAGTGGATAAGGCTTGTCATCAGTCAATACCAAGATACCACGATCAGCGCCTAATGCTAAAGCAGCACGAATCTGCTCTTGTGATTCTTTTGGACCAATTGACGCAACAATAATTTCATCAATCACACCCGCTTCTTTTAGACGAACCGCTTCTTCTACTGCAATTTCATCAAAAGGGTTGATTGACATTTTAGTGTTAGATAAATCTACGCCAGAATTATCAGCTTTTACACGAACTTTTACGTTGTAATCAATGACACGCTTGACCGCTACTAATGCTTTCATACGTTCCTCGTTTATTAATGTTATGAATTAAAAAATTGTCAGTTAAGAACCAAAGGTTCATTTTCTTTCAAAATATCTTCTAAACTGTCTTTCAAATTGTGCTTCAAATCGTCGTTAAAAATGCTACTCAAAGTTGTTACTGCATCAGCAAAAAATAGTTAATGAAGAAAAAAATCCAATACCAAAAGCGTATCAGCATCATATCCCATATTCATAAAATCCGCTAAAGCTAAGCCAACCGTTATTATCAGACCTATGTATATTGCGTGAGCACAGTCATAAGGTCAAGACAACGCCGTGAATAATGCGTCATAAATTTGTCACTATTCTATAATAAATAGTTATAAGCGCACAATTTTGCAATTTTCTTTCGCTGATACTATGTATCTTTATAGCATTCACAGCCCTTTGACTACTTAACATTTTGTTATTATTTATTTCTTTGATCGTATTTTAAAAAATAGGGAATACTTGAGCAATATAGGCAATTTACTTTAAAAGGACAAAGTGCTGCTGAAATTAATTTTTTGAAGCATTGATCGAAATTTTCGTACAGTAAGAGCAGGGAATCCAGAACAACATCTCGTTATTCTCACAAGAAAAAATGTCATAAAAAAAGCAACCTGATCAGAGGTTGCTCTTTTTTAAAGTCTAAACAGTATTTTTATTGTTTTAACAAACAAAGGTATCAATAACTATTGATTAATCTTACTGTAATTAAGCTTGCTGAGAATCAGCTTACTCAATAACAAATCAGATTAGATAGCTTCGATTTGCTCAGCCTGTGGGCCTTTTTTGCCATCACCTAAGATGAAAGACACTTTTTGGCCTTCGGCTAGGGTCTTGAAACCACCACCTTGGATAGCGCTGTAGTGAGCGAATACGTCTTGTCCGCCATTGTCTTGAGCGATAAAACCAAAACCTTTAGCTTCATTAAACCACTTTACAGTGCCTTCAACTTTATCTGACATAAATTTTCCTAACTCTTTAACTGTTGGCGAGACGTGTGTCATCACCGATTAATTGATATGTACCCAAATAATTTTCTGCTGAATGCAAAGGTCAAAACAATTAAACCATCTTGAAAATACCTTAACATTTTTACCTAAAATCCTTCGAGTACAATCTGATTATAACAGCTTTTCATAAGCGCAACAGCTTATATTGATGATTTTTGTAACCTATTAAAATCCATTTTGAGAAATCACAATAGTGATTGAAGACTACATAATCTATTGATATAAAAGATATTTTTTATTCAATACATCTTTATATTTTGAATATAGATAAATTATCTAACGCAGTAGACCATACGACTAAAGCTCACTACTTTATAATCAAACAAAGAAAATTACTGAGGAATAGGTAGCCATGGTGAGCTTAATACCAATAAACATAACGCAAAAAATATCAGCGAAAATGACTGGCTATAGGCGATATATTTGGCGGGTATTACCAAATCTTTAGGAGATTCGGGAATGCCTTTACGCTTCAACAGTCGCGTGCCATATATCCAGCCAAAAGTCGTATAAATACCATAAGCGGCAGGCACAGCAACCGCCAACGGCGTTAGATCAATCACGTATAACATCACAACGGAAACAAAAAACCATGAGGTATCTAGAAGTGAGCTGATTTGAAAAAACTTGGATTGGGGTAGTTTGCCATCGGTTTTTTTGAGCATCTCCCCTTCTATCCAAATTAGAACTGCGACCACAGCGCTAAGAGTAATATATACGAATTGCGGCGTTAGCCAATCAGGATAAGATATTTGCACAACAGACAACCTGTAATCTATAGAAAAGAAGCATGAGAGAATCCTTGGCATTGATAGCTCAAAGATAGTCGATAATAAGAGCGCTAATTAAATGGATACGCTACTAATAAATATAACAATGTCTGCCTATATTAGGCAGACGTTATAGATTTTCAACCATGACAGACCGAAGCATATAAAAATATCTATCAATAAAAAGCCCACGCTATCATTGATAGCGTGGGCTTTTTTAGACTAATTTATTAATCAATTATTAATTACTTGATATCAAATTAGTTTTTGTCTTTATCGATGATTTTGTTACCACCGATCCAAGGCATCATACCGCGTAGCTTGGCACCTGTAATTTCGATTTGATGCTCAGCATTGTTACGACGACGAGCCGTCATTGATGGATAGTTCGTTGCGCCTTCAGAGATAAACATCTTCGCATACTCACCAGATTGAATGCGTTTTAGCGCATTACGCATCGCTTCACGTGATTGCTCATTGATAACTTCAGGCCCAGTTACATATTCGCCATATTCAGCGTTGTTACTGATTGAATAGTTCATGTCAGCGATACCGCCTTCATACATCAGATCAACAATAAGCTTTAGCTCATGTAAACACTCAAAGTAAGCCATTTCTGGCGCATAACCGGCTTCTGTTAGCGTTTCAAAGCCCATTTTTACTAGCTCAACTGCGCCGCCACATAATACTGCCTGCTCACCAAATAGATCCGTTTCAGTTTCATCTTTAAACGTGGTTTCGATGATACCTGAACGTCCACCACCAACACCAGCAGCATAAGATAGTGCTAATTGTTTGGCTTGACCAGAAGCATCTTGATAGATAGCGATAAGATCTGGGATGCCGCCACCTTTTACGAATTCATTACGTACTGTGTGACCTGGTGCTTTTGGCGCAACCATGATGACGTCAAGATCGCTACGCGGCTCTACTTGGTTATAATGAATGGCAAAACCATGAGCAAAGGCAAGAGTTGCGCCCTGCTTGATGTTTGGTTCAATCTCGTTTTGATATAGCTCTTTTTGGAACTCATCAGGCGTCAAAATCATGACGACGTCAGCCGCTTTTACCGCATCGGCAACTTCAGCAACTTTCAAGCCTGCGTTTTCTGCTTTTTTCCATGAGCCTGAGTCTGCACGTAGACCGACGGTCACATCGACATCTGATTCTTGTAGGTTAAGCGCGTGCGCATGACCTTGTGAACCATAACCAATAATGGCAACTTTTTTACCTTGGATGATTGATAGATCACAATCTTTATCATAATAAACGTTCATAAACAGAGTCCTTTTCCTAAATCATGGCGTGCCATGGATAAATAAACACTTAAATTACGACCACTGTTTTAAGGTGATTGATGAGATAAGCGCTATGTTAATGTTGAATAAATAAGTTTTAAATACAGTAAGTGCTGATTATAGGCTCAGTGTTTTGTCGCCACGAGCAATACCAATTACCCCTGAGCGCACCACTTCCATAATACGTTCGCGACCAATGACATCAATAAAACCATCGAGCTTGGCTTTATCGCCGACGATTTGAATCGTATATAAACTGGCGTTTACGTCAACGATTTGTGCGCGAAAAACGTCTGCACTGCGTTTGATCTCTTCACGTACACCGCCAGTCGCACGCACTTTGATTAGCATCAACTCGCGCTCGACGTGTACGGTATCTGATAGATTAAGCACTTTAACCACTTCAATCAATTTATGCAATTGCTTGGTGATTTGTTCTATTTTTTCAGGTGAAGTAATGGTGGTTAATGTTAAGCGAGAAATACTCGGATCGTCTGTTGGCGCAACGTTCAAAGTTTCGATGTTGTAGCCACGTTGAGAGAACAAACCGACCACTCGCGACAACGAACCCGCTTCGTTTTCCATTAATACCGAAATCAGATGTTGTTGTTGCATTAGGTACGCTCCCCTTTTGTTAGCCACATATCACGCATCGTCTGCCCAGCGATTTGCATCGGATACACATGCTCATTACGATCGACATAAACGTCAATAAATACCAATCTATCTTTTATTGCCATGGCTTCAGCCAACTGTGCTTCCATAGTCGCAGGATCAGTAATCTTGATACCGACATGACCATAGCTTTCAGCCAGTTTTACGAAGTCTGGTAAAGAATTCATATAAGAATGCGCATGACGACCTTCATACAGCATATCTTGCCACTGTTTCACCATGCCCAGCTGCGCATTATTTAAGTTTAGAATTTTAACTGGCAAATCATACTGTAAACAGGTTGATAGCTCTTGAATATTCATCTGAATAGAGCCTTCACCGG
The DNA here is from genome assembly GCF_028895345.1 of Psychrobacter sp. DAB_AL62B. NCBI lineage: Bacteria > Pseudomonadati > Pseudomonadota > Gammaproteobacteria > Moraxellales > Moraxellaceae > Psychrobacter > Psychrobacter sp. DAB_AL62B. The sequence goes on from NZ_SAXC01000007.1 coordinate 26,816, forward strand.
TAATACAAACCACATCACGCTCAGGGTTAGCAAGTTTCGCTGCCATCGCATACGGCAAGCCAACACCCATGGTACCTAAACCACCTGAGTTCAGCCATTGGCGCGGCTCATTATAGGTATAGTAAAGAGCCGCAAACATTTGATGCTGACCAACGTCACTAGTGATAATAGCGTTACTATTAGTCACTTTATCCAAGGCTTGAACGACCGCTTGTGGCTTAATACCATTATCGGTACTGGTGTCATAGCGCAAACCATGACGCTTACGCCACTCATTAATCTGTGACCACCAATCCAATAACGCTGGTTGATCTAGCTCTTTATCTTCGCCGATAATGTCTAACATGTCAGTAAGCACTGACTTGACATCGCCAACGATAGGAATATGAGCGAGAATAGTTTTTGAGATAGACGTAGGGTCAATATCAATATGAATAATCGTCGCATTTGGACAGAATTTTTTGACGTTATTGGTCACACGGTCATCAAAACGTGCACCAACTGCTAATATGACGTCCGAATGGTGCATGGTCATATTGGCTTCATAAGTACCATGCATACCAAGCATACCTAAGAACTGTTCATCAGAGCCAGGAAAAGCACCCAAACCCATTAAAGTATTGGTTACTGGTAAGTTTAAGCGATGGGCAAGATCCGTTAGCTCTTTATGAGCATTACCTAAAACAACACCGCCACCAGAGTAAATAATCGGGCGCTTAGCAGCAAGTAAGGTTTCAACCGCTTTTTTGATTTGACCACTATGACCTTTTAATGAAGGCTGATATGAGCGTATAAATACTTCTTCTGGATATTCATAAGCGAATTTTTCGCTAGGCGCGGTCATATCCTTAGGAACATCGATTACAACAGGACCTGGACGCCCAGCCTGCGCAATATAAAAGGCTTTTTTAACAATCATTGGGATTTCGCTAGCATGGCGTACTTGAAAACTATGCTTAACGATGGGACGCGACACACCAATCATATCGGTTTCTTGGAAAGCATCTTCACCAATTAAACTGCTGGGTACCTGTCCAGAGATGATTACCATCGGTACTGAATCCATAAAGGCAGTAGCAATAGCAGTCACTGTATTGGTGGCACCAGGGCCAGAAGTCGCCAGTACCACACCTGTGTTACCCGTCACCCGTGAATAAGCATCTGCCATATGGCCTGCTGCTTGCTCATGACGCACTAAGATGTGCTCAATGTTTTCTTGTTGAAACAAGGCATCATAGATATGAAGAACGGCACCGCCTGGATAGCCAAAGATATATTTGACGCCCTCATCCGTTAGTGCTTGCACCAACATCTCAGCGCCAGATAGCATCACAGGCTCATTGCTGCCTTCAGCAAGGCGTTGTTGCTTTTCTTCGAAGTTTTTGGCAGCATGACCCGTTTGGGTATGTCCAGTCATATTCGGACTTTGCGTGGTTTGCGTCACTGTCGTCACCTTTTTTTGTGGCAAGAATATGTGCCCACTACATCTAAGTTGCGCTGTTTTATAAAACAGCATACTACTCAAATATAGCAATATATTTAAGGTCAGCTTTGCGACAGGAGTTTATCGATTTACAGTGACAAGATGCGAGCGCATCTATAAAAGAAGCTTATTATTTATAATGCATACGAGCTTGCGCTGATAATAAATAGACGAATACAGAATGATAGAACAAATCTCAAAGCTTATATTTTATAGCTTATATCACGTTATATGATTGCGAAACCTTATAACATGTTTAATGAGTAGATGTTAAAAACACACATGACACTCTATTTTTTATAACGGCAAAATCTTACAAATCACGTTAATAATAAGTTTATCTTAGTCATTGTAGACGGATAAGTCCGGAGACAATAAATATAGATTTGAATAGTGATATTTATAAGCACTATTTATTTTATATTATTGTCACAAAGATAATAAAGCTAAGCAAGCTACCGATAAGTAACCCGTAGTCCTTATTTTCAAGTGCCACGGCAATATCATAAAAGCCGCTCACTGACCAATCAACTGCTATTATATTCGATGGTTTGGGCACCATTGTCAAGAAAAACTTCTAAAGCCCATCCCTAACTATTGGTTATTAAATAATGTACATTCATAAGAGTTATTTGCTAGAATCAAACAGTAATGTATTTATATTGTTATCGAGGACGTTAACTACTATCCTTAGCTTATTTATACACATGTTTTTTACCCATTAAGAGGATCGTTACCATGGCATATGCGTCTACCATAAATACCGCTGCCAAACTGCTTATTAGTGTCAGCACTGCGTGTATGCTCATGTTGCCAATGAGCGCCAGCCATGCTGTTCAAGTATACAAATCTATTGGTGCACATGGCGAAGTTAAGTACAGTCAACATGCGCCGCAAAATGGTAGAAATATTGAGGTTATTGAGTTCCGCAGTGATGGCAGACAGAGCAATGCCGGACAGCTAGCAGGCAAAACCGAAGCCAACCAAGCTGCACCGCAAAGTGCCGAAGAACAGCGCGTTGCACAATTAGAAGCGCGTATCAAAGAGCAAGAAGCGCAAGCGAATGCCCAACGTTGTCAGTCGTTACGCAACAACTTAACCAATCTAAATGTGGGTGGGCGTATCTATGAGATGGATGCCAATGGCAAACGCCAATATCTAGATGGTCGTGAAATTGAGCTTAAGCGTGAGCGTGTTCAACAAGCAATCACTCAGTACTGTAATGGCTCTGCCACTTAATACCAAGACCAATCTATTTGATGATTAATAATTATCGGTTATTAACTGGATAACATGGCGAATAGCAGCTGGCATATCTTGAGCTTGCAAACCTCGTTGTCCTATTAATAATGACCCATCATTATTTTCACAAGCAGCAGTTTGATTTACTAAAACATCTCCTGCCAATCCATGGATAAGAACCGCTTGGTGCAAACTACGAGGTTCCTCATTTAAATCTTGCTGCGCAAGTAACCCAGCAATCACACCCGATAACACATCGCCCATACCAGCGGTTGCCATACCGGCATTGCCCGCTCCGCAAACATACACATGCGTTTGCTCTTTTTTCTGCTCCAAAACTAATGACCCTGCTCCCTTTAACACCCAATCACCACCATAACTCGTTGCACACTGCTTTATCGCTGCTAATCTATCGTCTTCTACCTCACTAACCTCTTTATTTAATAACCTAGCAGCTTCACCACTATGCGGCGTTAAGCAAACCTGATAGTCGACACTATATTCTTTCAATTGCGTTATTAGTTTATGATTATCTCTTTGTAATGATGCCAAATGATAGAGACCGTCGGCATCGATTATTAATGGCTTACTTTGTGCTATAGCAGCCTGCATATAACTTATAAATATCAACTTTGCTTTTTCATCACGGCCCAGTCCCATACCAATAGCGATCACACTGGCTTGCTCAATAAGACCATTTACTCCAACTTTATCATGTAAGTCGATAGCCATTGCATCTGGTAGTGAGGTTAGTAGTGCGCTATGAAACGCTTCATGGCAAGCGACAGTGATTTTGCCAGCGCCTATTGCCATCGCACTTGACGCAGAGAGTATAGCTGCTCCGCCCATACCTTGTGAGCCATCAATGCGATTGCCACCGATGACCAATACATGTCCATAGCTGCCTTTATAACTGTTTTGGCGGCGTGGCTTTAAACTATGAGCGGAAGTAATGAGTGTAGCAACTGGCGTTAGTTCCTTACCATTCATCTGATAAGGTATCAGTGGTATGTCAATAACTGTGCCGCTATAGTCCAACCCATCTTTGGTATGCAGCCCGAATTTTCGTGCGATCAGACATAACGTCATATCCGCCTGTATCGCTATATGGTCAAATACTTGACCCGTGGAAGCAACCAACCCACTTGGAATATCAACCGCAATAACCAACGCCTCTGCATGCTGTGCTACTTCATTAAAAGCGCCAATCGCCTGCTTATAAACACTCTCAGGCGCTCGATCTAGGCCAATGCCAAATAGCGCATCGATATAGACATCGGCTTGCGCACCCTTATCTATTTTGTCATTTTTTTTATCAGCACTGGTTTCAAAGCGCTGGTACGAACAGTTAGCAGATAGCGCTGTCTGTAGAGCCTTTGCTGCATCCGTAATACAATCTGTTTTCTTAGAGCTGCTACTTGTATCAGATTTTTTAATATTATTTCTTTCAAGATTAGCTAACTCAAAATCATGTTTATTAAAGCCGACCGTTGTTACCTGCACTTGCCAGCCCATTTGCTGTAAATAATAAGCAATGAGCCAACCATCACCGCCATTATTGCCTTTTCCTACCCAAATATTGGCTAGGCGCTGGCGAGTATGACGACGATGAGGAAATTTAGGATGAGTAGCCCCTTGCGCGTTAAGATGTTTTTGCTCATCAATCTGCTCAATATATTGCGCCATTTGCCACGCAGCTTGTTTCATTAGACCGAAACTATCATTACCTTCGGTAAACCATGCTTGCTCCATAGCATAGAGCTGCTTACTACTATACAGCGCTATAGGCATTGTTTTTTTCGATGATATATTAGCTGTTATTTGCATGGTTTGTTCTCGAGTATTTTTAGGAAGTTGTTTTATATTATATTATTTTAAATATCTACTTTTTCCTCGCTCATATTAGCTTAGCAAAAGTGTACGTTAACTGATGTATCAATATGAATGCAGATTTATTTGCTTTGGCACTTGCGCTCTTAGCTCACTGGCTTATCATACTCATATTCACATTATCATTTATAGTTAAATATGAGCAATAAACCTCAAGCAGCTTTACCAACTTCACCCGCTTCACAAACCAAGCAGACATTTAACGAACAGCTGTCTTCTGCGCCTCCCAACACGCCTGATAAAAAAATTTCTGTCAATAATTCGCACGTATTTGCTACTACAGCAGAGGTTAAGCACTGGATTAAAGCCCAAGCACAATTTTTAGGGTTTGCTGACTGTGGTTTTTTGTCCGTGCATCATCCTTTGTTTACTAAACAGACTGAACAATTAAAGCAATGGTTAGCGAAAGGCTACGAAGGTCAGTTGCAGTTTATGCATAGCAATCATCATCTACGTGCCCATCCTGAGCAACTGGTGGAAGGGGCTAAAACCATCATCAGCGTACGTATGGATTACCTAACCCAAACACCGACACCGCGCGCTATCACTGATAATGACCATCCCAATCAAGGCATCATTGCGCGTTATGCAAGAGGGCGTGATTATCATAAGACCATGCGCAGTCGCTTAAAGCAATTGGCATTAAAGATTGAAGCCATGCTTCCTGAATGGCAACATTTAGATATCGGTGCTGATACGGATTTTATTTTTAGGCCATTTAGTGATTCAGCGCCTATCTTTGAGAGGCCTATTGCTGATGCCGTTGGTCTCGGCTGGACTGGAAAGCACACACTGCTCATCAACAAGCAAGCAGGCTCATTTTTTGTGCTGGGAGAGCTGTTTATGAGTCTTGAATTGCCTGATGATGAACCCGTCAAAGAGCATTGTGGTAGTTGCAGTGCCTGTATTGACATCTGCCCTACCCAAGCGATTGTCGCACCCTATGAGCTCAATGCGTCAGCCTGTATCTCATATCTGACTATTGAGCACGACGGTATTATTGATACCAAATATCGCCGCGCCATTGGCAACCGTGTCTTTGGTTGTGATGACTGTCAATTGATTTGCCCATGGAATCGCTATGCCAATCTAACACCTGTAGAAGATTTTGCGCCAAGGCACAATCTTGACAACAGTAGCTTGTTAGAGCTCTGGCAATGGCAGGAAACAGAGTTTATGAAAAAGACTGAAGGTAGTCCACTAAGGCGCACAGGTTATGTGAATTTTTTGCGCAATATCGCCATTGGTCTTGGTAATGCTAATGGCAGTCAGGAAGTAATCGGCCACTTACAAACGAAATTAGGCAAACATAATGCTATGCTTGATGAACACATTCATTGGGCAATGACTGAACAACATAACAAACTAAAAATAATTAACAAGTAGAAAAAATTTTGTGTAAATCAAAATCTTTCTTAAGATATTTATACGAATTATAAAAACAAAAAAAATGCCTCTTATTATTATGAGAGGCATTTTTTATTAACTTACTTCTTTAGATATTAAAAATTAAAATTATGGCTTAGGAATACGCAATACTTGACCTGGGTAAATTTTATCAGGGCTAGTTAGCATTGGCTTATTGGCTTCAAATATTTTCAAATAATCACCAGCTGACCCATAAACATTCTGCGCAATCTTCGATAAATTGTCGCCAGATTTTACGGTATACATAGTAGATTCAGGTGCATCTTCTTCGATATCAATATTATCAATCACCTTAGCAACATTCTGCACATTACCGATAGCGATAATAGCCTTTTCACGATCTGCTTGGGTTTTAGCCTTACCACTAATTTCTGCTGTATCCGTTGAACCGTTATACTTGATTTTTAGATCACTAATATTAAGATTTTGCTGCTGAATACGACGAAGCAAAATATTGGCTACTGACTGTGCAGAAGGCTCACTACTTTGTACCGGTGTATTAGCGTCCGCTTTCGTTTCTACTTTAGCATCATGCTTGGCATCATCACGATTGAAAATCTTATCACCAATGTCTTTTGCAAAACTGAACATACCCATATAGCTGCTCCTTGAAATATTGTTATTCATTATTAATCGTTATCATTCTAATAGTAATTATCTTTCTTTAGTTGATTAGCTACTATTATTTTTTTTGCTTACCATCACGAGTATAAGCAAAGGCCAACGCTATGAATAGTAACAGTATGTTTAGTAATGTTGATTTGGCGTAGCTTGTGTTAACGTACTTGGTAATAAAGTGACTATGCATTACTATGTTAAATCACTGCGATGGATTATCGCAATAATCTAGTGCAGTAATGCACCAAGATAATTTGCTGGCATATATTTTTAGAATGAATGATAGGCATAAAAAAACCGCTTATCTATTAAGATAAGCGGTCATATCAAACTTGCTAAGCGAGTAGCTAATTATAGCTGTGCTTGTACGTAGTCGATTGCTTTTTGAACAGTCGTTAATTCTGCTGAATCTTCATCAGGAATAGTGATGCCGAAGTCGCTTTCGAATGACATAACCAATTCAACTAGGTCCAATGAATCGGCACCTAAGTCTTCCATAAATGAAGCATCGTTATTGATATCTTCAACATTCATACCTAGTTGCTCAGCTACTGCGGCTTTAACTCTTAGCTCGGTATCATTACTCATGTAGATTTCTCCTTTTTGATCTATTATTTTGACAAATTACTATAACATCTTAATTAGATTCTATAGCATTGTATATAAAATGGGATTTTTAGATTTGTATGGCTTTCTGAGTGCGCTATAACAAGTTATACATTTACTAATGTCTAGTAAAACCTTGCTATCATACAGGGCTTTGACTTAAAAGTATTCGTCATTATAGCACTCTTTATTATAGTTTACACTCGTTCACACAGTTTTTTATTATAACTATGTAACGCTTGGCTACAAGCTGATCACTAGCAACTACATATACATGCCACCATTGACAGGCAGAACGGCGCCTGTAATATAACTGGCTTCATCGCTCGCTAAAAATAGTACTGCTGCTGCAATATCTTCTGGCTGGCCAAGACGACTAATAGGAACGGCATCTAACATTGAGTTTAATAAGCGTTCGTCAAGCTCGTCGGTCATATCGGTTTCAATCAAGCCTGGCGCCACACAATTAATCGTGACTTGTCTTGAGCCTATTTCACGCGCTAGGGTGCGGCTAAAACCCTCAACACCGGCTTTAGTCGCTGCATAGTTAGATTGACCGGCATTGCCCATTTGAGCGACGACAGAGGTAATATTGATGATACGACCACGGCGCGCTTTCATCATGCCGCGAATAGCTCGTTTACTCATACGATAAACAGAGGTCAAATTGGTATCAATCACATTGTCCCAATCTTCATCTTTCATACGCATCAATAAGCCATCTTGGGTGATACCAGCATTATTAACCAACACTTGAACCGCACCATAGACACTTTCTATCTCTTCAAATAGCTTGTCAATCTGTGCGGTATCGCGTACGTCTAGCACTCGACCTATTCCGCCACTATCGTGTAGATACTCATCAATCAATGCAGCACCCTTTTCAGTGGTCGCTGTACCAATGACAAAATGTCCTTCTTTGGCGAAGCGTTTGGCGACAGCTTTGCCAATACCGCGGCTCGCGCCAGTTACTAATGTAATCGTACGACTCATGATAACACCTCCAACAATTTATCTAGACGGGCGGGCTTGTCGGTAGGATAACTTGCAATTGGGTGCGCTTGGCGCTTTGCCAAATTACTCAATACGTTACCACTGCCACACTCGATTAAAATATTAATTTGTTTATCAGCCAGCTCTTGCATGGTCTTTGACCATAATACTGGTTCACTTAACTGTTCAGTTAACGCCTCTTTAATACCTGCTGCACTGGTCTCAACGCGCGCGTGACGATTTTGAATAACTGGAATCGTCGCCTGATCGAATTTGATTGATGCTAGCTCTTTCGCCAATGCGCTGCTCGCTGGTGCCATAAGGGCACAATGCGAAGGCACGCTTACCTTTAATGGAATAGCCTTTTTACCAGTATTTTGTACTTTATCAATGACCGCGTTGACGCCTACCGCATTACCAGAAACCACCACTTGTCCAGGACTGTTAAAGTTTGCTGCGCCAACAATCGCATCATCAACATGCTCAGTTGCTTGTTCACACAGGGTTTCGACTCGATGGTCTTCCAGACCTAGCACGGCTGCCATAGCCGTATCGATACCTACCACGGCCTCTTGCATCAATTGACCACGCTTATGCACCAGTTTCACCGCATCCGCAAGTGAGATCACGCCAGCCGCGCAAAGGGCGCTATATTCTCCTAGAGAATGACCAGCTAGATAACAGGGCTTATTTTCTATTTTTTGTTGTAAGATACGCCAAATAGCAATGCTAGCCGTCAGCAATGCTGGCTGCGTATATTTAGTTTGATTGAGCTGGTCTTCGTCCTGACAAATTGCCCATAAATCTTCACCAAGTGCGTCACTCGCCTCAGTAAAGGTTTCAAGAATTTCAGGGTAAGTTTCAGCAAGCTCGCTGGTCATACCGACGACTTGAGATCCTTGTCCAGGAAAAATAATGGCAATACGAGTCGGCTGTTTTTTTATCATATCGGGTACAGAGGCCATAACCAATATTCCTTATTTAATTGAAAATACCCCTAAAGTGAACGGGGTGCATTGCAGAGTTAAAGACTATATGGAATTTTTATTTTATAGAGCCATTGCTGTCACTAGTCCTTTAAGACAACTGACTCTTATGAAACTATACACTGACGTAGGTCATTAGCATAGCGGCCAAAAAGTTAATTCGTTATCTTGCCCTATTAAGTATCACGGAATGATCAATCATGAGCATTTAAAACCAATAACAAATATTTAAATATATACCAAGATTTAAAAAACAGTAAAAAATTAATAGCAAAAAGCCAAGTTATCTAGCCACATAATATATGATAGCGAAATAACTTGGCTTTCTTTAGCTCAAACTGATTGCTGGGTAACAGCTGTGCGAGAACTGTCGATAGTTATAAAAACTATCATAATTCTGCGTCAACCAGCAAATAACTTAAGCGTCTTGACTAACTTTAAATAGCTGGCGACCACGATAGAAACCATCTTTAGTCATGTGATGACGACGATGCTTTTCACCAGTGGTAGCATCGATGCTTAGCTCAGCGATTTCCATACGATGATGTGAACGGCGCATGTCACGACGAGAACGACTTTTACGACTTTTTTGAACGGCCATGATATAGCTCCTATACTTAAAAGGGGATAAGCTTGAAATTCAGCTTTAATCGACACTGACAGAGGCTATATAATCACAACAACCTAAGTCTTACGCATCATTAGTTAAATAGATTGCCACACGTATTGAAGTGTTGATTACGTCTAAAATCTATAGTTAGTTTGCAAGGTTAGCTTCTATCTGCCAGCGGCAGGTTGCTAGAATGCAATAATCGGGACATTATACGCATGTTTAGCGGATTAATAAAGCCCTGCTGTTCACTCTTCTGCAAAAAGCTGACAAAAGGTATAACGAAGCCACTTATTACGCCTTTTATCGCTATCATTTATACCGTTACAACTTGCCTTTTAAAGAAGCTAAAGCGGCAAAAGGATTTTCGCTCTCTTCTTCTTCTGGTATCTCACCAAACTGCTCAACCGTCATTTCACAGTCATCATGCTTCGGCGCCATTGGCGTTTTAAGCAATATTTCATCTTCGACCAATTTTTTAAGCGGTAATAAACGCTCTGGAGATTGTTCGGTGATAATTTCATCGAGCAACAAATAGTCTTGCTCTTCATTAACTAAGCGTATTTGGCTCTCATTATCGAGTAGCGCAATATCATAATCATCTGTCAAATCTATCACAATTGGTTGCAAACAACGTTGGCAAGTTAACCATACTTCACCAGTTAATGTAAAAGCCAGATGCAACACATCATTTCGACGATACAGATTAGCTTTTAGCAGAATATTTGATTGAGCATGCTCAGTCGCTAATATAGTAGCAAGCCGCTCAAAAGAGTTGGGTATTACTTCTCCTGCCCATTCAAAGCCACTGTCTTCCCATTTATTTAAGGAAATATGTTCGAGCATGCTGGTTGACATAGACGCTGGTACTTTTTCAGCCTGAAGCGCTGACGACTTGTTATTTTGGGTGCTTGACATGCGCGGCCTCATTGATCAAAAACGGTGTATAATATTGCTTGCCATACTAACGGAAAGTGCTCTGCTGCGCTAGCGCTAGTATGTTAAGATTTTCGGTAGCTTATGTGTTGTTACCTTTCATTATTTGTTCGCATATATGAGTATATTTATCTGTTAATCTTTATTTGGTCAATGCTTTACTTATGATATCGCCTACTATTCATCCCAATTTTTCCAGCTTATTATCTATTTTTGACGCTGAGCTTTTATTACAACGTCTAAATGAACTGGACTGTGAAAAAACCTGTAGCAGTTCTGAAAATTTAGCTGATCCTCTAACTCGATATACATCTATTAAAGATCGCTTAACGGGTGTTATTTTACTCGAACACCCGTTGGCTGAAAATAATGAACAAGCTATTACCGACTGGCTAATACTGTTATTTAACGCCCTATTCGTCAATCAGCGAGTCATATTAGTTCGCGGCACTGGCGAGCCAGAATATTTTCCTGCTCAAAACAATCAACCGGCAAGAATTGAATTTGCCCATGGTTTTTTTGCCAGTGCATTACATGAAATCAGTCATTTTTGTGTCGCAGGTCAGCGGCGCAGACAGCTATCTGACTTTGGCTATTGGTATGCACCCGATGGGCGCTCAGCAGCTCAGCAGCAAGCTTTTGAGCGTGTGGAGATTAAACCACAGGCACTAGAATGTCTATTCACCTTGGCTTGCAGACGCCCTTTTCAAGTATCACAGGACAATTTATTTGCTGACTTTGATACTAGCAACAGTACCTTTCCTCAAGATGTTTATCAGCAAGTGAAAACATACATTGCTAAACCACATACGCTACCGGCTGATGCTAAAACCTTACTACAAGCATTACTTACTAGTTATACGATGAATTAACTTAAGAATACCGAGCATATTTTATTTTTCATAAAAAACATCTTATTCCATCAGGTTAACGATTTCATAGCCATATTAACGCCTTGCCCTTAAACTTATATTTGCTTTGGGCTATACTAATGACTCAACTCATATTTTATCGACAATCATACCCTCAATGAAGCAAGCTAATATTTGACAGTACCTTATCAATTAATATGCTTATTCAACTGTTTTTACTTAGCAAGCCTTCTATCTATTTATATAACCATATTTGTTTCTCATAAATAACGATATATTTAAATGACAAAAGTCTAATAATTATAAAATAAGGAATTATTATGCAAGTACTTTATATTCATCCAGAAAATCCACAGCCACGTCTTATTGAGCAAGCAGCTGACCTATTACGTAAAGATCAACTGATTATTTACCCAACCGATACCAGCTATGCCTTTGGTTGTCGCCTAGGTGCAAAAGACGCGCTAGAAAAACTGAAGCGTATTCGTGAGCTCGATGATAAACACCAATTTACATTGTTATGCCGTGATTTGAGTGAAATTGCCAATTATGCAGCCGTAGACAATTTGCAGTTTAAACAGCTAAAGGCTCTTACACCCGCGCCTATCACTTTTATTTTAAATGCGACTAAAGATGTGCCGAAGAAACTGGCGCATGCGAAGAAAAAAACCATTGGTATTCGAGTGCCAAGCAATCCTATCGCCCAAGCACTTTTGGAAGCGATGGATGAACCTATTTTGACCAGTTCATTAATATTACCAAACCGAGATGACATATTAGATGACCCCTTTGAAATAGAAGAACTATTGGGCAATCAAATTGATGCGCTAATCAACGCTGGAATCAAGACCACTAAGCTGACCACTATTATAGATATGACCAGTAGCCAGCCTGAAGTGATCCGACAAGGTGCTGCCAATGTTGATTCATTACTACTATAATATGTTCAAAATACTGCGCACACAAAAAAGCTCCAATTGAATTGGAGCTTTTTCTATAAATCATCTAGTCGATATAAAATTAGTCGCGATCAACCAATTCTACATAAGCCATAGGCGCATTGTCACCATCACGGTAACCACATTTTACGATACGCAAATAACCACCTGGACGCGTCTGGTAACGAGGACCTAACGTGCCAAATAATTTGCCTACCATAGCTTTGCTACGCATGCGGCTGAATGCTAAACGACGATTAGCAACGCTGTCTTCTTTAGCCATAGTGATCAATGGCTCGGCAACGCGACGTAATTCTTTAGCTTTTGGTAAAGTTGTTTTGATCAGTTCATGCTCAAATAATGAGTTAGTCATGTTCTGAAACATTGCCTTACGATGACTGCCGGTACGACCCAGCTTGACTCCACTCTTACGATGGCGCATAGTCAAAAATCCTTAAAGTTTAACGGCTACGATAAGAAAAGCGATCATCAACACGTAAATCAGCTGGTGGCCAGTTATCTAGGCGCATACCAAGCTCCAAATCTTTAGACGCTAATACGTCTTTGATTTCTGTTAATGATTTCTTACCAAGATTTGGGGTTTTTAGAAGTTCAGTCTCTGAACGCTGTACCAAATCACCGATATAGTAAATGTTTTCAGCTTTCAAGCAGTTGGCTGAGCGAACCGTTAGTTCAAGATCGTCCACAGGGCGTAATAGCACCGGATCAACCTCTTCTTTTTCTTTCACAGGCTCAGGCGCTTCTTCAGCTTCTAGGTCAACAAAGATAGAAATCTGTTGTTGTAAAATAGTGGCTGCTTTACGAATTGCTTCTTCTGGATCTATAGTGCCATTAGTTTCAAGCTCAATGATAAGACGATCAAGATCGGTACGTTGTTCTACACGTGCGTTCTCAACCTGATAAGCAACACGAAGCACAGGACTAAAACTTGCATCAAGCTTTAGGCGTCCAATTGCTTTAGTATCACCATCTTCACGGCGTTGGTTTGCTGGCTCATATCCACGACCCATTACTACACGCAAACGCATCTTTAGATGACCACGGTCATTCAATGTACCCAATACCAATTCTGGATTGATAATGTCTACATTGTGCGGTAACGTGATGTCTGCAGCAGTAATAGTGCCTGGACCTTGTTTATCCAAGGTCAAAAATACTTCATTTTGGTCATGAAGGGTGATTGCTAAGCCTTTTAAGTTCAAAAGCAAATCAAGCACGTCTTCTTGTAGCCCTTCAAGCGTTGAGTATTCATGGTCAACACCATCAATCTCAGCTTCAATGACTGCAGCACCAGGTAATGAAGATAACAAGATGCGGCGTAAGGCATTCCCTAGGGTATGACCAAAGCCGCGTTCTAACGGTTCGAGCGTGACTTTCGCAATCGTTTCGTTAACCGTATCCACGTTGATGGCGTTCGGCGTTAGAAACTCAGTTGCATTTAGCATCATGATGTCACCTCGATTTATTAAACTGGTTTAATTAACGTTAATTGCTCAATGCCATTTTCATCGCATCGAGCAGTACGTTACTTACTTAGAGTATAGCTCAACGATTAAGCTTTCGTTGATTTCAGCAGGTAGATCAATACGATCAGGCGCTTTTTTAAACGTGCCTTGTAGTTTGCTGTGATCAACATCTAGCCATTCTGGAATACCACGTTGGGTAGCCAGCTCAATTGCGTTTTTGATGCGCAATTGTTCGCGAGATTTCTCTTGAATAGCGATGACATCACCATCTTGAAGCTGAATTGATGGAATGTTCACACGAACAAACTCATCACGGCCAGCTCTTTTTACCATCACAGTGCGATGGCTAACTAACTGACGTGCTTCAGCGCGCGTTGAGCCAAAGCCCATGCGATATACTACGTTATCAAGACGACTCTCAAGCATCGCTAGTAGGTTCTCACCAGTAGCGCCACGCTTACGAGCAGCTTCTTTGTAGTAGTTGGCAAACTGACGCTCTAATACACCATAGATACGTTTAACTTTTTGTTTTTCACGTAACTGTAAAGAGTATTCTGAGCTTTTGTTACGGCTTACACCATGTTGACCAGGTGGACGAGCCGATTTTTTCGTTTTTACGTCGTATGGTTTAACACCAGACTTAAGGCCTAAGTCTGTACCTTCACGACGTGATAATTTGAGTTTTGGTCCAATATAACGGGCCATTGTTATGTCTCCTATAAGCTTTCATTATAAAAAGCTTCGTCTTTAATATTAGACGCGGCGCTTTTTCGGCGCACGGCAACCATTGTGTGGGATTGGGGTTACATCAGAGATGCTGTTAACTTTATAACCCAATGCACCTAGTGCTCTTACCGCAGACTCACGACCCGGTCCTGGTCCTTTGACCAAAACATCGATATTCTTAACACCATATTCTTGAGCCGCTTTACCAGCGACTTCAGCTGCAACCTGAGCTGCAAATGGTGTAGATTTACGTGAACCACGGAAGCCTTGTCCACCTGAAGTGGCCCAAGCCAATGCATTACCCTGACGATCGGTAATCGTAACAATGGTGTTATTAAAAGACGCATGGATATGGGCTACGCCCTCCGATACTGAACGACGAGTCACCTTTTTGCGACTGCGAGTGTCTTTTGCCATCTTTTAGCTTCCTAAGTTAATTATCTTTTGAGAGGGCGTGTCGGACCCTTACGAGTACGAGCGTTGTTCTTAGTGTTCTGACCTCTAACAGGCAGGTTACGACGATGGCGGATGCCACGGTAACAACCAAGATCAACCAAGCGCTTGATATTCATTGACACTTCACGACGAAGATCACCTTCAGTCATGTATTCTGAAACTTGTGCACGGATAGCATCTAACTGTGTATCATCTAACTGACTGACTTTAGTAGTAGGGGCAATGCCAACTGCTTCTAAGATTTTCTGAGCAGTGGTACGACCTACACCAAAGATGTAAGTTAGTGAAATAACAGCATGCTTATTATCCGGAATGTTTACGCCGGCAATACGAGCCATTGATTTCTCTCCATTAAAGAAAAATAAGCTTTATTTATTAAATAAGGCATTATTTTTCAGATTTGTTGCTGTTAATACTAAAGCTTTTATAATTATTATCGCTGTTTTAACTTGGAAACCAAGTCTATCCATTGAACATGTTATAAAAGGTTTTGCATAAACTACGGCAAGTGGCGGATGATATCGCATCCGCCGTTATTTTTCAAGTATTAATTTAATAAGTAGGACAAGCTTAACGCTTTGCTCTACCTAAATATTAACCTTGACGTTGCTTGTGGCGAGGTTCTGCGGTACAAATAATATGTACACGGCCTTTACGGCGCACAACTTTACAGCTACCACAAATCTTCTTAACTGATGCTTGAACTTTCATAGCATACTCCTTGAAATATCGTACCGCTCATTTAAGATCGAGTGGGCGATTGAATTAACGTCTGATCATGATATTGATGGGTCATCAAATGCGCTTGAATCTGCGAGATGAAGTCCATTACCACAACCACCATAATCAGTAACGACGTACCACCAAGTTGAAACGGCACACCAAACGATGACTGAACGACCATTGGCATTAAACAAATAACCGTCATATACATCGCGCCAATAAAGGTCAATCGGTTTAATACATGATCGAGGTAACGCTGAGTTTGTTGTCCTGGGCGAATACCTGGGATATACGCACCACTACGTTTAAGGTTTTCAGCAACTTCACGCGGACTAAATACCAATGCCGTATAGAAGTAACAGAAGAAAATAATCATTGCGCCAAACAGAACCAAATATAGCGGTTGTCCTGGGGACAACACCAGGGCCATATTTTGCAGTATCTTTTGCATAAAGGTAGGATCAGTCGATTGACCAACCCACTGCCCCAAACTTGCAGGAAACAACAATAATGAGCTGGCAAAAATAGCAGGGATAACCCCTGCCATATTAAGCTTCAACGGCAAATGTGATTGCTGCTGAGCATAAATCTTGCGGCCTTGTTGTTGTTTTTGCGCATAATTAACAGGGACGCGGCGCTGAGCACGTTCAATATAAACAATACCGGCAGTAACCGCGATACCTAACAGTACAAAGATAAAGAGTACAATCAAGTTCATCTGACCTTGATTGACCTGTTCGATAGACTGCGAAATCATACCTGGCGTACCAGCGACAATACTCGCAAAAATAAGCATTGAAATACCATTGCCTACGCCGCGCTCTGTAATCTGCTCACCAAGCCACATTAAGAACATAGCGCCTGCTACCAATGAGGTAACCGCTGGAATATAAAAAGTAAGACCAGCAGACAAAGTAAGGTTTTGGCTGATTAAACCAGCACACATTCCTAATGACTGTACCAGTGCTAATGCAAGCGTGCCTTGACGGGTATACTTGTTTAGCTTACGTCGTCCCGCTTCACCCTCTTTTTTGAGAGCTTCAAGCGATGGCAATACTGCAGACATCATCTGTACAATAATTGATGCTGAAATATATGGCATAATGCCAAGTGCCATGATAGACATACGCTCTAGTGCACCACCTGAGAACATATTAAACATGCTCAGAATGGTATTTTCGTTGCGCGAAAACAGATCAGCCAAATTAACCGGATTAATACCCGGTACTGGAATATGTGACCCTAAACGATAAACAATCAATGCGCCGATTAAGAACAATAGACGCGTCCATAATTCATCATACTTACGTATAAATGCAAATGGATTGAGCGGTACACCAGTCGATGACATTGATTGTTTTGACACGTTACTACTCCTCGATGCTACCACCAGCAGCTTCGATTGCTTGCTTGGCGCCTTTAGTCACTTTGATACCTTTAAAAGTATAAGCTTTAGTGACTTCGCCTGACAACATAATACGAGCACGTTTCATGTCGTGACGGATAAGGTTAGCAGCTTTTAATGTTGCAATACTAACGACGTCACCTTCGATTTTGTTCAGTTCAGACAGACGAACTTCAGCAGTCGTCATTGCCATTTTACTGGTAAAACCAAATTTTGGTAGACGGCGATATAAAGGCATTTGACCACCTTCAAATCCTGAGCGAATGCTAGAACCTGAACGAGATTTCTGACCTTTAACACCACGACCACCAGTTTTACCAAGGCCTGAGCCGATACCACGACCACGACGTTGGGCAGTTTTCTTCGCGCCAACACCTGGTGATAATTCATTTAATCTAAGACCCATTACGCTTCCTCCACTTTTACCATGTAGTTAACGCGATTGACCATACCACGAGTTGAAGGAGTATCTTCTACTTCAACAGTATGATTAATACGGCGTAAACCCAATCCTTTCAAGCTCGCTTTGTGGCTCTTGAGGCGATGGGCACCCGATTTAAATTGAGTGACTTTCATTTTTTTCATCGTAACTCACCTAGTCTAAGTTAACCCAAGATTTCGTCTACAGATTTACCACGTTTTGCTGCCATCTTTTCTGGAGTTGACATATCACGTAAACCGTTAAACGTTGCGCGAACAACGTTAGCAGTGTTGGTAGAACCATAACATTTAGTCAAAACATCTTTGACACCAGCAACTTCTAATACAGCACGCATTGCGCCACCGGCGATTACGCCAGTACCTTCAGATGCAGGTTGCATAAGAACTTTACTAGCACCATGACGTGCTTTGATCGGATGATGCAAAGTTGCACCATTAAGCTCAACAGTAATCATATTGCGCTTGGCAGCTTCTAGTGCTTTTTGAATAGCAGCTGGCACTTCACGTGCTTTACCGCGACCAAAACCAACACGACCATTGCCATCACCCACTACGGTCAACGCAGTGAAAGAGAAAATACGACCACCTTTAACAACTTTTGCAACGCGATCAACGGTAACTAAGCGTTCTACTAGACCGTCAGTCTGTTCATTTTTATCATTTTTATCATTTCTAGCCATGATTAAAACTCCAATCCGTTTTCGCGAGCAGCTTCAGCTAAAGCTTTTACTCGACCATGATATTTAAAACCACTACGGTCAAAGGCAACTTTAGTGATACCAGCTGCTTTTGCGCGTTCTGCGATTAATTGGCCCACAGACGTCGCTGCATCAGCGTTACCAGTCGCGCCTGAGCGCAAGCTGCTGTCTAAGGTAGATGCCTGAGCAATCACTTCACCACCGTTAGGAGAGATAATCTGGGCATACATATGCTTTGGCGTGCGGTTAACCGTTAGACGATGAACGCCCAAGAAACGGATGTGCGCGCGGGTTTTCTTAGCTCGACGTAGACGAGCTGCTTTTTTATCAAACATTTCAACTCACCTTATTTTTTCTTAGCTTCTTTGCGAATCACATGCTCGTCACTATAACGAATACCTTTACCTTTATAAGGCTCAGGTGGGCGGAAACCACGGATATTAGCCGCTGCTTGACCAAGCTGCTGTTTGTCGTTTGATTTTAAAACGATTTCAGTTTGCGTTGGGGTTTCAGCTGACACACTTTCAGGTAGCGTATATTCTACTGGATGCGAGTAACCAACGTTCAAGGTTATTTTATTACCAGTAGCTTGTGCACGATAACCAACACCGATTAGTAGAAGACGTTTTTCAAAGCCTTCGTTTACGCCTATTACTAAGTTGTTTAGTAAAGAGCGCATGGTGCCAGTATGCATCATTGCTTCTTTTGAGGCTGCTACAGGTGAGAGAAATATTGCATCATCTTCCTGTTTCAG
This sequence comes from Psychrobacter sp. DAB_AL62B, assembly GCF_028895345.1. Classification (NCBI taxonomy): domain Bacteria; kingdom Pseudomonadati; phylum Pseudomonadota; class Gammaproteobacteria; order Moraxellales; family Moraxellaceae; genus Psychrobacter; species Psychrobacter sp. DAB_AL62B. The sequence continues at coordinate 46,108 of NZ_SAXC01000007.1, forward strand.
CTCGACCAATTCATGCAGGCGTAAAGACATAATGCCGTTCTTGCCTTTAACTTCGACCTGCCGATCGTTCAAAGTAACGCTTACGCCGTTTGGCAGCGTTACTGGGGCTTTAGCCACACGAGACATAGGAGTATTCCTTAAAAAATTAACTTCTTTATATTAGCGAAAAAACTAACAGGCTAAAAAGCGTGTTAGTTTAGCATAGTTGACCGCGTTAGACATCTATCAATTTGAAATAATTAATCATTACTATATCGATAGATGTCTAACAAACGTCAAATAGACTTTATTGTCGTGTAGCTTACGCTACAAATGCGACAACTTCACCACCAATACCAGCAGCGCGTGCAGCACGATCGCTCATGATACCTTGGCTAGTTGATACGATAGCAACACCCATACCTTGCTTAACAGTAGGGATAGCGTCTTTACCGCGATGCTGGCGTAAACCAGGACGGCTAAAACGTTGAATCGTTTCGATGACAGGTTTGCCTTCGAAGTATTTTAGTTCAATAGATAATGTTGCTTTGTTGTTGTCTTCTGCAGTAACAACAGCGTTAGCCACATAACCTTCGCTAACCAACAGATCAGCGATTGCTTTACGTAGCTTAGAGTTCGGCATTGCTACCGATACTTTATTAGCCATTTGTGCGTTACGAATACGGGTTAGCATATCCCCAACGGTATCTTGCATACTCATATAGTTACCCCTTACCAGCTTGCTTTACGAACACCAGGCACATCGCCTTGCATGACACGCTCACGCAACATATTGCGTGATAAGCCAAACTTGCGGAAGTAACCGTGAGGACGACCTGTGATAGCACAACGATTGCGCAGACGTACTGGTGATGCGTTACGTGGTAAAGCTTGTAGCTCTAACATCGCTTCCATACGAGTTTCGTCACTTGCAGTCATATCACTGATAGTTTCTTTTAGCTTGATACGCTTATCAGCATATTTAGCTACCATTTTCTCGCGCTTTAATTCGCGGTTAATCATGCTCTTCTTTGCCATAACGTCTTTACCTTATTTAAATGGGAAGCCGAATGCTTTAAGCAACGCACGACCTTCATCATCAGTAGCAGCTGACGTAGTGATGGTCACATCCATACCGCGGATACGATCAATCTTGTCGAAGTCTACTTCTGGGAAAACAATTTGTTCTTTGATACCCAATGAGTAGTTACCACGACCGTCAAAGGCTTTAGGTGAAAAACCACGGAAGTCACGAACACGAGGAATTGCAACGGCAATGAGACGATCTAAAAATTCGTACATTTGCTCACCGCGTAGCGTTACTTTGCAACCAATTGGCCATTCTTCACGAATCTTAAAGCCAGCAATTGATTTACGCGCTTTGGTGACTACAGGCTTTTGACCAGCAATTGCGGTCATATCAGCTACTGCACCTTCAAGCAATTTCTTGTCTTGAGACGCGCCGCCTACACCCATATTAAGTGTGATTTTAGTGATTTTAGGCACTTGCATCACGTTATCTAAACCAAGCTCTTCTTTAATCTGCTGCTTTAGTTCGTTGTTATATAAAGCTTTTAATCTTGCCATTACCATTACACCCTTAGTGTCTTACGCAGTCGCCACTACTTCACCGTTCGAACGATAGACGCGTTGTTTGTTGCCGTCTTCGCCGAATTGATAAGTAATACGGTCTGCTTTTTGGGTTTGCGCATTTAAGATTGCGACATTTGAGATGTGCAGAAAAGCTTCTTGCTTAAGAATGCCACCTTCAACGCCAGTTGCCTGATTTGGCTTCTGATGTTTAGTAACAATATTAATGCCTTCTACTTTAATACGATCATTTTTTACAGCTTGTACAGTACCTTGTTTGCCTTTATCTTTCCCAGCAATCACGATAACTGTATCGCCTTTACGTAATTTTGACATGGATTACCTCACAATACTTCTGGTGCTAGTGATACAATTTTCATAAACTGATCACCACGTAGTTCACGAGTTACCGGTCCAAAAATACGAGTTGCAATCGGCGCTTTGTTTTGGTTCAACAATACCGCAGCATTGTCATCAAAACGTAATACCGAACCATCAGGACGACGAACGCCTTTTTTGGTACGTACAACTACCGCATTCATCACGTCGCCTTTTTTAACACGACCGCGAGGAATGGCTTCTTTAACCGTTACTTTAATGATATCGCCGACTGATGCATAACGACGATGAGAGCCACCCAGTACTTTAATGCACTGAACTCGTCTTGCACCGCTATTGTCTGCAACTTCCAGCATTGACTCAACCTGAATCATAGCGTTAACTCCGCACGTATGAGCAATAAAAACCAGTTGCTGCCGCTAGCACAGTATGAGTAGACGGCATTTAATGTAAATAACCGCAGCTTACTCTTAATGTGAGTGATATACGCTCGGCGCAATCAGCATCCTTAAAAAGGCGGACATTTTAACAGCTTCTGGCTTTTAATGCAATTTACTTAGATTTTTTCTACTTTTTCAACCACTTCAACCAAAGTCCAAGACTTGGTTTTTGAGATTGGACGCGTTTCTTTGATACGGACAAGGTCGCCTTGTTGGCAAACGTTGTCTTCATCATGGGCTTTGATTTTAGTAGAACGACGAAGCTGTTTGCCATACAAAGGATGACGAACCAGACGCTCAATCAAAACTGTGATGGACTTATCCATCTTGTCGCTGACAACTCGTCCTGTCAATACGCTAGCATTAGCTGTTTGATTGTTATCGCTCATGAGTCGCCTCGTTGTTTCTCGTTAATCATAGTCTGAATCTGAGCAATCGTACGACGATTGACTCGGACTTCATGGGTATTACCCAACTGACCAGTTGCTTTAGCCATACGAATACGGAAAGCATCAAGTTGCTTTTCATCAAGTAACTGGGTCAGTTCTTCTAATGATTTATCACGTAATTCACTGATCTTCATTACATTATCGTCCGCTTAACAATGGTAGTTTTAAAGGGCAGTTTTGCTGCAGCAAGCGTTAAGGCTTCGCGAGCAAGCTCTTCTGATACCCCTTCAAGTTCATATAGCATTTTACCAGGTTTGACTTCGCATACCCAATACTCTACAGGACCTTTACCTTTACCCATACGTACTTCTAATGGCTTATTGGTAATTGGTTTGTCTGGGAAGACACGAATCCAAATCTTACCGCCACGCTTAATTTTACGAGTGATGGTACGACGTGCTGCTTCAATTTGACGGGCAGTCATACGACCACGAGTCAAAGATTTTAGACCAATTTGTCCGAATGCAACGGTGCTTCCACGATGAGCTAGCCCAGTGTTACGACCTTTATGCATTTTACGAAACTTGGTACGTTTTGGCTGTAACATAGTTTAACCTCTGTCTGTGTTTCGACGGTTTCCGTTTCCACGACCACGGCGTTTTGGCGCACGAGTCTGCTCTTCTTTAACGGGGTTATAAACACTGTTCATACCGTCAAGGATTTCGCCACGGAAGATCCAAACTTTTACACCGATGGTGCCGTAAGTGGTTTCCGCACGTACTGACGAATAGTCAATATCGGCGCGTAGTGTATGCAATGGCACACGACCTTCACGGTACCATTCAGTACGAGCAATCTCAGCACCGCCAAGACGGCCAGACAACTCAACTTTAATACCTTTAGCACCAGAACGCATGCTGTTCTGTACCGCGCGCTTCATTGCACGGCGGAACATAACACGGCGTTCAAGCTGACTTGCGATACCTTGTGCTACCAAGTGAGCATCAAGATCAGGCGACGTGATTTCTTCAATGTTGACCTGAGCAGGTACGCCCATAATTTTGGTCAATTCTTTTTGAAGTCTTTCAATGTCTTCGCCTTTCTTACCGATAACAATACCAGGACGCGCAGTGGCGATGGTAATCTTAGCAGCACCGGTAGGACGCTCAATCATGATATTGCTAATCATAGCACTATCTAGCTTTTTGCGCAGATATTCACGAACTTGAATGTCGTTGATCAGATATTCTGAGTATTGTTTTGGGCTAGCATACCAGTTTGCGTTATGCTTTTTGACAACACCAAGACGAATTCCGATTGGATGTACTTTTTGTCCCATAACTTATTCCCCTACCTTGATAGTGATATGACAGGTACGCTTGCTGATACGATCAGCGCGACCTTTAGCACGTGGTAGGATACGTTTTAGCGTAATGCCTTCATCAACGTAGATAGTTGATACTTTAAGGGTATCGATATCTAGACCGTTGTTGTGTTCAGCATTGGCGATGGCTGAGTTAAGACATTTCTTAACAAAAACCGCGCCTTTTTTATTACTATACGTTAGGATATCCAAAGCACGCTCGATAGATTTGCCACGAACTTCATCGGCAACGAGTCTAACTTTTTGTGCCGAAATGGCGGCACCGCGTAATTTTGCAGTTACTTCCATGGTAAGCACCTTATTTCTTAGCTTTTCTGTCAATGCCATGACCACGATACGTACGAGTCGGGGCAAATTCACCTAGTTTATGACCAACCATCTGTTCGCTCACGATAACCGGTACATGAGTACGGCCGTTGTGAACAGATAAAGTTAGGCCAACCATTTGTGGCAAAATCATTGAGCGGCGCGACCAAGTTTTGATCGGTTTGCGTGAGTTGGTATCTAATGCTTTCTCAACTTTGGCAAACAGGTGCGCGTCTATGAATGGACCTTTTTTCAATGAACGAGGCATGAAATTCTTCCTTTATTTCTTCTTGGCGCGGCGGCGGATGATCATACTGTCAGTACGCTTATTATGGCGCGTTTTAAGTCCTTTAGACTTCTGACCCCAAGGGCTGGTTGGATGGCGACCTTTGTTACGACCTTCACCACCACCGTGTGGGTGATCAACCGGGTTCATTGCGACACCACGAACTGAAGGACGAATACCACGCCAACGTGAAGCACCGGCTTTACCAAGTGATTTCAAGTTGTTTTCAGTGTTAGAAACTTCGCCAATAACAGCACGACAATTCACGTGTACGCGGCGAGTTTCGCCTGAACGCATACGAAGAATAGCATAAATACCGTCACGACCTAGTAACTGAACGCTTGCACCCGCAGCGCGAGCCATCTGTGCGCCTTTACCGATTTTAAGTTCGATATTATGGATCACAGTACCCAATGGGATGTTTTTAAGCGGTAAACAGTTACCTGGACGAATTGGTGATAATTCACCTGACATTACGGTATCGCCAACTGCTTGCTTTTTAGCAGCGATAATATAACGGCGTTCGCCATCAGCATACTTAAGTAAGGCAATATGAGCAGTACGGTTAGGATCGTATTCGATACGCTCTACCGTTGCTGGGATATTGTCTTTGGTACGTTTGAAGTCAATAATACGGTAATGTTGCTTATGACCACCGCCAATATGACGACTAGTAATGCGGCCATTATTATTACGACCACCTGACTTGCTTTTTGATTCTAGAAGCGCTGCAAACGGACGACCTTTATAAAGGTGTGGATGCACCACTTTTTCAACAAAACGGCGGCCTGGTGATGTTGGCTTCGCTTTTACGATAGGCATGAGTGTAATCCTTATTCGTTGTTCGCTGTTTCACTAGTAGAAGCAGTAGTGTTAGCTACCTCTTCACCAGCATCAGCCATTTGTACATCTTGACCAGCTTTTAAGGTAACATAGGCTTTTTTATAATCATTACGACGGCCGATGCTTTTACCAAAACGCTTTGTCTTACCTTTAACATTCAAAGTGTTTACTTTTAAAACTTCAACACCTTCAAACATCATCTCAACTGCTTTTTTAACTTCTAACTTAGTAGCGTTAGAATCAATTTTAAATACTTGTACACCAAGTGAGTCGCCAAGCATTTGAGATTTCTCTGAGAATACAGGTCCTCTTAGGATCTGATAAAGTCTTGCGTTGTTCATGCTAGTGCTTCCTCAAATTGTTTCGCAGCTTCAACTGACATGATTACTTTATCAAAAGCAATCAAACTCACTGGATCCACTTCGTTTGTACCAAGTACATTGACGTGTGGGATGTTGCGAGCGGCTAAGTATAAGTTTTCGTCAACATCTTTGGTGACGATTAGTGCACGAGGTGCACCAAGCTCATGTAACTTGGCGATCAGCTCTTTGGTCTTAGGACCAGAAACGCTTATCTCTTCAACCAAAATCAGACGCTCTTGGCGAATCAATTCGGCTAGGATGCACTGCATCGCACCGCGATACATTTTACGGTTTACTTTCTGTGACCAATCTTGTGGTTTAGCCGCGAATGCACGACCACCCCCACGCCAGATTGGGCTACGAATAGAACCTGCACGAGCGCGACCAGTACCTTTTTGGCGCCATGGCTTAATACCACCACCAGAAACTTCGGCACGGGTCTTTTGAGCGCGTGTACCTTGGCGAGCACCAGCAAGATATGCGGTGACGACTTGATGCACTAGTGCTTCGTTGAATTCACGACCGAAAGCCGTATCAGAAAGCTCAACTGCCGCCCCTGTAACTGTTTTTAAATCCACGTTAATCCCCTTGCTTAGGCTTTGACTGACGGACGTACGATGACATCGCCACCGGTGGCACCTGGGATAGCACCCTTGATGACAAGTAACCCTTTTTCAACATCAACCGATATCACTTCTAGGCCCTGAACGGTAACGCGTTTGTTACCCATCTGACCTGGCATTTTTTTGCCTTTGAAGACTTTACCTGGTGACTGGTTCTGACCAGTTGAACCAAGTGCACGGTGAGATACTGAGTTACCATGAGTGGCATCTTGCATGCTGAAGTTGTGACGCTTCACGCCGCCTTGAAAGCCTTTACCTTTACTGTTTCCTGTGACATCAACCATCTGACCTTGTTCGAACAAGTCAGCTAGGATCTCACCACCAATCTCACGACCTTCAAGATCGCTTTCATTGGCACGAAATTCCCAAACACCACGACCAGCGGCAACGCCAGCTTTAGCGAAGTGACCTTTTTGTGCTGCTGTTACGCGGCTGTCACGACGGGTACCTGTGGTAACTTGAATGGCTTGATAGCCATCTATATCAGTATTTTTTACTTGAGTAATGCGGTTAGCACTGACCTCAACCACTGTTACAGGGATAGATGCGCCTGCTTCAGTGAAGATACGGGTCATGCCGCATTTTTTACCGACTAAACCGATCGCCATTTTAGACCTCTTTATATCTTATATTAATGGGTTGGGTGTGATGTTCATTAACCCAAAGCAATTTGAACGTCAACACCCGCCGCCAAGTCTAACTTCATTAGCGCATCCACAGTTTTGTCAGTAGGCTGAACGATGTCAACCATACGCTTATGAGTACGGATTTCGTACTGATCACGAGCGTCTTTGTTTACGTGTGGTGAGGTTAGAACGTTGAAGCGCTCAATGCGAGTCGGCAACGGTACAGGACCACAAACTTGCGCACCGGTGCGCTTTGCAGTATCAACAATCTCTTGTGCAGATTGATCAATTAAACGATGATCAAAAGACTTAAGACGGATACGGATTCTCTGGTTAGCCATGCCAGCAAGCTCCTAATATGTGCTCTAGTCATTCTTGCTTTGCAAAGATATGACTAAAAGCCGTTTGGTTAAATATTCACTTAAAGCGGCCTTCTGTTCTTAACCAGAATGAGTTCTTTATCCGAACTTATAGCGTGCCAAAAGCAAAATAGTTTAAAGCCCCGCCGACCCTCCTATTATTGGATGTCAGCAAAGGCATAATGAAATAGTGCTAGAAACGATGCTCTAGCTGTCATAGCGCCAGCTGTTTGATTGGCTGCGCATATATAATTCAGTGGTATGTATTATACATAATAATCAAACGATTACAAGAGCGTTATTTATAATTATATCTGATAAGAATTCATATAAACCTTTGTTTTTAGGCTAAATCAGCTATTTTTATAGTGAAGTAACAGCTGTAACGCTTAGCTTAAAGCAATACATCCAAAGACGTTAGCTCACAGTTCTTGATTTAAGATTCTTAATCTAAAACGATATCATATTGCTCTTGCGTATAAAGATTCTCGACATCAAAAGTAATCACCCTACCCAATAGATACTCTAAATCTGCCACTGTATCCGACTCCGAGGTCAACAATAAGTCAATGACTGCCGCATGAGCGACGACGGTAAACTTCTTTGGGGAATTATAAGTACGAGCACAGCGCATGATTTCACGAAATATCTCAAAGCAGACGGTTTCAGCTGTTTTGACAAAACCGCGACCTTGACAGGTTGAGCACGGCTCACATAACTGCTGTCCAAGCGACTCTCGGGTACGTTTACGGGTCATCTCGACCAAGCCAAGCTCACTGACTTGGGTGATTTTAGTTTTGGCATAATCTTGTATCAGCTGTGACTGCAAGCTCTCAAGGATATCATCCTTGTGCTGCTGCTCAAGCATGTCAATAAAATCTAGGATAATAATACCACCAAGATTACGCAAACGCAGTTGCCGAGCAATGGCGTGTGTGGCTTCAAGATTGGTCTTATAGACGGTATCTTCTAATGAGCGACCGCCAACGAATGAGCCAGTATTGACATCAATAGTGGTCATGGCTTCAGTCTGATCAATAATCAGGTAGCCACCAGACTTTAAATCGACGCGCCGTTTGAGTGCGTCACGTAAGTCGTCTTCGACGCGGTGCACGTCAAACAGTGATTGCTCAGCGGTATAATGCACAATCCGATCATACACAAAAGGCACAAAGTCTTTGGCAAAATATCTGACTTGCTCATAAATCTGCGCGTTATCAATGACGACTTTTTCGGTACCAGCATGTACCAAATCGCGAATAGAGCGCAGCGGCAGTGATAATTCTTGATAAATGAGCTCGGAGCTTTGATTATGTTTCATTTCTTGACGACGGGCGCAGATAGTCCGCCATAATTGTAATAAATAATAAATATCTTCTTCAAGTTTGTCGACAGGCACACGTTCAGCAGCCGTGCGGGCAATCAGCCCACCTTTAAGATTAACCGTCTGCATGAGACTATTCAGCTCAGTCTTGAGGCGCGTACGCTCTTCTTCGCCATCAATACGTTGCGAGATACCGATATGATCACTTGATGGCAGATACACCAAATAGCGTGATGGCAGCGATACATTGGTGGTTAAGCGTGCACCTTTACTGCCAAGCTGGTCTTTAGTGACTTGCACTAGGATACGCTGACTTTCGTGCAGACGATGTTGGATAAGAGTTTTGGATGCCGGTACGACTTCAGTATTTTGCGCACTAACGACTGGCGGTGTTACTGCTAAATCATTAACAGTAGCATCTATAATAGTACTGTCATTATTAATTTTTTCAGCCATTTTGTTTTCAGCGACAGGGCGGGGCTCGCGCTGCATGTCATTGACGTGTAAGAATGCTGTACGTGATTGCCCGATATCGACAAAGGCTGCTTGCATGCCAGGCAGCACACGGACCACCGTGCCCAAGTAGATATTACCGACCAAACCCAGTTTATTGTGGCGCTCAATATAAATCTCACCCAAGATGCCATTATCTAACACGGCAACACGGGATTCCATGGGACTAATATTAATCAGCAGCTCTTCGGACATAGTGTTTTCTCTTATCACTCAGCTTTCTTATGAAACGTTCATGGTTTGGTAGCCTTACAGTACAGTGTAACAAATGCAACTTGCTTTTGCCCATGACCCTACCGTGTCATTATGTGCAGACGATTCAGTAGTCTCTACTCTCATCTCTGAATACTTTACCTGCTTTACTAAATACTAGTGTCTGTCATATCTTTAATCAACGCCAGCGTTTGTGCGAGCGGTAATCCTACAACATTGGTATAGCTACCGTTGATACGACTAACCCACGTAGCACCCAACCCTTGAATGCCATAGCCACCGGCTTTATCAGCAGGTTCACCACTGTCCCAATAGTTACTCATCATCTCTTTAGTTAATGCTATAAAGGTTACTTCTGTGCGCTCAATGATTTGTTGTTGATTAACGACTTGGAAAGCTTGCTTATAGTTTGGTGTGTTAGCAAGCTCTGATTTTTCAGAAAGCTGAGGAAGTAAAGATATTTGAGTGGCTTGCACCGCCGTCCATACTTCGTGGGTATTGTCAGACATTTGCTGCCACATGCTATAAGCATGCTCGCGATTGATAGGCTTAACCAGTACAGTTTTACCATCTGCTAATACACCGATGGTATCAGAGGTTAAAACAATAAACGACTCAGGTAAACCAGTTTGGTTATTTTTAAAATCTATATTTAATTGTTCTATCGCCGCCTCTGCCTTGGCGGCGACCATGCGGGCAATATAATCTTTGGGTGACTCATGATCATGCGGCGTTTCATCGATATCAACGCTCAAGATAGTGAAATCTAATTGTGCTCTTGATAATAACTCACGACGACGCGGCGAGCCAGACGCTAAGATGATATCCATCGCTACTCTCTTTTAATTTAGAACTATAATGTGTACGGTTTTGAGACATGCGCTTAAAAAGCTTTCTCACATGGCAGTCAACAAAAGGTATTGATTGGAATAACGGCTTTAATAGTTGCTTTAATCACCGCCGTAATTAACGTGCAAATTTACGTAAAGCCAGTAGTACCAATGGCCAACTAATAATGCTCATTAATAATGATAAAGCGGATTGGGCGACAAAGACATTTTGGATAAACATCTGTAGTATCCACAAACTTACTTGAAAGACAGTCAGTCCTAAACTCGCGACTAACCAAGCACTGACAGTGTTGAGTTGTCTCATATAGATGCTAGTGACTTTTATCACCAATGCCACGACCACAGCAGAAAATGCTTGTTGTCCTAGGTGCGTATCCATCAATAGGTCGGCGATAAGTCCAATAGTAAATGCACTAAAAATGCCCACATACCGCGGTTGAAATAGCAACCAAAAAATCAGCACCATGATCATTATCATGGGACGCAATGTTGCCATAGTAGGGCTTAACGGATAAACGCTGAGTGATGAGGCAATAATGAAGCTCAGTACAATAATGGCAAGCAATAGCCCATTTGCATGTTCAGAATCAGGATATGCCATGAATACTTACCTTTAGCGAATATTTAGCAGCTACTTAATAATGAACTCAGCATTGCAGGGAATAAAAAACGAGAGGCAAAACAGTACGCTTAGATTGGATAGCGGCTAAATATTAGACAACTATTATTTTGAACAATGACTATCAAGGCTCAGTGATGCCGGCATTGTTTTTACTAGTCAGCTTATCTTGCAGTATCAGTACATAAGCATTGTCGATAAAGTTCGCCGCTGGTTTGACTTCAATGCTTCTAAAGTTATCCGCTTGCGTATCTTCAATATGGGCGATACGACCAACCCTATAACCTGCTGGTATACGCCCGCCCAATCCTGATGATACCAGCTCATCACCGACGCGCACGTCTGAGGTTTTAAAGACATAATCGAGGCTCAATGAAGTAGGTATGCCCTGACCGGTGACAATAGCGCGTTGACCAGTCCGCTTGACGGTAACGGCAACTGACTGCTGCTCATCGGTAATCAGCAATAAACGGCTGGTATTGGGATAGACATTGATAATCTGCCCTAAGATGCCGTCTTCATCGATAACCGTTTGCCCGACGTGCACGCCATCTTGCGCCCCTTTATTCAACACCACAATTTGACGCAAAAGATTGGTATCGGTACCAATCACCTGTGCTAGATTTAAATCAAACTGCTCAGGGCGCGTGGTCGATAGAATACCTTGCAAGCGAGCGTTTTGCGCCAAGATATAATCCTGCTGCTGTAGCTTGGCTTGGGCGTGGATAAGTTGCGATTTCAGCTGCATATTTTCGCGGCGTAGCACTTCTTTTGATTGCAAGCTACCGCTAGACCAGTGTTTCGCATAACTGGGTAATAATGACAGCTCATAAATAGGCTGCATTGCGGCGTGGCTCGTTGAGCGAATAGGGTTAAACCATTCTGGATTTTTGCTATCAAACCACATCAGTATCAATGCCACTATCAATAAAATAGCAGTCATACGCAGCGCGAGTGGTTGGCGAGCAAAAATACTTGGAATCATAGGTCGTCTAATATAGAGGTTCTAATGTGAGCAGTAGCCAGCACTGAATAGCATTATATAAATGTGACCATGTTATAAAATCTAAGAACATTAAATGTTTGAACTTATCATCGCATTAATAGTCTTTATAACTAGTAGCTTTTATCATTAACAGCCTTTATCACTAACAGTATTAATAACTGAAAAATTAATAACGGTACTACTAATCATTAGTTGTAGCTGTTGTTGATAAGATTAAAGGTAACCTTATTGGCTACCTTTAATCTTATTCATCTATTACTTCTCATTCAACTTTATCTTTAACTTAAGCCTTATCTGAACATTGCTAATATGACAATGCTTTATAAGCCATGATTTATACAAAAATCATGTTTAGGCTTTTGTTATTGATAAAATCAAGAGCAATACCGCCGCCACGACTGACGCACGTTAATGGATCTTCAGCAACGGTAACTGGCAGACCCGTTTCTCTTGAAATAAGTTTGTCCAAATCACGGAGCAATGCGCCGCCACCAGTCAATACAATACCACGCTCAGCAATGTCTGATGACAACTCAGGCGGCGTCTGCTCAAGTGCTGCTTTTACCGCACTGACGATACCACTTAATGGGTCGCTCAATGCTTTTTGTACTTCTTCTGAGTTGACAGTAAAGGCTTTTGGCACGCCTTCTGCCATGCTACGTCCGCGCACTTCTACTTCTAACTGGCTATCTTCGTTTAAGGCAGAGCCCACTTCTTGCTTGATACGCTCAGCCGTGGTTTCACCAATCACGCAGCCATGCGTACGCCGTACATGGGTAATAATGGCATCATCAAACATATCACCACCGATACGAATAGACTCGGCATAAACACAACCTGACAAAGCAATAACCGCAATCTCAGTGGTGCCACCACCGATATCAACGACCATTGAACCACTGGCTTCGTGAACCGGCATGCCAGCACCAATCGCTGCTGCCATTGGCTCTTCTAACAACAATACTTTGCTCGCGCCCGCTGAAGAAACCGCTTCACGAATCGCTTTACGCTCAACAAGCGTAGATTTGCAAGGCACGCAAACCACTACGTTAGGCTGCGCCATAAAACGTTTGGCTTTTACCTTAGTGATAAAATGCTTGAGCATTTTTTGCGTCACTTCAAAGTCAGCAATCACGCCGTCTTTTAAGGGACGAATAGCGGTAATATTGGCAGGCGTACGACCCAGCATCTGCTTGGCATCAACACCAACAGCAGCGACGGTAGGGTTTTGTGTGCGATTACTTCGTAGCGCAACCACCGTAGGCTCATCGAGCACCACGCCTTTACCAGGAATAAAAATAAGGGTGTTCGCAGTACCGAGGTCGATTGCGATATTATTTGATAAAAATCCAAACAGGTTCATGACTAATATTTCCAGCGTATTACAAATGAGGCGAATGAGGCGAATGAGGCTGACTGAATAGGTACTCGTCAGGGTTGAGCAGGTCGTATCACTCATCGCGAGAGTTTATCATCGCAACAAGTCAAACCGAAGCAATAATGATGAAATGAAAAAACTGAGATAAATTATACCGACTTGGCTCAAAAAAAACACAGAAATTTGCATCAGTACGCTAGGATTTTGCGCTTAAGCGCTAAAAGTTGTTACAAAGTTTGAACTGGCAGACAAAACCCTCTCTTTAATGAAACAGCCTTTAATTCAACAACTAATAAGACGCGAACGCTATGTGCTGATTTTAATGAGTAGCTTACCTAATAGTTTGCTCAGCGAGCTGCCCACTGTAACGTATTTCATAAGCGAATGGTAAGCAATTACTCATCAAGCCCTAACTACTCAGTCAAATTTGCAAAACGTCTTATCTCAGTAAAGATTGTGCAGCAATCCAGCATCATGCTCTGTAAACTTAGGTCAGATGCTTTATAATAACCGCACTATATATCTACATTTTGAGCTAAGGCACTTATTTAAGTGCTGATCTTTTTAGCCCTACCTTACTCTAACAAAAACTGTCCGTCACTGGAGACACTATGTCACAGCAACCGTTAACGTCTGATAACCATGTCAGCCGTGAAGAAATCCTAGAAGTTGCCAACCTTGCTCGTTTGGGCGTTGATGAAAATACGGCCGATAGCTACGCTGCTGATATCACTAAAATATTAAAGCTGATGAATACGCTTGGTAATGTCGATACCACCGATATCAAACCTTTATCAAATATCCATGAAGCCTGCCAAGAGTTACGTGCTGATATCGCTAAACATGATATCAATCGCGAGCGCAATCAGTCGGTCGCGCCTGCTATCGAAGATGGCTTGTATTTAGTACCGCAAGTGATTGAATAAGTCGCTGTCGCTATTTTATTTTGACCTCCCCTAATTTTATGCTATTCACATTTTGACGGACGACACCTTATGTCTGAACTTCATCTATTAAGTACGCAGCAGCTTATTACTGGCTTGCAAGACAAACAATTTAGCAGCCTTGAGCTGACTGACCACTATATCAAGCGTATTAACGCGCTAGACAGTAAGATCAATAGCTTTATCACCCATACTTCTGAGACGGCACGTGCGCAAGCACAAGCGGCAGATGAGATGCGCTTGCAAGGTGACAAGCGCCCATTACTCGGCGTGCCAATGGCGCATAAAGATATTTTTTGTACCCAAGGCGTATTGACTACTTGTGGCTCTAAGATGTTGCACAATTTTGTTTCCCCTTATGATGCAACTATCGTTACTAACATCGATAAAGCGGGCATGATCAGTCTTGGTAAGCTCAATATGGATGAGTTTGCGATGGGCTCGGATAATGAAAGCTCGTACTATGGTGCAGTGCATAACCCTTGGAATCTAGATCACGTCCCTGGTGGCTCATCGGGTGGTAGTGCAGCAGCAGTGGCGGCAGGCTTTATACCTGTTGCTACCGGTAGTGATACTGGTGGCTCTATTCGTCAGCCGGCCTCATTTTGTGGCTTAACCGGTATCAAACCTACTTATGGTCGCGTCTCTCGCTTCGGTATGATTGCTTATGCCTCTAGTCTTGATCAAGCAGGTAGCATGGGGCGTAGTGCCATGGACTGCGCGTATCTACTGCAACCGATGATTGGTCATGACCCACGTGATGCGACTTCTATCAATTATGATATGCCTGACTATGTACAAGACCTCAATGACGCAGTAGCAGCTGATCAGTCTAAACCGCTAGCTGGTTTACGTATTGGTGTCGCTAAAGAATACTTTAGTAAAGGTCTTGATACTGAGGTAGAGCAAGCAGTACGTGCGGCATTAAAGAAATACGAAGAGCTTGGCGCGACCATCGTAGAGGTGACAATCACTGATCCAGAGATTACCCTTGCCACTTACTATATGCTCGCACCGGCTGAAGCATCATCAAACCTATCACGCTTCGATGGCGTACGCTTTGGCTATCGCTGTGAAAACCCAAAAGACTTAATGGACTTATACACGCGCTCACGTTCTGAAGGTTTTGGTCCCGAGGTACAACGCCGTATTTTGGCCGGTACTTATGCGCTATCTGCTGGTTATTTTGACGCGTACTATACAAAAGCACAAAAAGTACGTCGTTTAATCGTCAAAGACTTCGAAGATGCTTTTGCTAACTGTGATGTGATTGCCAGTCCTACCGTACCAACAGCTGCTTACAAACTGGGTGAAGACCTTGATCCTGCTACGATGTATTTGGGTGACGTTTATACCATTGGTGTTAACTTAGCCGGTCTACCTGCGCTCAGTCAGCCTGTTGGCTTGACCTCTAATGGCTTACCTATTGGTTTACAGCTGATTGGTCAGCATTGGCAAGAAAGTCAATTGCTCACAACCGCGCATTTATTCCAGCAGCATACGGATCATCATTTGCAACACTCTACCATCGCGAAGGAGACGGTATAATGAACACAGCAACTACTACTGATAATAATGCCGTTCGCAAACATGCTGTTCGTAAAGAGCTTTTTGTTGATGGCTATGAAGTGGTCATCGGTATCGAGATTCACTGCCAGCTCAATACGGAAAGTAAAATATTCTCAAGCGCACCGACTGACTTCGGTCATGAGCCAAACACCCAAGCCAGCATCGTTGACTTAGGTCTACCCGGTGTATTGCCAGTTCTAAATGCTGGCGTGGTTGATCGTGCGCTAAAATTCGGTATCGGCGTCAATGCTGAGCTGGGTTTATTCAATACTTTTGACCGCAAAAACTATTTTTATCCTGACTTACCTAAAGGCTATCAAATTACCCAAATGGCCAACCCTATCGTAGGCGAAGGTTATATCGATGTTGTGGTCAACGAAGGTGAAAAGAATGAATACCCTAAACGCATGGGTATCACTCGCGCGCATTTAGAAGAAGATGCTGGGAAATCCGTTCATGATGCCGTTGATGGTATGACTGGCGTGGATCTTAACCGTGCTGGCACACCATTGATTGAAATCGTATCTGAGCCTGATATGCGTTCAGCTCATGAGGCGCTTGCCTATATTAAAGCCATTCATCAGCTGGTGACTTGGCTTGGTATCTCAGATGCTATCATGGCGGAAGGCTCATTCCGCTGTGATTGTAACGTCTCTATTCGTAAGCCTGGCGCTGAACTTGGTACCCGTACTGAGCTAAAAAATCTGAACTCGTTCCGCTTTATCGAGCGCGCTATCAATCGTGAAATCGAACGTCAAATCGACATCTTAGAAGATGGCGGTAAAGTTCTGCAAGCGACGATGCTTTATGATCCCGAGCGCGACGAAACTCGTGTTATGCGTACTAAAGAAGACGCCAACGACTATCGCTATTTTCCTGATCCTGATTTGCTACCTGTGCGTATCGAGCAGCATACGGTTGATAGCATCCGTGCGGCAATGCCGGAACTGCCGGTGGCTCGTCGTGCACGTTTTGAAGAGGCTCTTGGTCTATCAGAATACGACGCTCGTATCTTGACTGGTAGCCGTCAAATTGCCGATTACTTCGAAGATGTAGTGGCTGAAATTGATCAGCAAGATGCCAAAATGGCAGCTAACTGGGTCATGGGCGACCTACTGGGTGCGCTGAATAAAGATGATAAAGAAATTACTGACTCCCCTATCAGCGCCAAGCAATTGGCTGGCATGCTAAAACGTATCAAAGACGATACGCTATCTGGCAAATTGGCTAAGAAAGTATTTGGGGCCTTGTATGAGCGTGAAGGCGGCGATGCTGATGACGCGGCAGATAAAATCATCGAAGAAAAAGGCCTTAAGCAAGAAACGGATACCGGTGCTATCAAAGCCATCGTTGAAGAGGTCATCGCTAAAAATGCAGTGATGGTTGAAGAGTATCGCGGCGGCAAAGAAAAAGCCTTTAACGGTCTAGTTGGACAAGTCATGAAAGCCAGCCGTGGTAGTGCTAACCCGCAGCAAGTAAACCAGATCCTAAAAGAGCTATTGGGTTAAGGTTAACTGCTCATTGGTTCAGCTGACTGTTATAGGTAAAATACGACTGTAGATTTTGGCTAAAATAAATAGCCCTTGCAATATACATAATTTTGCGTAAAATAGTCAGTCATTCGGGGCGTAGCGCAGTCTGGTAGCGCACTACACTGGGGGTGTAGGGGTCGCAGGTTCAAATCCTGCCGTTCCGACCAAACATAATATTAGGGCAGACCGTCATTGACCGTCTGCCCTTTATTTTGCTCGTATATAGGCTAAACACCTTCCATAGTCCTCCATCATAAAACATAGTAATCCATGTAAAATTGCGGTATATTTTACGGTATATTTTATACCGTCATGGAAATATACCGTCATGTCATTAACTGATAGCCAAATCAAACGCCTTAAGCCTTCCGATACTTGCACACCTAGCCGACCTGACAAATATAGCGACGGTAATAACCTACGCTTATGGGTGCGTAGCACTGGCAGTAAGGTATGGGTATGTGACTACAAGTATGCTGATAAACGTCAAAGCCTAACCATTGGAAAATATCCAGCAATGAGCTTAGCTGACGCTCGCCAGCGCAACCAACAAATCAAAGACTTGATAGCACAAGGCATCAATCCTAAGCAGGATAAAAAACGCTTGCAAGCAGATGTTGACGGTACAAAAACATTTGATGCTATAGCGCAACGCTGGCATGACGACCGTAAAGCTCATATCGCCCCTACTACTTATAGCCGTGACTACTCACAATACCAACGAGATATAAAGCCGTTCATTGGTCACCTAAATGTAGATGATATTACCGCGCCTGATGTTTTGGCTATTGGTAAAGCTATAGAAGCACGAGGCGCAGCTGATATGGCACGTAGAGCTATACGTCAATCAGGGCAAATATTTAAACAAGCAATACGTGAAGGTTTAACTATTCACAACCCAGCCAACGATTTAACCGAAGCTTTGCAGCCGCACAAAGTGAAGCATCATAGCCGTATAACTAGCCAGCAATTACCAAAGCTACTACAAGACATTAACGCCTATGATGGTGATGTACTAGTGAAGCTAGGCTTATGGTTTATGTGCTATACGTTTGTAAGAACGCAAGAATTGCGCTTCATGGAATGGAGTGAAATAGACTACAAAGCCAAAATATGGCGTATTCCGGCCGACAAGATGAAAATGGATAGACCGCATTTAGTACCACTGGCACCGCAAGTAATGGCTATCTTGAAGCGGATCGAAAAGCTAGGGTTCTCAGATAAGCATGTCTTTTTTAATCCGTCAAACCGCAAACCATACAGTACCAATGCTTTTATTACTGCCTTATGGCGTATGGGTTATAAAGGGCGAATGACTGGTCATGGCTTTCGTGGACTTGCCAGCACTACCCTACATGAACAGGAATTTATGCATGAAGCTATAGAACTACAACTGGCACATGAGAAAGAAAACAAGATAAGCAAAGCTTACAACGGAGCTCAGCATCTGAAGTATAGAATAGACATGATGAATAAATGGGCAAACTTTATTGATGATTCTTACGCCGGTAAGATTGATAATGTCATACATGCTGGTTTTAAAGCACAACAGCTAGGCTAAGACTTAGCTACGACTATGCAAGGCTAGGATTAATTACCCGAAAGCCAGCCCTTTACACACCTTTAGGCTGGTACTGCCTTGCACCTACTTCGGTTTAAGTGTGTGTGAAGGTGTGAATATGAGCAATTTGACGAATAAAATTAAAAAAAGAGAAGATGAGTTTATTCTAGTTTCAGAAACGCTAGAGTTAATATCACAAGTCACTAATGACAATCTCGATAATGTTAGAAAATATCTACTATATAGCGGTATGACTAAGCATGTTCCAGTTTATTATAAAGATGAATACCTTAGTTTTAACCGTTTACTTAACGATTATTGCAAGCCAAACTTTACTAGTACATATAAAGCTTTAACTGAACCACTTTTGGGTAATGAATACTTTGAAACTAAGTCACTAGGAGATTTCAAGCCCATAGTAGAATACGATATTTTTGCCTATAAGCGTGGATGCCACTATTTTGCTAAAAAAGAAGTATGCGGATATAAAGTAGATAAACGTGTCTTAGGATTGACCCCTTATCGTGCAGACCTCTTACTAAGCAAAGGAACTATCGAAAAGTTTTTAATTGAAAGGGAAAACCTAAGCGACCAATCAAAGTTAGCCGAGCGGACAAAACTTAGTATTAAAAATGAACAAGCTATTAGTAATAATTTTAAAAAACCAATGACGCCACAAGTTACGTTCAAGAATAACGAAGATAAGATAGACGAATCAAAAAAGGAATTAGCATACGAAAAACCTAAAAGTAAAGAACAGCCAAGTCAGGAACTTGCAGCTGCCAATGCCAAAATAGCGGACCTTGATAGCCAATTAACAAAAGCTATTGCAGCCCTGAAAAATATATCAACCGACAGCAATAATCTTTCAAATGTAGAGGCGCAGAATATTAAACAGATAGCCATCAAGCAGTTCAATAGAAGCCTTGCTATAGTATTAAGAGATTTAGACTCTCAAAATAAATTGAGAAAAGGTGATATAGTTGATTTTATAATACCCTACATGAAAGATTTAGCTTTTATCCTTGCTGATCAAGACGATAAAAAAGCTGATAACCTGACTGTAAGTTATGACACTTTGTACGATACTCACTTACAAGGACTGGAGTTTAAAACAGGTAGGCAAAGCAATGATGACAAGAACAAAGTAAATATCGATCTTTTATTTAAAAAACAATTACCCGTCACGGAATAAAGAGTCCGTAAAAGACCTTTTACGGCCCGTAAGCCCTCTATTTAGAGGGTTTTTTGTTATCTATTATATATCCATACAAGACAAGCTATTACAAGCCGTAGTAGCACATAGTATGGAGTAATTGACATGACAAACACTAATACACAAACACCAGTTATCGCTTTCGCTAATAACCTCTCGAACGAAATTGAACAAATAGCAGATAACCTACACGCCAAATACTTGCCACCGCAAGGCATGAGTCGTGCCAGCCAGCTTTTGCCATTCCTACCTTTCGGTAGCAGTACATTATGGGCTTGGTCAAGAGATGGACGCTTTCCCTCGCCTGTCCGCCTCTCGAATACTATGACTGCATGGCGCAATGCTGATGTTATCGAATGGCTGAGTAATCGAAACATCTCTATTGTTGAGGAGGTGTAATCATGAATATCCCAAAGAAAAAAAACCAACAAACCTCTAACAAAAAAATTGATTGCACTCAAGCTTTCTGCATAAATATCAAAAAATTCTATACGGGCAGCATAGACTCTTTTGAGCTTATTGATACTTTCAACGTAGGCCCACATCAATGCCTTCAAAGTTATATAGCTTTATTCAAACAGATTGTTTCTAAAAGCCCTAAACCATTCATATTTCTTCAACATTCACTATTCCACTTCAAAAACTATCACAACCTAAGTTTAGGTAATGTATCTAGCAAGGTGTTCTGTAAAATTATGATGATAGGAGTCCGTTTGATGCATTACTACACCTTTGGTCCAAAAGACTATATGAGTAAAACTAACTTTTTAGAGCCAATGGAGGATTTAGCATATCGCCGCATGTTGGACTATTGCTACCTTAATGAGCGGCCACTACCTATAGATATTGCTGAGATTGCTTTACTAATAAGTATGCGAACGCATAGCGATAGCATTGCGGTCGTACTGCGTTACTTCTTTGAGCTTACAGATTATGGTTATATCAACGACAGAGTTGAGAGAGACATTAAAGCATACCAGGCAAAATCAGCTAAAGCACGCGCATCAGCTAGGATAAGATGGGGTGAAGACAAGCCTGAAAAAGAATCTAGGATTAGTAATAGAGAGGTATCGAGCGAACGCAATGCGAACGCATGTAAAACGCATGACGGTCGCAATACTAACTATAAACTATTAACTATAAACGAAGAACTAGAAACTAACTCTGATAATGATAACCAAAAACAATTAAATATACCTTTCGATATATTTTGGCAAGTTTATGCTAAATCTGTGGCCAGAGGTAAATGCGAATCTAAATGGAGCTCTCTTAGCAATAAAGTTCGTGAACAGGTTATGCAGCACTTGCCAGCCTATATTGTTTCAACACCAGTCAAAAAGTTTCGCAAAGATCCGTACACTTATTTGAATAATGAGGGTTGGCTAGACGATATTATTGCCAATGAGCTTCCTACTAATCAGCAAGCGGCCACCTATAGCAATATGAATGTAAACGCGAAATATGATGATCCAAACCATGACCCTTTGGGTGGATTGTTTACAGCACAAGGAGCTGTCTGATGGAAATCATTAAAGAGTTATCTCGAGTAGAGTTTGGCAGCGTCCTTCTACGTGAGTTGATCATCGATTGCAATACTCATGGACAGACAAAGCATTTAGATATCAACGGTAGTATCGAGTGCTACAAATGTAATGACGCTGAAATGAAGAAAGATAGAGATAAACAGCAGAAAATTGACAGCCAAAACATGAAAGCGCTAATGACCACGAAAATGATATCAAAAGGTTTGAGCGTAAATAAGGGGCGTTTTAGTGACTGGCAGTATGATGAAACTAAAAACACTGAGCAGCGCGATAAGATTGCCCAGCTACAGCAGTATAGCGAATCAATTAATAGCGACTCGCCCAATCTAATCATTCTTGGCCGCACAGGTACAGGCAAGACTATGTTAGCCAATGCGATAGCGATCAACCTCTATTTGCAAAAACATCAATCCTTACCAAGTGAGTTTGACAGTCATAACCAGCAGGGTTTCTATGATCACACTTGCGAGCTAATAACCTCTTTTAATATTGGCTCCCAAGCAAGAGCTTGTTGGGGTAATTCTCAAAAAAGTGAAGACGATTACTTGCAAAACTTGGCGTCCAATGAGCTATTAATCATTGACGATTTGGGCGCAGGTGATCGACACGCAAAGGATCGCGAACGAATTGCCCAGATAATTATTTCAAGATATGAAAAAGCGCCTACCGTGATCACAACTAATATGGACATCGCTGACTTGCATGAGTTTTTAGGCGATAGAGCATGGGATAGATTACGTGAAAATTTATTAGTAATGATATGCGACTGGGATAGCTATCGAGCCAAAAACGCGGTTATTCAGCTTGTGGGGTCTGCCAAATGAATAATGAACAGCAAAGGTACATCCAAGTCGAACAGTCCGTTCTCAATCAAATGCTAGGTAAAGATACGGCGTTTGATGTGGTTAGCGATATCATTGTTGCTGAGGATTTTGAAGCTATAAGACATCAGGTTATGTATCAAGCTATTAGTGACTTGGCAATGGCTAACAAGCCTTACGATGAAGTTATGGTGACTGACCTGCTTGAGGAGCGTAATCAACTTAACGATAAGTACTGCCCCGCTAATTACTTTGCCATGATGAGCTTAGTTCCGAATATTTCGTTTAGCAGTTTACGTAGTCACGCCCAATTGGTAAAACGCCGGTCAATACGTAGACAATCGATTTCTCAGTTTAAGTTTGGCATTCAAAAACTTGAGGATGGTGACAATCAAACCATTGATGTGAACAACGAGGTCATGAGTGCCATTGCCAATCTTGAAGTGGGTAGCGGCACTAATAATCATGCGCGAGTGGGTACATTGATGGGCGGTATGATTGAGCGCATTGCAGCGGCTAAAGACGGCCTGAATAACTTTACCAGTACTGGGTTCTCAGAGTTTGATAATTTGGCGATGATTGATGCTGGTAATCTGGTCGTCGTTGCAGCCCGGCCTTCCATGGGTAAAACTGCATTGGTTATGAACTGTCTGTCGCATATCGCTAAATATAAAGAAGGTGAAGCAGTCTTCTTTAGTGTAGAGATGCCATCAGATCAGGTCATGGATAGGCTGGCAAGTGCCAAGACTAGTATCCATCTAACTTCTATTAGAAAAGGTCAACTAAGTACTGATGAATGGGCACGAATGCAGCGTTTTATCTCAGATGAAGAGGATATGCGACTCTCCATCGTTGAGACAAAGGAGATTACCATTGCTGAGATACGCACCCAGCTAAACAGAATAAAACGTGAAACTGGCGGCAAGCTATCAGCGATTGGTATCGATTATTTGCAGATCATGGGTGGCCTCCATGGGCAGTACAAGATTGATAATATTAGTACCATTACCCGCACGCTAAAGACATTAGGTCATGAGTTTGATTGCCCTATATTTCTGTTATCTCAGTTAAGCCGTGAGGTTGAAAAGCGCCCCAACAAGCGTCCTATCATGTCAGATTTGCGCGATTCAGGGACGATTGAGCAAGATGCGGACCTTATCGTTATGATTTACCGTAACGACTACTACGAGCAAAAAGAGAAAGGTGGTAGCGCTAAGCTTGATGGTATGGCGGAAGTAATATTAACCAAAAACAGAAACGGACCGACTGGGACTGTTAGGTTGGCGTTTGAAGGTCCATACGCACGCTTTAGCAATAATATGCCAATAACAAGTGATTTGGATGTGATACCGGACTATGCATTTGGTTACTCATAATTAATTAGTTTTAGCGCGTTCATAATAAATATGATCGCCTATTAATGAGACTCTCAAAATATTAATAATTAGGAGAAATGTATGGCCAAACGATCAGGATATACAAAACGTGATGTTAAAAGCATTAATATCACCATAGGACTAAATTTAGCAGCGGCGCGTCGTAATACTGGCATGACACAAACAGATGTTATGAAAGCTGTCTGGGGGGTGTCAAACAATCGTAATCGTATTAGCGAGATTGAGAACGGTAAAAAGAATCTGACCCTAATCGACTTGCTTATATTCCAAGATCTATATGGACAATCGCTTGATTATATTTGTGGCCTATCCATTGAGCCTGAGATTGATATATTGGCAGGTACAGTGAATCATGTCGTCAATCAATCACATGCCCTTATTGAGATGATGGCCACTGAACTTGCCAGCGTTGTGGTTGATCATATGAAATCTATCTGTAAAAACGACCACGAAGCGCTATTAACATATACCAAAGAGCTGTGCAACGCTATAAGATCTGAGAAGTGTGCCAGCGAATTAAGTGAGCCGGTCGTACAAGCTACTCGTAGAGTCATGCACATTATCAGAAAGATAGAAGTTGACCAAGCAAGAAAGATAAACGCCGTCAATATGCAAATGGTGCAAATCAAAGAGCGTGTTAATAATGAAGACCGCCATCATTTAATTAGAGATAGAGATCAAAAATATCATTACAGCACCCCTCTACCAAAGCCTGAGATGATAGATGATACAGAAATGGTAGGAATTGATTATGAGTAGTCATTACTCGAAAAATGAAGTATGGGCATCGGCTAGATTTATCTGGGAGAACACGCCTAACATTACCGACCGTGAACTAATTGAGCAGCTAAAGACTGGTTATGGAAATGCGGCACCAAAATCGAGCGGTACAATCAGTAAACGGCGTAAGAAAGAAAACTGGGTTAAGCACAGCCTGGTACAGTCTTCTAAAAAAGACATGGACCTAGAGGCGAATAGCGATGGAAGCAAGCCAGAATGGAAGCAGAAACCGAAAAATACTCATTTAATTTCATCGAGAACTAATAAAGCACAAAACCTGGAATCAGACACAGAATTGGAAGCAGCAGGAAGCAAGATTGAAGGAATAATTGAGAGCGTGGTTATTGATGCGCAAGGTCGTGCTAAGATCATTAAAAACACCAGACGCAGGTTTGATAATTTAGGTCAGTTATTTGATCAGGCATTGACCGCGGCACTATCTTTACAGGGATATGCGAATGCGGCTGATGAAGATCCTGAAGCTGCTGGCGAGCAAGTTCAAAAGGCATTATTACTATCAGAATCTTTGTCGGATACGGTTGGAAACCTCGCTAAGTCATTAAAGATCATAGCCGAGGTAGAGATGCCTTTGTGCGGTATCACCGCAGACGACTTTAAGCAATCAGATCAAGATCGTCGTTTAAATGCGTTAGCTGCGCTTGGTAATATTCACGAGCAGGAACAGGCAGCACGTGCGCGTTTGATACCAGAACTTCATGCGCGCTTGCTAGAGATAGAGAAAACAGCAGAGAGCGAAGACTTTGGTATTCAGTATAACGACCAGCAACCGCAAATTCGGAGTGATGTCATGGATTATACCGCCCTTGATTAAACTCTATATTGTAGAGAGGCAATAAATAAACCATGATTCAAAGCAATACCTATACATTAAACAAGCTGAAGTCATTTCTTGGAAACAATATATCATTCAAAATCCAATGTAAGACTCATCCATATTAAACCGCCCTATTGCGATGCAAGACAAGAATAGCTGCGTGGTTTATAGTAAACTGTTTATTTTAGTCTACTCTTTTTATCCTGCTATATTTTATCCATACCTGCTTTATTGAGAGAATTTATTAATGAGTGAAGTTTTATCACTGTCCCAGTTAGAGCAATACCTTTCAAAAGCTGCTTGGATCCTAAAAGGTCCAGTTGATGCTTCAGATTTCAAGGTCTATATTTTCCCCCTCTTATTCTTCAAGCGTATCTCCGACGTTTATGACGAAGAATACAAACAGGCACTAGAAGAGTCTGACGGTGATACTGAATACGCATCCATGCCAGAAATGCACTGCTTTGAAATCCCACAAGGCTGTCACTGGAATGATGTACGTGAAACGACCACTAACGTAGGTCAAGCCATAGAACAGGCGCTGCGCGGTATTGAGCAGGCTAACCAAGGCTTTTTATACGGTATCTTTGGTGATGCTCAGTGGAGTAACAAAAACAAGCTACCAGATAAGCTATTGATTGACCTAGTTGAGCATTTCTCACAGTATCGTTTGGGCCATGAAAATGCCAATCCAGATATGTTGGGCAACGCCTATGAATATCTGATCAAACATTTTGCCGACCTAACCAATAAAAAAGCAGGTGAATTTTATACTCCGCGATCAGTAGTACACTTGCTAGGGCTTATCCTTGATCCGCATGAAGGTGAATCTGTCTATGATCCTGCCTGTGGGACCGGAGGTATGCTATTAGAGTGTGTCGATAACCTGAAACATAACGGTGAAGACTTCCGTACACTTAAACTCTACGGCCAAGAAAGAAACCTAACATCCAGTGCTATTGCGCGTATGAATATGTTCTTACACGGCATCGAAGATTTTGAAATTCTCCGCGGTGATACCTTACGTGAGCCCGCCTTTTTTCAAGCAGATGGTTTAAAAACTTTTGATTGTGTCATAGCTAATCCGCCGTTCTCATTAAAAGATTGGGGCGCGGATAATTGGGCTGATGATCCCTATGGGCGCAATATTGCTGGCGTGCCACCTAAAGGTAATGGCGACATGGCTTGGGTACAACACATGGTTAAATCCATGAATAGTACAGGCCGTATGACCGTGGTATTGCCTCATGGTGCCCTATTTCGTAAAGGTGCTGAAGGTAAAATCCGTAAAGCACTATTAGATCAAGATATTTTAGAAGCCGTCATCGGCTTAGGTCCTAATGTATTCTATGGAACCCAGTTAGCCGCTTGTGTCATGATCTTTAAACAAAACAAAGATACCGATAAAAAAGGAAACGTTCTATTTATCGACGCTTCTGAACAGATACGTGTGGGACGCGCTCAAAATCACCTAGAGCCCGAGCATATTCAGAAAATATACCAATGGTATAGCAATTACCAAGATGTTGAGAACTACGCCAAGGTAGCCAGTTTCGAGGACCTAAAAGAGAATGATTTTAATCTTAATATTCCACTCTATGTAGAGAAGGTCATTGAGGATAATTTGCCAAGTGTGGAAGAAGCTATGGCGGACTTAAAACAAGCATGGCAAGCCAGCTTAGAGGCGGAAGAGGAGTTTAAAACAATATTAAAGGGATTTATAGTATGAAAACACCATCTAGTTCAGCGCAAGATAGACAAGTCTCTGTCTGGTTTCAAAAAATTCAAAGTGGCGAAATAAAACTGCCTCGCTTCCAACGGCATCAGGCTTGGGATAAAAATAGAGTTTGTAGCCTACTAGATACAGTTACCAAAAATTTACCACTAGGCGTAACGTTATTGCTTGATGTCGATAAAGAGCAGTTTGTATCAAGATACTTAGTTACTGCTCCAGAAACCCAAGGGCGTGTTACCGAGCACCTTCTAGATGGTCAGCAGCGTTTAACATCGCTGTGGCGAGCTTTGCATAATAATTATAAGGATATTGATTACTTTTTATACCTGAACGCTTACGATGAAAGTGTGCCCGAAAACGAAAGAACAGATGAGTCAGAAGTTTGGTATAAAGGTCGTTGGACAAATAAAAATGGTAAAACAATGCCGTTATGGGTGGATGAGCCTAGTGAGTGTTTAAAACGCGGCCTGATACCTATGAACTTATTTAGACCTGGTGATATCCCTGAAGAAACTGAAGATTGGATTGATTCTGCACTATCAAGCTTGGAACCAAGTGTTGATAATGAAAACTATAAAGGCCTATTAAAAGAATGGATGGGGAAAGAAGAAAAACTAAAAAATAAAATAAGGGACTTTAGAGAAGTTATTAGTTATTTTAATTTACCCTATCTAGCCTTACCATCTCAGACTAGTAAAGAAACGGCTCTACAAGTATTTATTAACATGAATACCAACAGTAAACCTTTATCACAGTACGACATTATTCGTGCTGAAATAGAAGGCGTCAAAGGCGTATCTTTAGATGATTACCAAAATGAATTAGATCATAAATATCCAACGATTCAGTATTATTTTGAGTTGCCATTTCTTATACTCGCCACATCAGCCTTAATACAATCAAAGCTACCAAATCAACGTGGTATGTGGGATATGAGTAAAGAAGCTATGGTAGATAACTGGGATAAAATGTCTCAAGGTTTATCTAAAATGGCAACGTTTATGGAAAGCCAGGCTATTTATGACCGTGCTAGGTTACCCACCAATGCGGTGTTAGCTGTGATTGCCGCTTTATATGTTGATATTCCTGAAAATTTAGATTCGAGAGGTAATTTTGAGGTATTACTGAAAAAATACCTTTGGTCTAGCTTCTTTACAGACCGTTATGAAAACTCTGCTGCTTCACATGCCTTTAACGATTTTGTAGCGCTTAAAAACATCATCACAGCAAAAACAAAAGCGGATGGCACGCCCTATACTGAAAATGATGTTCCCGTGTTAAATCGTGCTTTATACGCCCTCTCGACCGATGATGAATTAAAACGTGTTGGTTGGCCCAAGCGTGAGAACATTCGAGCCCGTGGCATTATGGCTGTCTTTAGCAAACTGGGTGCTTACGATTTTGCCGATGGTTCGTCACTAACTAAACAACAACTTGTTGATGGCCGCAGACATTATCATCATGTGTTCCCTGATGCCTTATTAAAAGAAGTGGGAACGGAAAGTTACTTTGCACTGAACTGTGCACTAATTACCGATAAAACTAATTTAAATATCAGCAGTAAAGATCCACTCAGTTACCTGAAAGAACGTTATAACTGGACCAGCGAGGATATCGTCAATGCACGTCTGCAATCACATCTAATACCGTTGGATGAATTAAAGTGTGGGGACTACACTGGTTTATCTGGTGAAGAAAAAGCGGACAAGGTTAAAAGTGACTTTGCTCAATTTATTGCTAAAAGAGCCGCTTATGTGGCTAAAGCAATACGTATTCTAGCTGAGGGTCGAGATATTAATGCCTCTGAAATTATTAGGGATGTTGAAGAACAAGCAAGTTTGATCGAGGAACCTACCGTATGATGACCCAACAAGAATTAGAAAAATACCTCTGGGGCGCAGCCACTACCTTACGCGGCACAATTGATGCGGGCGACTACAAGCAGTATATCTTTCCTTTACTATTCTTTAAGCGTATCTCTGATGTATACGATGAAGAATTTGAAAAAGCATTGGCTGAATCAGATGGAGATATGGAGTACGCAGCCTTTGCAGAAAACCATCATTTCCAAATTCCAGAAGGTGCACGCTGGCAAGACGTGCGTGAAATTACGGTTAACATTGGCCAAGCACTGCAAGGCGCTATGCGCGCCATTGAGCAAGCCAATCCTGATACTTTACAAGGTATTTTTGGCGATGCCAGCTGGACCAATAAAGAGCGCCTATCCGATGCTATGCTTACTAATCTTATTGAGCACTACTCGCAGCACACGCTTAATTTAGCCAATGTACCTGATGATAAGCTGGGTAACGCTTACGAATATCTAATTAAAGAGTTCGCTGATGATAGCGGCCATACAGCAGCAGAGTTTTATACCAACCGTACCGTTGTAAAGCTGATGACTATGATCATGGACCCACAACCAGGTGAATCGATATATGATCCAACCTGTGGTTCTGGTGGCTTATTGCTGAATTGTGCGCTCCATTTAAAAGATGAAGGCAAAGAGTACCGTACCCTCAAATTATACGGCCAAGAGATTAACCTGCTTACCTCAGCCATTGCTCGCATGAATATGTTTATGCATGGCATAGAAGAGTTTGAGATTGTGCGTGGCGATACCTTAGCCAACCCAGGCTTAATAGAAAACGGTGAGCTGAAAAAATTCAACGTGATATTGGCTAACCCACCCTACTCGATTAAGTCTTGGGATAGAAAAGCTTTTGAGAATGATCCTTACGGTAGAAATCTATGGGGCACACCGCCGCAAGGCTGTGCGGATTATGCATTCCAACAGCACATTCAAAAGAGTCTAGATCTCAATAACGGTCGTTCTATCTCACTATGGCCGCACGGTATCTTGTTTCGTGATTCAGAAGCAGAGATGCGCCGTAAGATGATCGAGGAAGACTTGGTGGAATGTGTTATTGGTCTTGGTCCAAACTTATTCTACAATTCTTCAATGGTCTCATGCTTGTTAGTAACAAATAACAATAAGCCTGAACATAAAAAAAATAAAGTGCAGTTTATACAAGCTGTAGATACCTTGAGACAAGAAAAAACAATGAGTTATTTGGATGACAATCACATTCTTAAAATTCTGAATGCATATACTGATTTTACTATTGTTGATGGATTCTCAAGTATTGTTGATTGTTGCTCTATTTTAAAAGATGATAATTCAAGATTAAGTGTTCAGTTATTCGTAAGAGACAAAGTATCTCCTGAAAATTCATTTGATGATATCTTGCAAGACTGGAAAGTATCATCGAATAATTTAAATATTAAGATGGAAAGTTTTTTTTCAGAGAAGAGTTATGACTAAGCAAGTATTGTATTTTAATAAAGAAAAATGGAAATCAATTCCCTTAGGTAAATTAGCATATGAATTTTCTGAGCGAATCAATGATCCTGAAAAATCTGGATTTACTAGATTTGTTGGCTTAGAACATTTTATTTCAGGAGATTTGAAAATCATCAAATATGCTAGTACCAAAGGTTTAGTCTCAGCTGCAAAAATTTTTAAGTCTGGTGATATATTATTCGCGAGAAGAAATACGTACTTGAAAAGGGCCTCACAGGTTGATTTTTCAGGTGTTTGCTCAGGTGACGCCTTTGTCCTAAGAGAAAAAGATGAGTATATTGTTCCTGGATTTTTTTCTTTAATAGTTAATTCTGATCTGATATGGAAATTTGCAAACTCCAATTCAGAGGGGACAATGTCGAAGCGTGTTAAATGGAGAGACCTGGAAGGGTTAAATTTTTTAATACCCTCTATTCCTGAACAAAAGGGCATAATGGCCTTGATTAATGCACTGGAGATATCTCTTACCTTAAGTCATCAAATTCTTGAAAAAGCTATAATTCTCAAAGATTCGTTCACGCAACAAACTCTTTTTAAGGATGAAAGTGTAGAGAGAAAGAAGTATAAGATTGGAGATATTATTAGTAATGTAGTCGCTGGAACAAGCATTAATTGTGAGAAGCATAAATTTGAAGAAGGTGATAAAGGAATATTAAAAACTAGTTCAATAACAGGCGATACATTTGTTTATGAAGAGGTAAAAGTTGTTAATCCAGAACATTATGAAAAATTAAAGTGTAATGTTAAGGAAGGATGTATTTTGTTCAATCGTAAAAATACAAAGCAGCTAGTTGGCTCCTCTAAATATATGGATAAAAGCTACGAAAATATTTATTTACCAGATCTGATTTGGAGTATTAAAGTAGATGATAAGGTGGTTATACCTAAATTCTTGTGGTTTTATCTCTCAAGTAAGAAAGTTAGAGAGGATATAGCATCGCTAAGTAATGGGACAAATGCAAGTATGGTTAATATTTCTCAGAAGCAGTTCTTGAAGATGCCCGTGTTTATACCTAGCAAAGCTCAGCAAAAAATCTACTTAAAAGAATTCGAAAGTATTGAAGAGATTATTTACGACAGTCAAGTTAAAATCAAAAGAATCAAGGCGTTAAGAAAAGCAATAATTAATCAGGTCTTTTAGCTATGTCTTTTACCGAATTAAACAGCGTAGAGCACTACATCATCAATCAAATGAGTGGCGTTAACTTAAACGCTGCTCAAGACAGCAACCAAGTTAATGAGCCACGCATTCAATATGGTGCCCAGTGGCAGTTCCAATCTGCAGAGCAGCTTGGTCGCAGTGTCAATGAAGTATTGGTTGAATCGCAAGTAAAAGCAGCTCTGTTGCGTTTAAATCCTGAGATTCAAGCAAACCCTGTATTGGCTGATGAAGTTATCCATGCCCTGCGCGCTATTCTAATTTCGGTGAACCAAGTTGGCTTAGTCAAAGCCAACGAAGAGTTTTTCCAATGGTTAACGGGCGAAAAAACCATGCCTTTTGGTGAGAATAATCACCATGTGTCTATTCGCCTAATCGACTTTGAAAATCCTGATAATAACCAGTACATCATTACCAACCAGTTTCGTATTCATTATAGAGAAACCAAAATACCCGATATCGTGATGATGATTAACGGTATTCCTGTCGTCGTCGGCGAAGCTAAAACCCCTATTCGCCCCTCTGTTAGCTGGCTAGACGGCGCGCATGAAATACACAATATTTATGAAAATGCTGTGCCACAGTTATTTGTTCCTAATATCCTCTCCTTCGCTACTGAAGGCAAAGAGTTCTTTTATGGATCTGTACGCTGTCCGTTAGAATTCTGGGCACCTTGGCGTCTAAGTAGTGATGACGACGCTATCGCTAGAAGCTTTGGTTTAGGTGGAGTCGGTAAAGAATTAAAAGACCTGCTTAACCCTGCGCGCCTGCTCGATATCATGCGTAACTTCTCACTATTTAGCAGTAATAAGAAAAAACAGCGCATGAAAATAATACCGCGTTTTCAGCAGTATGAAGGTGCGAATAAAATTGTTGAACGTGTCGTTGAAGGTAAAATTAAAAAGGGCCTAATCTGGCATTTCCAAGGCTCAGGTAAATCCTTATTGATGGTGTTTGCCGCACAAAAACTACGCCGTGAAGCCAAATTAAAAAGTCCAACCGTTATTGTGTTGGTAGATAGAACTGACTTAGATACACAGATAAGCGGCATCTTTAATGCGGCGGATATTGCTAACGTAGAAAGCACTGAAAGTATCAGAGAATTACAGCAGATGCTTGAGCGTGATACCCGTAAAATTATCGTTTCTACCATTCATAAGTTCCGTGATGCCAAACCTAATATGAATACCCGCGATAACATTATCGTACTGGTAGATGAGGCCCACCGTACCCAGGAAGGTGATTTAGGGCGTCAGATGCGCGCTGCGTTGCCTAATGCATTCCTATTTGGCTTAACCGGTACGCCCGTTAATAAAGCGGATAAGAATACCTTTTGGGCATTCGGTGCCGAGGAAGACCAAGGCGGCTATATGAGTCGCTATACCTTTCATGACTCCATTCGTGATGAAGCCACCCTACCCTTGCATTTTGAGCCACGCTTGGTCGATGTGCATATTGATAAAGAATCGCTTGATAAAGCCTTTGCTGACTTTAAAGAAAGCCAAGCTCTGAGTGATGAAGATGCCGATACCTTAAACAAAAAGTCCGCTAAAATGGCAGCCTTTTTAAAGTCACCTGAGCGCATTACTAGAATAGCTGAAGACATTGCTATCCACTTTATGGAGAAAGTAGAGCCTCACGGCTTTAAGGCAATGATAGTAACGCCAGATCGTCATGCTTGTGTGCTATATAAAGAGGCACTTGACGAGCACTTTCCTGAAGGGGCCAGTAAAGTGATTATTTCTACTACCGCTAACGATGATTATGAATTTAAGAAAAAATGGGGTATAGACAAGAGCCAACAAGAAAAAATTGTTGATGAGTTTAATGATGCTAGCTCAGAGCTTAAATTCATTATCGTTACTGCAAAGCTTTTAACAGGTTTCGATGCTCCTATTTGTCAGACCATGTACTTAGATAAGTCCATGAAAGACCATACTTTGCTACAAGCGATTTGCCGAACCAACCGTCTATATCCAGGCAAGACCTTTGGCTGCATTGTTGATTACTTTGGTGTATTTGATGATGCAGCAAAAGCACTAGAGTTCGATGAGCTAGGCGCTCAGCAAATCATTACTAACCTGTCAGAGCTGCGCGAACAACTACCACAAGCCATGCACAATGCCCTATCCCACTTTGAAAGCGTAGATAGAACCTTAGAAGGCTTTGAGGGCCTAGAAGCAGCACAGAACGCTATAGCTAATAATGAAAAGAAAGATGCTTTCGCATTGGACTTCAAGTTTTTATTTAAGCTTTGGGAGTCGTTATCACCGGATTCAGTGTTAGACAGTTACAACCAAGATTATAAGTGGCTGGCTCAGGTTTATGAGTCTGTTAAGCCAGCTTCGGACAGTATCGGTAAATTGCTTTGGTTGACACTGGGTGCACAGACTACCAAATTGATCCATGACAACGTGCATGTGGGCAGTGTGCATGTCTTAGATGAATTTGTCATGGATGCAAATATCATCGAAGATATCTTCAATAATCCTAGTCCGAAAAAAGTAAAGCAACTAGAGAAAGCTTTAGTTGAGCGCTTTAAGGGTGCAGGCGACTTGCCTACTTTTAAGTCTCTAAGTGAACGCCTTGAGGCTTTACGAGATAAAGCTGAAAAAGGTTTAGTAGCATCCATTGATTTTGTAAAAGAGCTTTGTAAAATTGCGAAAGAAACCGTTCAAGCAGAAAAAGAGCTAGAAATCGAGGTCCAAGAGAAATCACCTACATCGGCTTTGTCTGAACTATTTCTAGAACTAAAAACGGATCAAACACCGGCGGTGGTCGAGCGCATTGTGGCTGATATCGATGCCATTGTGAGAATCGTTCGCTTTCCTGGCTGGCAAACAACCAGCGCTGGCGAGCGTGAAGTACAAAAATCCTTACGCAAAGCACTTTTGAAGTATAAGTTACATAAAGATCAGGAACTGTTCGATCGGGCTTATGCTTATATTAAAGAGTATTATTGATTTGTGAGATGTACAGCTACCAAATCAATCATCAATCAGGTTTGGTAGTAATACCTAACCCCTACCATAACTGTGCCAAATTTCAACGAAATATGATTGATTTAAATCTAGTCCACCTATTCATAAAAGCCATATTAACTATAGCCTTTATGCTCTGTCCACCTCAGCTTATATATCACTTTTAACGTCTATAGTTTCCGCTATGATTATCCTTGAATTAGTGCGTTCAAAAAATGTAGTGATTAGCATACAAAACAGTAACAATAAAAACAGGTTGCTGTTACTATTAAGACTCGATTTTTTTAAGGATTTATAATGAAAAAAATACTGGTTGCGTTAGCGTTGATGGTAAGTAGTGTGTCTAGCTTTGCAGGACTACCTGAGATGATGAAGGTATACAACAATCCTAAATCGGCACCCAAAATAGCTGCTTGTAAGGGTGATATTTATTGTAATAGCTTCATAGCACTATCCAAACAATGGAAGGATATTCCTAATTCTTACCGCTATCAAGGCAAATGGGATATAAAAGCTTTTGCTAAAAGAGGCGTGACTTATAATAATCAGGGAAGAAACATAGGCTTAGAAAGCCAAAGTTATTACCTTCATACTGACAAAGCAAACAAGATAAGTGAAGGTGTTAGCAAGTATATTGAAACGAAGAAACATACCCCTGACGATAATGAAGGTGGTTTGGCAGTTCTTCTTTATATTGAAGATAAGAATGGGTGGGCAAAAGACTAATATTATTTGTTGTTCATAATACTAGGTTTTCAGGAGTAAGTTTAAAAGGCTAGTAATGGCACAGTAAAAAAGTAAGGTGTCTGACTATAGGATATTTTGAGATAGCGCCCATCTTAAATTTATTAAAAACTTTATAAGAGCAGAAAAATATGAAAAGAGCACTCATGATTTTAGGCGTTATCTTTTTAGGACAAACAACTATTGCTAATGCTGCAACTGATTGGACATCGTATTTAAAACCAATGATGTCAGGGTGTAAACATCCTAATCCAACTGACAAGCTTCCAGCACGTTATAAAGCATCTATCGTAAGTACAAAAGTGAAAGTAGGTTCAGAAGACTATGACATAGTCGGATATCGTGGTGATAAAATTACCACCTACTCTTTGAAAAACGCCACTGCATTTGGTCAACCTCTATTAAAAATTGAACATTTACAAGGTTATGAATGGGCTTACTTAGAATTATATTTTAAAGACACTAAATTTATGGCATTACGTCCGCAATTTAAATTACCAAAAGTTAATGATGTGGAGAACGAAGGTTTTCACATCATCCAAAATAACGAAAATGGTTACAAAGTAGATGACGGTATGTGGGAAACGAACTTAAAGTTTGATAAAAAACAAAAAACTATTATCTGTAGCTAAGAGACTATCCTGAATTCTGTGTAACTACTCTTTAGGTTATATCCTTGCTTACGCAGTTATCTAAGATGACCATAAAGTGATTGAATGTAAACTTCAGATTATTAGTGAGCATAGCCCATTTCTTGGACAGCTCAAATTTAGATAACCTGCGCTATATACTCTTATAAAAATTATTTATGATAAGGACATTTAAATGAGTTACTTGACTAAAGCTACCGCTATATGTTTACTCACTACTCTATCTATTACTTCTTATGCTCAGTCTATTGAGTCAGCGATTAAGAAAGAAGTTGCTACTAAAGTTAATATTTTGAACGTAAATGAGAGAAAAATTACGCTAGATGCTGGCTATGCACAAGATGAGGCATTTAAGTATGATACTGAAGGCCAAAAAATAGTCATGAAAGATATTAATTCTGACGGTATTAAAGATGCAATAGTATTGTTTTATTATTGTGAGAAAACCAATTGCCATACGACCACAAAAAGTGTTGATTTGGTAGTTTTTAAAGGTCTTGGCAAAAACCAGTTCACTAAATTAGGGTCAGCTTCGCTTGGGTTAAAGGCTAAAATAAATAGTATTAACAATGGTGTTATAAACGTTGTTTCATACGACTATGGTAA
Source organism: Psychrobacter sp. DAB_AL62B (assembly GCF_028895345.1). Taxonomy (NCBI): domain Bacteria; kingdom Pseudomonadati; phylum Pseudomonadota; class Gammaproteobacteria; order Moraxellales; family Moraxellaceae; genus Psychrobacter; species Psychrobacter sp. DAB_AL62B. The sequence continues at coordinate 82,976 of NZ_SAXC01000007.1, forward strand.
GACAGATCCAGGGTGTTGCCCTGAAAAAGAAACCAAAAAATCATATAAGATAAAAAACGGTAAATTAGCTAAGATAAAATAATCTAAATGCCCTTTTAAATAAAATATATCTAATAAGGGTTTTTAGTAGCTAATGAGTAGTTTACCTATTTTCAACATCGTCCCAACAAGCCAAAACCAACAAATAGCCATAGGGCGAACCATGACATTGAATAAACGTGAGTACATAGCACTTGAGTTATTAAAAGTTAAAGATATAACTGTAATAGAAGCTTATGAGATGGCTGATGACTTTATTACAGAGTCTTCACAGGGGCTTATGGACGACTCTAGTGAAGCAACTAATAGCGAGATTGATAATTCAGTATCTGATACTGATTCTATTTTTTCACTCGGTATTGAAGCTCTAGAGATGTCTAATCGAACTACCACCTTCTTGAAAAACAATGAAATTAAAACTATAGCGCAGTTAGTGGTAATAAAAGTATCTGATATGTTTAACTCAAAGCACTATGATGACTACCGAATTGAAGTGCGAAAGACACTAGCGAAAATAAAATTAGACTTAGAGATGAATAAGTACGAAGTTCTTGATTATAATTCATCTGATCATGTACAGATAATTAAAGGTCCAGAAGGCGAATCTATATTAAAGCCTGTGTAGTAAAGTAGATGATATAGCGACAAAATCTGTCTCTCAATGTAATATACTTAAGAATATTATCAAACCACCATAATTATTCTGTCATCATTTTTGGTATTTTTTTACTTTCAAATAAATATTAAAGGTTGAGTGACTTTTTCAAATTGCGGTATATTTTGCGGTATATTTTTATTTATTAAATAATAAACCTATACATATAAAAGCGTACAGCCAATACTTTACTTCCTGCCGTTCCGACCAAACATAGCAGTAAAGAGAAAAGCCAATCATTGTTTTCAATGATTGGCTTTTCTCTTTACTGCTATGTTTGGCTAGTGATTGTATGATGGTTCATTAAGTAAATAATAATAAAAATCTTGCAAGGCACGATGAGTAATCGAAAGCCAGCCGTTCACACACTTTTAGGCTGGTAATGCCTTGCAGCTATTTTGGTTTAAGGGTGTGTAAAGGTCTGAATTGTGTCGTATAAAGATGAAGCGCGTAAGTATCAATTATTGAATACAACTTTTGAGCGTAATTTATCAAAACCAACTTATGAGCAGATTGAAAATTTAGTTTTCTTTGATAAAGACTGTAATGATATCCAGCGCAAAAATAACTATACTTTTTTAGCTAACCTAGAGGAAGCCATAAATAGTTATGTACAAGAAAGTGAAATAGACTATCAAAAAGATAATACGTTTGATGGTAGTCCTGATTGCGGGTGTGATTATGATTGTGAATGCAGTTTAAATGTTTTTGCAATGTCTACATTCAAAAATATAGCGCGGCAATTTAATTTAGATCTAGAGAATAATAACACTCTAGTAAATAATGCATTAGCTGGTTTTACAGTAGGAGAGCAACAGAGGTTATTAAGTTGTAATATCGCAGAGGTAGTAAGAATAATAATGTATAAAAGTTTGTCATATCTATCATACGATCTAGGTTTTTATGATATTTCTTTCAAACATCATGAAGTAGCAATTATCATGTATGGAGGAATAATGGTTGATGTACGAGTTGATATTACTGATTACCTAGAAGAAGAAATTTCAGCTAGGGGTAAAAAAGCGTCTGATGCAAGGTGGCAGCCACATAGAGAAGAAAAAAAGGAACGTAAAAAGAAATATATTAAGATTATGAAAGACAAAGGGTTTAGCACTTACACCGATGCAGCTAGTTATATTAAATTGCATGTTGATACAGATAAAACACCGTCATTCCCTACTGTATGTCGTCTATTAAGCGAAGCTGATAAGGGTGACTTCTCATAGCAGATTGTCGCATGCATGCATTGAACGCTCTATGCATGCATACGACAATCCATGCATGCATGAGTATTTAGCTATATCAATCTACCACATAAGATAAGCCCATGCACCGTTACGCACCCTAGTGTGACGGCATAACATGGAGCTAGACACATGAAATATCAGAATCACACCTCTCTTAACTCAGTTCCACCGCATAACGCACCTAGCAACTTATCAAAATGGCTACTCCCGATACTCAAAACGGTATTCAGCATTTTATTACCTTACTTGCTATCTTCGCCTGATATCAGCATTAATATTCATCACATTAACATCCTGTTTTAAAGTCAAAAAACTGAGCACTACCCTAGCTGATACTTGTCATCTATAGACTTTTACCAAACAAGCCGCTAGGGTAAATACCTTATGTTTACTCTGGTTTGACCTATGTCTGAGTTTAAGACTTCACGCTCTGATACTCCCCCAACTTATGCGCTTTGGGAAGCGTACAGGCGACCTTATGTGCGAGATTTGGCTTACGTGCTGGCATGCCCAAATGTTTTGACGGCATGGCTGGACTTTGCGCCACATCAGAATACACATGCGATTACGGTACATAGCGCAAGTTTTTGGCAAATGCAGTTTGAGGCATATCAGCAGCGTTTAAAAGAGCTGGATACTACCAATGGTTATCAGGAGCTAACCCGCTATTTATTAAAACGGCCCAGTCCCAATCGTTTGGGTTTTCATTTTGAAGGATTGCTATCATTTTGGTTAGCAGATGGCTTTGCGCGTAACTTACATCCATACGAGATACTTGCTAGTAATGTGCAGTTATTTAATGGTAAACAGACGACTGGCGAGCTAGATTTGATTTTATATAACCATAAAGAAAAGCTAACCGAACATTGGGAGTTGGCGATTAAGTTTTTTATGGGATCAGCGCCTTTTGAGCCTGAGAATTGGGTTGGGATTAATTCCAAAGATAATTTGCAGCGTAAGATGACACATATGCAAACCAAACAGTTCCGTACAGTGTGGGTAGACACTGAAAATCATGGGCAAGTTAAAATTGATAAACGTTATGGTGTCATAAAAGGTCGGTTCTTTTTGCCAATAAACACTAATGATTTTAGTTATCCTGCTTGGTTAGCGCCGAGTTTTCCGATACATGAATGGTGCGATAAGAATAATACGGCTAATCTCGCGACAATTGATATAACCGCACTGCGAAGCGCCCACTATATTGAATGGTTTACTAGGCGCGACTTCTATGATGATCGTCAACCACCACTCACCTGCGCTGCAAACGATATACTAAAAACAGGACTATACTTCGAAGGAGATAGACCGATAGTCATCTACCCTGAGCAGCGCGATCGGATAGATGACAAATTCTAAGTAGTTTTAATAAAGGTTTTAATACCTGTTAATAACTCTCAATAACCTGCATCAGCTCATATCTCAGCATATCCGCACTAGGCATACGCTCAGCGTGAAAGCGAACGATAGCAATGCCCGCGCTAGCAAGGGCTTTATCTTTTTTATCATCCGCTTTTTGTCGTGCTTTACTGCTATGCGTCCAATCATCAAGCTCAATGGCCACCAAAGTAGTTTGTGCATCAACGTCGACGATCACATAATCAACACTCTGACGACAGATACGATTAAACCAAAAACTGCGCTCGGAGGTCTCATTACTGTTCGCCTCGATGATTCGTGACAGCTGAACTTGCACAAAGATATGATATTCCGGCAGCGCGTTTTTTAACTTATTAAAAAATATTACCTCAGTAGCGGTCATAATCGGCATCGGCGCAAATGGCCAAATAGGTAGCTCGTCGCCGCGTACAGGTTGCGGGTCAGGTTCAGTAATTTGTTTAGTAGAAAACAGTTTTGGTAAGGTAATAAGCCCCAAAAACCCAACCGCCAATATTAAAAATATAACACCAAATGACATTGTTTTACCTTATACATTATCAAAACAGTTAGATAGGTATGATGGCTTTGCCAATATGATAGCTTGGCTAAACATGTCATACCTCTAACCGCAACAGGTCAGCCCTTATAGGCTGACAGGTTATACAGAGAGAAACAGAAAAAAGCGACGCTCATCGTAACTAAGCATGGGCTAATCAGCAAACACTAAAACAAAAAACACGACATCAGATGTCGTGTTTTAATCATAAGAAAGTAAGAAGCTAAATAAATATAACGAAAGCTATGCTATTTATTTAGGAATCATTCATTTGTAGCAGCCTAGACGCTATTTTAGCGCCAGTATAATACCCAAGCACTGGTCGTATTAACTTTGGGGTCGCTATTGATTTTATCTTTTAGGGCTAAAGCGGCTACTTTACCACGCTCGGGACCTACGACCACGCGTACACCGCGACTAGTAATACTGGTCTTAACTTGATAGCCTGCTGCTTGGAATTTTTTGGCTAATTCATCCGCTTTGGCTTGGTCATTCGCCAACGCCACTTGCACGCCAAAGCTACCTTTAGCATCGGTTTCTTTAACTTCCTTGCGAGCCTCACTAAGTTTCTGCTGGGCGTCACGCTTCGCATCAACCGACTTCTTGGCTAACGCTTCTTCTTTTTGACGCTTGTCTTCACGCGATTGCTCAGCAGTTGTTGCTTCACGCTCTAAACGCTGTACTTGCTTACGTGATGGGATCGTTATATTTTGACCCAGCTGTAACGATGCCGATGGTGAGAGGTTGTTCGCTTGAGCCAAGACTTCTACCGGCATATTGTATTGCCTTGCCAGTTTAATCAGACCATCGCCTCTTTTGACTTGATAATCAGAGGGCGACTTAGGCGGCTCATTCTTAGCTGCTTCTGCTACTTTAGCCGCCTCTCTTTTGTTCTCAGCCATGGCCTGTGCTTCAGCCTGCCTTTTCGCTTCAGCTTCTTTTTTGCTATCTGCTAACTTTTTAGCAGCGGCTTGTGCTCTGATGCTGGCTTGTCGCTGAGCTTCTTGTTGCGCTTGGGCAGATTTTTGCTGAGCGTTAGTACTCGAGTTTGTGGTCGTGTCAGCTGATGTATTAGCGCTATTATTATTGCTCAACTGCGTGGTTGGCGTTTCAAGTGTATTTTTTGCCGTCTCTTTATTGGCACTGTCTTTAAGACTGTCTTCAGCAGCGGGTGCGCTGCTAGCCATATACTGCTGACTTTCAGCTCTTGCTTTTGCCAATGCTTGTGCCTCAGCGGCCTCTTGTTCGGTTAAGAACAGCTTGGCACGCTTTTCTTGCTCTGCGACGCGAGCCGCACGTTCTTTTTGTTTTTGTGCCAAGATACGTTTTTCTGTCTCGATATCAGTCGTCAGTGGCTGTGGAGACGCTTGCTCGCTACTTGGTTTATCTATCATCGCTGACGTTGGCGCTGGTTTATTCGTATCACCAATCTGTTGCACCATAGCGTATAGCATCACGCTACCGCCTATAATCATCCCAATGCCCAATAAGGCTTGTCTCGAAAAATTCATCCGTTTACGTCTCTTAGTTGGTAATAAGGTTGATTGAGCGGCGCTTCTATCGTCTCAAAGCTATGTTATAGAAAGCTATACTATAAATAGCCTTGATAAACAGTTATTGCCGCCGATTACGTCTATCAGTTTTCAAACAGTTTTCAAATTTTATGCCGACCTTCTAATAACAGCCTTCTAAATCACTTTGATTATAAAGCATATTTTTCATGCTGTCTGCCATCACGCTGCTACTAAGACTAACATTAAACGGTCACGGTTTTAACTTAAATTATCACATCTCAAGTGCAAACAATGCCTCTCCAATCGTATGAAAAGAGCCACATACCACGATTAAATCTTGTGGCTGACTGGCAGCTATAATCGCATAGGTTGCTTCTGGCAAACGTTTAAACGCATGTATCTGAGCATCATCGACATAGCGCGCTAAGATATCTTGCAAATGCTCCGTACTGGCTGCCCGAGGATAATCAATTTCGGCAATAAACCAGTCGCTAATCGGCAAACCTGCTTCAGTCAAACACTGCACGACTTTATTGATATCTTTATCACCCAGCATGGAAAACAGCATTTTAATGCTGGCAGGTGTGCTTTTAGCTTGGTCAGTTTGGTTAACTTGTTCAGCTGTTTTTTGTTTTGCTAGATGCTGCTGCCAAAACGGTAATAACTGCGCCAATAAAAACTCAACGCCCTGCTCATTATGTGCCACATCAAATAACCACTGACGATTATGCATCTCACGGTAATCAAAGCGACCTGCGAGCTTTACCGTTTGTAGGGCTTGCTCGATGGCATTGGTATCAACATTTAATGGGCTTGCCAATACCGCTGACAAGGCATTGGCGGTATTGGTCAACGACAGCGCAGGGCGTGGCAATTGTAAAGTAACAGCGGCATTGCTATATTGCCACGTAGTTGAGTCAATTTCGCGGTAACTAAAATCTTTCCCCATTTGATAACAGGTCGCCTGATGCTTATCAATGGCTTGCTGTACACTGGTTGGCATCTCAGTAGCGCCATAAATCACGCTAATGCCATCACGTAAGATACCCGCTTTTTCCGTACCAATATCTTCAACGTTATCGCCTAGCCAATCGACATGATCGATGGCGATGTTGGTAATGACTGCCATATCAGCATCAATAATATTGACCACATCCAAACGTCCGCCCAGCCCTACTTCTAATACCCAAACATCACAATCTGCTTCGGCAAATATAAGTAAAGCTGCGAGTGTCGTCATCTCAAAAAATGACAAAGTTAAATCGCACTGCAACCGTGCTGCTTCTACTTTTCTAAAGGCATTAATTAAGATCTCATCGCTGACCATCTCGCCATTGATGCGCACACGCTCGTTAAAAACACTCAAGTGCGGTGATTGATACAGTGCCGTTTTATACCCTGCAGCTTGGCACATCTGCGCAATAACCGCAGTCGTTGAACCTTTGCCATTGGTACCTGCGACGGTAAATACATAAGTGTCGTCTTTAGCTGACTGTACCACCCCTAGTGCCTCAGCGACTGGTAGCACGCGTGATAAGCCCATATCTATCGCAGAAACATGGATCTGCTGCATATAATCAAGCCATTCGGTCAGGCTGGCTTCATTGTGAGGGCTACTGCTGCTAGGGCTATGAGAAACTAAAGAATCAGACATGGACAAAACCTATATCAAAGTTTGAAAATAAAGAATAAAGACAGTATAACGAGCTTGGTAGAAAGCAAAAATAGCATTTACCGTTATTCACGATAAATGCTATTCGTTAGTTTTACATATTTGGCAGATATTAGCACGCCGCTAAGCCGTTATATACTTAATAAGAGTCTCAATAATAGGTTTATTAACCTATTGAGCATCAACATTAGGTACGCGGGATAATTTTGCTAGCAGACGATAAATAGTATCAATCAGCTGATGACGATGCACTACCTCATCAACCACACCATGCTCTAATAAAAACTCAGCACGCTGGAACGGCTCTTCTAGCGTCTCGCGTACGGTCTGTTCAATCACGCGCTTGCCAGCAAAGCCAATCATCGCTTTAGGTTCTGCCAGATGAATATCACCAAGCATTGCAAGTGATGCGGTCACACCGCCATACACAGGATTGGTCAGTACCACGATATACGGCACGCCAGCAATTCTTAAGCGTTCAATCGCAGCAGCAGTTCGTGCCATTTGCATTAATGAAAGCAGACCTTCTTGCATACGCGCACCGCCAGAAGCAGCAAAGCAGACTAAAGGTACTTTATCTTCAAGGGCTTTTTCGGCAGCTTGGACGAAGCGATCACCAACCACTGACCCCATAGAGCCACCCATAAAACGAAAGTCAAACGCACAAGTGACCACATCAAGATTGCGCAGCTTACCATACATCACGATCAGCGCTTCGCTCTCGCCCGTTTTGGTCTGTGCTTCCGTCATCCGTAGTGGGTAAGGCTTGCTATCTACAAATTTTAGCGGATCTTTGGCGGTAAATTCTTGCCCAAGTTCACCTTCTACTTGATCGAGTAACCAGTTTAAGCGTTCACGAGCACTCATCGGCAAATGATGATCACAATGCGGGCAGACATAACAGTTAAAAATCAGCGCCGTATTGGTAATCATTGAATGACAACTCGTGCATTCTGTTGACGGCTCGGTTTCTACTGCGGTTAATGGCGCTGTTAATTGCTGCTTTATACCCGGTATCGGGCGATCAAACCATGATTGCCCAGCCATACTACTGCTCTGCTGAGCGCTAGCAGCACCATCGTTATTGGTTTCGAATTTTGTTATCGTATCAGTCATATTATTCGCCATTATCAAAGGCTTATCGGCAAGTTGGCTCATTCACTTGTCACTAAGAGTCGTTTTATAAGAATCAGTTTAAGAGTCACATACAGTCATAACATGAGCAGTTATAAAGCACGCTTACGCGTAACTGTAACAATTTATATGTGATGTTAGTTTACACACGTAAACTAACTTTAGCAAAGCCAATTGACCGTGTCTGTATAAACATTATTATAAAAAATGTGACGCTATTTTAACTCAGCCATTCGCACTCTCAAAAAATTAAGCATTCAAACTATCAAGTGCGCCGCGTAACTCATCCATTTTTGCCATGATTTTCTGCTGTGCATTAGCGACAGCCGTGGCATCATTGGCATCGATATCGGCAAAGTTTTGTACCAGTGCGCTACCCACGATAATACCGTCTGCATGAGCACCGATTGCTTTGGCTGACGTCGCATCACGAATACCAAAACCCACACATACAGGCAAATCCGTCTCCGCTTTAATTGCTTGTACTTGCTTTGCGACATCGTCAGTATCCAGCGTTGCCGAACCGGTGACGCCTTTTAAAGACACATAATAAATATAACCACCGCAATGGGTCAATACTTGCTCACGGCGCTCAGGCAAGGTGGTTGGAGACAATAAGAAAATCTCATTCATCGTATGTTCGGTTAAATGCTGGGTAAAGCTACCTGCTTCTGCTGGTGGTAAATCAACCATCAAAACCCCATCAACGCCTGACTGCTCACATAGCGCAACGAAGTTATCATAACCAATAATCTCAACTGGATTAAGATAACCCATCAGGATAATTGGCGTTTGCGTGTCTTGCTGACGAAACTCTGCGACCATTTTTAGCGCATCACGAGTACTGGTGCCCGCTGCCAACGCACGCTCTCCTGCCAGCGCAACAGTTGGACCATCTGCCATTGGATCAGAAAATGGCAAGCCAACTTCAATCATATCCGCGCCGTGCTTGACTAAGTCATGTAGCAAACCAACAAAGTTACTAGGATTAGGATCGCCTGCCATTACATAGGGGATGAGTGCTTTTTTATTTTGTGCTTTTAGGGTTTTAAAGGTGCTTTCAATTCTGGTCATAGTGGTCTCTTAATTATTATAAACTGGCTTATTCCACCCTTTATTAAATAATCTGTATTAAATATTAAAGGGCGCTAAGCAGTTTTTCTTATAAGGATAATGCAATAACTAGTAAAGATAGTTGTGATTACAACTCAATCCCTTTTGCTTTCATAACAGAATGCAAATCTTTATCGCCGCGACCTGACATATTGACGATGATGGTTTGATCAGGGGTCATGGTCTTAGCGAGCTTCAGTGCATAAGCAACGGCATGAGCAGATTCAAGCGCAGGAATGATACCTTCTTTACGTGTGACTTCATGAAAACCTTCTAACGATTCCTTATCAGTGCAGCCGACATATTCAACGCGCTTCATGTCTTTTAAGAAGCTGTGCTCAGGACCAACACCAGGATAATCAAGTCCTGCCGAGATAGAATGCGTTTCTTGAATTTGACCTTCATCATCCGCCATCAAATAGGTACGGTTGCCGTGTAATACACCAATACGACCCGCTGCCAACGGCGCTGAATGACGACCAGTTTCGATGCCATCGCCTGTTGCTTCGACGCCATACATTTTAACTTCTGTGTCGTTTAGGAAGTCAAAGAACAAACCAATGGCATTAGAGCCACCGCCAACACAAGCGACTAGCGCATCTGGTAATTTGCCAGTAATCTGTAAATGCTGAATACGTGCTTCTTTACCGATAATCGCTTGGAAATCACGTACTAATAACGGATAAGGATGCGGACCGGCAACCGTACCGATAATATAATAAGTGCTATCAACATTGGTAACCCAGTCACGCATCGCTTCGTTCATGGCGTCTTTAAGCGTGCGTGAGCCAGAGGTGACTGGTACAACCGTTGCACCAAGTAAGCGCATACGATAGACGTTCATTTTTTGACGCTCAACATCGTCAGCGCCCATATAAATAATACACTCTAGCCCCAAACGCGCGGCAATCGTCGCCGTCGCCACACCATGCTGCCCTGCTCCGGTCTCTGCAATAATACGTTTTTTACCGCTCATTTTAGCAAGCAACGCTTGACCAATCGTATTATTCACCTTGTGCGCGCCAGTATGATTCAGGTCTTCACGTTTAAAGTAAATTTGCGCACCACCAATTTCATCACTCAAACGCTTAGCATGATAAAGCGGCGTTGGGCGTCCGACGTAGTTGACCAAGTCATTGTGATACTCTTCCCAAAACTTAGGATCTAATTTAACTCTATTATATAACGCTTCTAACTCTTCTAATGCTGCCATCAAGGTTTCAGAGACGAAACGCCCACCATGGACACCAAAATGTCCGCGGGCATCAGGATATTGATTAAAATCTTGCACGCTTTCTGGATTGGTAAAGGTATTGATAGCTTGGGCGGTGGTAGATAAATCTTTATTAGCGACATGACTCATGGTAATTCCTACTGTAATAAGTGGTATTTTTTAGGATTAGTATTTTTTTAAAATAACTATAGGGGAAACAGTTTACGTCGTTAGCTTTGGCAGTTTGAAACCATAAAACTTGAAACTATAAAGCTAGCTATTTATATTCGAAGGTTCGCTAAGCGTATCGTTTTGCCATCGGTCGCGTTTGACCGCTTTCATAAAGGCGCGCATTTTAGCAGGGTCTTTTTTACCTTTATCAATCTCAATACCACCGCTGACATCGACTGCATAAATAGGCAGTTCATAAGCCCTAGCGACATTGTCAGCATCAAGTCCACCCGCTAAGATAATCGGTAGTGAGCTCTCTTTTGGTATAAGGCTCCAGTCAAAGCGTGCGCCAGTACCACCATATTTATGTTGATGGTAAGCATCTAGTAATATGCTGCTAGCCCCTGCTGCGGCAAAATTGTCAACCTGTGTATTAACACTCTCAAGCGTATCTTGCTCAGCATTGATACGCAACGCTTTAATCCAGCGCTTATTGACTGAATTTGCCAGCTGTTGACACTGCTCAGGGCTTTCATCGCCGTGAAATTGAATGATATCAAAAGAGACATTGTTTGCCAGTTTAATCAGTTCATCCTCAGACATATTGACTACCAAAGCTACCACACTGATAAAGGCTGGTACAGCAGCGCTTAAGGTTTGCGCTTGTTCGATCGTCACAGCACGCGGGCTTGGTGGATAAAACACCAAACCGACCGCATCCACATCTAATTGTGCAGCAGTACGAACATCACTAAGCTGGGTAAAACCGCAAAACTTAACGTGCATGGTGTGACCTTAAATATAATACTCAGTATGACATTATTAAATTGGCTTAGCTAAACTGGCTGGCGTTAAATGATAATCACCAATCCTAAAGATTAGATATGATGATGATTTGTTAATCGGATGGCAAATCAATTGCATCCAAAAACTTATCCTAGCATACTTTTATTCATAGTTTTGTTTATGATTGTGATTGATTAAAATAAGGATTCTTGGATGTCTAAAACGATGGCGGAAAGCACAAAAAACAGCAATAGTAAGGACCTTAAGGAAAATATGAGTCAGCCACATTATCTGATGTGGTTCCGCCGCGATCTACGAGTTCATGATAATACCGCTCTAGCTGCACTCTGTGAGCGGGCAAACGCAGACAACGCTCAGGTCAGCGCTGTGTTTTTTTGCACCCCTGAACAATGGCAAGCACATGATATGTCGCTCACACAGCTTGACCATATCGCGCGCACTTTGCCTATTCTCGCAAAAAATTTGCAAACTCAATTAAATATCAAATTAACCGTACAAGTTTGTCCGAGCTTTTCTGATTGTGTTGAGACGCTAAACGCGCTATGTATCGCAAACAATATCAGCTGTATCATGGCCAATTATGAGTACGAAGGCAATGAGATTGCACGTGATGAGCAATTAATCAACCAGCTCCTCGATACTGATATTGAGTTTATCCGCTGGCATGACCAATGTATCTTACCACCGCAAAGTATCACTACCAATGACGACAGCATGTATCAAGTATTTACCCCATTTTATAAGAAATGGCGACATACCTTGGAGGTGGGCGATATACAAATGCATAAAGCACCAGCTATCAGTAGCAATAGCAATAACAAGGTAGATCTAAAATTATCAGAAGTTAGTGCAAACACTAGCGAAGCATTATGCAAAAATATCGTCAGCGACTATCAGCTACATTTACAGAGTAAGGAAAGCTATAAGCATATAGATACGGATGCCCAGCTCGGTCAAGCTCGTAGCGCTTACCCTGCTGGAGAGGTTGCTGCTTGTCATCGATTAGACCAGTTTATCGCCGAAGATATTAATAACTATGATGTAAGCCGCGATGTACCAAGCTTACAGGCGACCAGTCAGTTATCAGCCTACCTTACTATTGGTGCAATCAGTCCCAGACTTTGCTACTTACAAGCAACTAAAGCGCTGGGGGAGTTACATGGAAATAATAGTGACAATCTTGATATTTCTGACAATAATGACATCAACCGCTGGATAAGTGAGCTGGCTTGGCGAGATTTTTATCGCCATGTTTTAGACTATAAGCCCGAACTGATCCGCCATCAAGCTTATAAACATGATACCGATATCAAGGTTAATTGGTCTTATAATCAGCAGGACTTTAATACATGGTGTGTAGGCAAGACTGGCGTGCCATTAGTCGATGCGGCAATGCGCTGTCTCAATGCGACGGGCTTTATGCACAATCGCTTGCGTATGGTTACGGCGATGTTTTTGACCAAAGACTTATTGATTGATTGGCGCTGGGGCGAGCGCTACTTTATGCAGCAGCTAATAGATGGTGACTTTGCGTCAAACAATGGCGGCTGGCAGTGGAGTGCTTCGACTGGTACCGATGCTGCGCCCTACTTCCGTATTATGAACCCCTTTAGCCAAGCCAAAAGCCATGACCCTGATGGGATATTTGTTAAGAACTGGCTACCTGAGCTAAAAGAAGTTCCTGCCAGCATTTTGCATAGCGAAGATAAGATGCGCAAGCTGCTCAGCACCAGTGGTCAGCTAGTTAAAATTGACTATCCACAGCCTATGGTCGATCATAAAGCCGCACGGCAATTAGCGATTGCTGAATTTAAAAAAGACTGACATATAGTCAATTCTAAATAAAACAGATACATGATGTTTTTACGCGAAACTGGAATAAATTTTTCTGGCTTGCTGTGCCTGCGCCGATAGAGGCTGCGAAAAATTCATTTCAGTTCCGCTGTATCGTTTTTATACTGAACTCACTATATGACGTCAACACTAAAGCATCAATTTGATAAACACTTCACCTACTGCACTTTAGTCACATTACCTACACCCTTATTAGTGTCAGCTGGCGCTTCTAATATACGGGTTTGGATAGTGTAGAGAGCATAGGCTAACAAGGTAAAGCTTATAATTAATAATATCCATGTAGAAAACGAGAGCGATTCTTTTGGCTTAGGACGCTTATTAAGCTGACGTTCAGACTTAGAAGACGGTTTATTATTAGGAGTTGTCATATGCGCCACCTCTTATATAATGTTATATCACTAACGAAATTCATAAGTTAATTATGAATAACAGATAAGTTCTACTATACAATATAAATGGCGTTACTTTCAGTGGTTTTAACGATTTTAGCCATAGGCTACCGTATGATTGCCCAGTTTATGGTTTTGGTAAAATTATCTAGGCATTATTTACTGGCATCTGGCACGCGCCTGCACCTTGTGTGGTAACTGTAACGACGGCTCCCGTCAAAGCAAATAACTGCTGCAACTGCACTTGTGCATTCTCTAGTGCCATAGTCATCACATCGCCGCGGCAAGCACGTTCCAAGACTTCTTTTTTAGCCATGCTTTGCGCTTGTTGCAATATTTTCGGATCGACTTGCATCATGCCAAAAGCGCCGGTTTGCCAATCATAAATCTCGATATCGTCTAGATATACCGAAAATATCTCTGATGGTGGCAAGGTAATATTAATCTTTGGCATGATAGAAATAGGGACATCGACATTAACATCAACATTGCCATCGGCGGTCGAAGCATTACTATCAGCAAGGCCATTATTGACTTGCTCAGCAGGCTGCACCACTTGTACCATCTCAGGCGTTAATGCACTCAAATTAATACCCGCCTCTACACGCCCGTGAGCGATAAACAGCGCCTTTTGTTCGTCTTGCCACAGTTTCATCCAACTACCTGGACGCTGGCTAGTAATCACCGTATCGACACTAAACGCCACTGTTTCTAAACGATTTAACTTCTGAATTTGCAGCACCACCCCTTCTCGAGTAATGGTTTCTATCGGCTCTTCTTTGGTACTATTTTGAACACTATAAATAGCAAAGGCGATGGCGACTAGACCGATAAGTAACACTATCCACGACATCATAGCGATAGGTCTTTTTACTTTTGGGTTAGTCGTATTATTATCAATAGGAGGTCGATTATCAGGACTGTTCATATAAGCACCTTGAGAGTTTTATCATTTATTTTTATAATTACATGAAAAACTACGTTTTAAAAAATGACGTTCTAAATAATAAATGCTATTTCTAAGCAGCAACTTCAAGTAATGACTACCAATACTCTACATAACTACTAATAATACCCTTTCCAAAAAATACTTCTTCACTTGCCACAAATACGCTCAAAACTGATAAATAATCGAGTTGTAGCCGTCTGATTTGACTCTTTCAGTAACGTTCGCTCTGAAAAAACAAAAAGTCATTGCGTCTTAGGCGAACTTTACCTAACATAGTCAGGTTGTATGTTTGAAATGTCGTTTTACATTTTTTTCAGGCTTATACGTCTTAAATACTAGGATGTACGTAAAGATATTTTCATACAGAAATGAAAAGTTACGCCCTTTTTTGAAGTGCTTTTTATTAACGCATTATCTACTAGAGTGCTGTCTGTTGAAGTGCTTTTTAGCTAGGCCATGTCCTAGACTATTACCAAGTAATAAAAGGTCATCTTGCGTCGGCCATCAAACCACACGCTCAATATCCTACTATTTCTTATTTATTTTATCGTTGATAAGGTTATGCTTTATTTATGAAAGCCAGTCAATTTTTATTTGCCACCCTAAAAGAAACGCCTAATGATGCGGATATCGCTTCAAGCCAATTAATGGTAAGAGCCGGTCTGATTCGCAAAATCGCTTCTGGATTATATATCTGGTTGCCAATGGGCTTGCGCGTGTTGCAAAAAGTCGAGCGTATCGTTCGCGAAGAGATGCAAAATGTCGGCGCACAAGAAGTGCTTATGCCGATGACCCAGCCTGCTGAGCTTTGGCAGCTGACCGGACGTTTTAACGATTATGGTCCTGAACTATTACGTTTTAAAGACCGTCATGATCGTGATTTTGTTTTAGGGCCAACGCACGAAGAAGTGATCACCAATCTTGCCCAAGGCGAGCTGCGCAGTTATAAACAGCTACCGATTACTTTCTTTCAGATTCAAAATAAATTCCGTGATGAGATTCGTCCACGCTTCGGTGTGATGCGCGCGCGCGAATTTACTATGAAAGACGCCTATTCGTTCCACGTCGACCAAGCGTCATTGGCAAAAACCTATGACGAAATGTATGACGCTTATACGCGCATATTCACGCGTTTGGGTTTGGATTTCCGTGCCGTACAAGCAGACACCGGCTCAATCGGTGGCTTTGCCTCGCATGAGTTCCACGTGCTAGCAGACAGTGGTGAAGATGATATCGCCTTCTCTGATTCTTCTGAATATGCTGCCAACGTCGAACTTGCTGAATCAGTGAGCACCGCAGAACGTCAACCTGCGACGATGACACGCGAAAATGTCGATACCATCAATATGCCTACTTGTGAAGCAGTTGCTGAGCATTTAGACGTTGCACTTGCCACCACAGTCAAAACATTGATCGTAAATGGCCATACTCCTGAAGGTGAGCCTCAGCTTATCGCTGTCGTATTACGCGGCGACCATACGCTGAACACCATCAAAGCTGAGAAAATCGAAGAAGCCAATGTGCCTTTAACGATGGCAACTGAAGAAGAATTGAAAGCTGCCGGTCTACATAAAGGCTATATCGGCGTTGAGCTTGATATGCCCGTCTTTGTCGATCGTGCAGCAGCAGCACTCTCAGACTTCGTTTCTGGTGCCAATGAGGTGAACAAACATACCATTGGTATGAATTGGGAGCGCGATGCTCATATCACCCGTATTGTTGATATTCGCAACGTCAATCAAGGCGATCCTTCTCCTGATGGTAAAGGCACGCTACAAATCAAACGCGGTATCGAAGTCGGTCATATCTTCCAGTTGGGTGATAAGTACTCACAAGCGATGAACTGTACTGTTTCAGGCGAAGATGGCAAACCAGTCACCCTAATGATGGGTTGCTACGGTATCGGCGTTAGCCGCATTATCGCCGCCGCTATCGAACAGAACAACGATGAAAATGGCATCATGTGGCCATCAACGCCAAACGTTACTGATTCGCTGGCACCGTTTGAAGTGGCTATCGTACCCATGAAGTCTAAAGAAGAGACGGTCCTGCAAACCGCCATCGCATTATACGAAGAGCTCAAAGCGCTTGGTATTAATGTATTGCTTGATGATCGTAATGAACGCCCAGGCGTGAAGTTTGCCGATCTTGAACTGATTGGTATTCCACATCGTATCGTGGTGTCTGATCGCAATCTTGCGGAAGACAAATACGAATACGTCAATCGCCGTGATAGCGAAAAGCAATTACTAAGCCGTGAAGAAGTATTGGCAAAAGTAAGCAGCAAATAGCTTAAGAAAACATTAGCAATAAAAAAGCGCCTATCTCATTAAATGAGGTAGGCGCTTTTTTTCGGCTAGAATTTTTGTCTAAAAGTTCTTTAAGTATGATTAATCATTATTAATGCTTATATTTACTGACGAATCAAGCGACTTGGCGATGGCCATAATGCCATATCACTCACGCGGCAAGGATTGATATCAATACCACCACGGCGTGTATACCATGCGCGAACCATGAGCTCACTTGGCTCATAATGTTGGCTTAAATCAGCAAATATTTGCTCTACACACTGCTCATGAAAGCCATTATGCTGACGAAAACTTAGAATATAACGCAACATATTGGCATAATTGACCGGACAATTACTGGTCATAGTTACAGCCAGCGTGCCCCAATCTGGCTGATTAGTGACCGGGCAATTACTACGCAGCAAATTAGAGTAGAAAGTATAGGGTTGAGTGCTGCTGCTTTCCAAATTAGCATCCTTTTTATCATCACTCAATAACGATGCATCTGGATGCTCACATAACGCTACTTTATCGCTGCTATTGATTAAAGCATCATCGATGCAGATACCCTCAGGCTGAGTAATCAATAACCCTGACCTTTCATCATCTAAGCTAAATAGCTCAACCTTAACGTCGGCTTGTACGCATGCTGATAAGTCTTTAGCAATCAATGTTTGCACGACTTCCCAGCTAGAAAACTCGGTAAAGTTAATACTGTTTAAATATAACTTTAATGATTTAGATTCAACAATAAATGGCGAGCTTGCCGGAATACCAAAGCGTGCTACCGCGACTTGCGAAATACCTTGCGTATTTAACCATGACAACTCAAACGCATGCCACCAATCAATGCCCACTTTTAGCTTATCATCTTGCCAGCCAATGACATCACGCCCCATACTACGGGCAATTGGATATAAAGTTTCTGGACTATACTCGGTTGGATAATCGGTGGTCTGCTCGCCTAAAATACCGTGAATGCTCATAAGTTACTTACCTTTCATGCTTAAATATTATGAAATAACAACCTCTATTTTACAGCAATGAGCTATTTTATGGGAATGATTTACCACTCTGATAGGCTAACATTTTGACCACCTTTAAGAGTTAAACCTTTTTATTATTTTTTAATCGTTGGTATTAGCATCAGGTAAAACTCTCTGCCATTTGCCTTCTTGATTATCAGCCGCATAAATATAGCGCACGCGAAATGCTACCGTGTCAGTGGGGTTGACTCTGTAATAAAAATCAACGTTGATTTTATTATCGCTTGTCCAACTGATATCTCGCGCTTCGTACACTTCATGTTTTTTGTCATCATCATAATCTTGTTCATATAATTCATTACTACTAAATAGCCTTGTATAGCGCCTGTCATTACCATCTTTTTGACGCTCCCATATCATGATATCTTTAGTCATACCTTGCCTACCCCCAAACCCTACCACTTGAGTCCTATCGTCAGAAAACTTAAGATCGGTCGCATACAGCTCTTGCCAATGTCCTGTATTTAAATCGACGATGATGGTTGATTGACTCTCATACATCGTATGTAGTAACTGTAATAGTTGATGAGGTTTATCGTAGTACTGTAATTCATAATGAATTCTATGCTCTTCTTCAAACGGTTCAAGATAATCCTTAAACACCAAAGGCTGCTTTTGATTCGGTATGCTGATATAAATGGTGTCTTTTTCTCGAACGACTCTGTCACTCAAGCCCCACTCTCGGCTTTGCGAATTATCCGCTTGGGCTAACGACTTAAAAATACAGTTTTCATAATCTGTAAATGTTTGATATTCAGTATGATCGTATCGACAGCTGCCTTCATACCAGTCTATGGCTACAGGCGCAGCGACTTTTATCCATACCTCCTCATTTGTCGATGGCTCTAAAGCTGAAGATGCTGCCTGTGCATCTAAGGCTGTTATTGTGGTCAATATAAATAACCCTGCGACAGTCAATACTGTCTTTATACAATGAGAGAAAGCGATCATTTACCTATCACCTGCATGCAGTTGCCACTTATCCGTTGAGGTATTTTTAATAAAGGTATAACGCACTCGAAAAGCTGCGGAATCTTTTTTATTTAGCTTATAAAAATAATCCGCATAAAATTTATTATTATTCAACCAAGTAAGCTTTTCGGCATCATAAACCAGCTGGGCTTTATCCGCTTGATAAAAATCTTTATGATTCTGATATTTTGCCAAGTCTTCTCTACTGCCATAAACTCTTTTGTAATACCCTTTATAATAGCCACTATCTTGCAGCGCCCAAATATTAATGTCTTCAGTAGCGCCCATCTCGCTTTCAAACCCTACAATATATCTCATATCAGGAGAGATACTTAGCTTCCTAAACTCAAAATCTTGCCAAAACCCAGTCTTCAAATTCACCACTGTCATAGTCTCTGACTCATAAAGATTTTGATGTATGGTCAATAATTGCCGTGATTTATCATAAGATTGTAATGAATAATAAGCATTGAAATCGGTCTCGAAAGAATCAGAACAATCGACAAAGACTAGTGGTTTTTTACGATTAGGAACGTCAATATAAATCGCATTTCTCTCTCTGACTACTCTATCTTCAATCCCCCATTGCTTACTAAAAGCATTATCAGCATCTTCTCGCAAATTATAAAGGCAGTTTTTTAGAGCTGCATGAGTCTGGTATTTGTAATCATGATTACAGTCATACTTATATGATGCAGGGTCTATAGGCATCTCCACGACCACCCAATCGTAATCATCTGTAGTCGCAAACGATGCAGCGATAGCCGTACTGGAAAAGCTACTTAATACAGATATTATAAAAAACTTGTGTATCATTGAAATTTCAACCATAAAAAAAGCCCAACAATGTTGGACTCTTATAATAAAGCGACACGCTAAATTTTACAAATCATTCCATGCTATATGCTACAAACGAATGCGCGAACCGTCACTTAATAAGCGATAAGACATCACATAGAACACCACACAAAATACAAAAATGGCTGCCATCGAATACCAGACGTTGACATCCGAATAGCCAAGGATACCGTAACGGAATGCGTTGACCATATAGACGATAGGATTCAGTAGTGAAACGTTATACCAAAAGGTGGATAAATTCTCCATCGAGTAAAACACCCCGCCAAGAAAGGTCAACGGTGTCAGTACGAAGCTTGGAATAATAGTGATGTCATCGAATGAGCGGGCATAAGCCGCATTAATAAAACCGCCAAGTGAGAACAGAATAGACGTTCCCAATACCGTAAATATAGTGATGAATAAATGCTCGATACCCAGCTTAGTGAAGAATAATGCAACGATGGAGACAATAATAGCAATAATTAAGCCGCGAAAAATACCACCGCCGATGTAACCCATTAATATGGCGTGCTTAGAGACCGGAGATACTAGCAGCTCTTCGATACTGGCGGTAAATTTAGCACTAAAAAAGCTCGATACCACGTTAGAATAACTGTTGGTAATCACTGCCATCATGATGAGACCTGGAACGATAAACTGCATGTACGGTACACCGCCCATGTCCCCCACTCGCGAGCCGATCATCTTACCAAAGATGACAAAGTATAAAGCCATGGTAATGACCGGTGGCAACAGGGTTTGTGGCCAAATACGCAGTATTCGACGAATCTCTTTTATTAAAATAGTTTGAAAAGCAATCCACTTTTTGGCTGCAGACATCGTCTCATTAGGATCTATAGTGACTTTTTGAGTCACTTCCTGAGTCACTTCCTGTTTCATAATCCTGCCTCCTTCATGCTGTCCTCATTCTGAATATTTTTATCTACTAGCCGCATAAACAACTCCTCTAGGCGGTTAGACTTGTTGCGCATGCTGGCAACCTCGATATCAAGTTTAGTCAGTTGCTCAAAAACACAATTGAGTGTCTCACCTTTACTCAAGGTCACCTCCACCGTCAGCTCATCAGGCTGGGAAATTTCTGTTACCTTATCAATGACTAAAGGCTGGGTGAGCGGCTGTGTTAAATCTAGCACAAAGGTCTCAACCGACAACTGCGCCAGCAAATCTTTCATCTCAGTATTAATACGAATCTCACCATGATCTAAAATGGCAATGCGCTTACACAGCTGCTCAGCTTCTTCTAGATAGTGAGTGGTCAGAATAATAGTGGTATTTTCTTCAATATTAATTTGCTGCATGAATTCCCACATCGAGCGGCGCAGTTCAATATCTACTCCAGCGGTGGGTTCATCAAGAATCAATAGTTTAGGCTTATGAATCAGCGCGCGCGCAATCATCAGGCGCCGCTTCATACCACCTGACAGCTCCCGCGACTTACTATCACGCTTATCCCATAGACCCAATGCTTTTAGCAAGCGCTCTGCACGTGGTTTTGATTCTTTAGCCGGTATGCCAAAGTAGCCAGCTTGAGTAATCAGAATATCTTCTACTTTTTCAAACTGATTAAAATTAAATTCTTGCGGCACCACACCTAAGTATTGCTTGGCTACCGAAGGATTGGCTAATAGATCAACACCAAAAATATTTACGCTGCCGCTAGTTGGCTTAAATAGTGAGCTGATAATACCAATCATTGTTGATTTACCAGCACCATTTGGCCCTAATAACGCAAAAAACCCACCTTGTGGTACGGTTAAGCTGACATCTTTTAGGGCGGAAAAGCCATTGTCATAAGTTTTGGATAAATGTTTGATAGAAAGCGCTGGTACTTCAGACATGAATACCTCTTTATAATTTTATGAAATAAATAGTAGGGGTTATAAAACAGATTATGTAAGCCTTAATCTGAGGCTAGCCACGATAGATTTCAACTGCGTCATACTATAAGCATGCTATTAGTACAACTCATCATTGAGCATAAATCATTTGCCAAAAAAAGCGCCTATCTCACCAAATGAGATAGGCGCTCTACACGCTTACAATCTATAAAATATTAATCTAAAAGGCATTGGCCTAAAAAACAGCCCGCTTCAAATGAATAGTCTATTAAACCAAGCGCAAAAATAAGAGCCGACAATCAATTATCGACCCTTAAGCTTTTGATGTATAAATATGCTATCCAGTTGCCGCTATACATTGCTATACATGGGCTAATGATAATTAGCTGGCTTCAGCAATCATATAATCAACAGCATTCTGAACTTCTTCGTCAGGGATATCAGCGCCACCTTTAGCAGGCATGGCGTTAAAGCCATTGATAGCGTGCGTATATAAGGTATCTGCACCTTTTGCAATACGCGGTCCCCAAGCACCAGCATCACCTAGCATAGGCGATCCAAGCAATCCTGACGCGTGACAAGTCTGACATACCGCGTTGTATACTGCTTTACCCTCACGAGGACCATCGCCTGCTGATGGACCAGAAGAACGAGCGGTCACATCACAAACTTCATCGTCTTCGAAGCATACTTTACCAACAGGCTGAATACGAGCAATCAAATTAGGATACAAAGCAATCAGCTTTTGCACTTGTGGTGTATCTTCTGGAATTGGCTCTTCATCAGCTACAGGTGCTACTGCTGCAGTTTCTTCAGCTGGAGCATCTGCTTGCGCGGTTTCATCTGCAGGGGCAGCAGCATCTGTTGTGGTATCTGCAGCAGCTTGGGTATCGTCACCCAGCTTTTGAGGGGCGTTTTCGACGACGTCTTGCCCTTCTGCGACATCAGATATCGTTACAGGAGTGTCTACAACACTTTCAGCTTGGCTCACAGCGATACTAGCGATTCCTAGAATGGCAGCTGCCGATAACATAACTACTTTTCTCATTCGTCACGTTCTCTTATTACGTATACAAGGGCCGACACGACTTGGACATTCTGTCTGTCCTCCTTTGATAACAACCCGTTATCAATAGCAAACAGCCATCCCGCATGCAAGCGAACTTGTAATCGGTGATTATAAATATGGATTCTCCCTGACATTATAAGGGAAAAGACAGGTAGATTGCCATGCCTGTTTGCTGACTATATTGTTTTTTCTTAAAAAACCTCAATAGCCGCCTTCATTCATTGGCTTTATGACTTTTATTTGTTAGACTAAGCGGTCTTTATTTTTCGGGACAGCTTTAGAATGCTGCACTGCCACCTATTTTTTTAAACGGTTACTTTTAATTAGCCCGTTAATATTTAGGCGGTCAGCTCATATTATGCGCTCGTAGCTCAGTTGGATAGAGTATCGGTCTCCGAAGCCGAGGGTCGTGGGTTCGATTCCCGCCGAGCGCACCAACTTCTAGGTTTTACCATAACCTTGTATTACCCAATATCTGTAATATCCTTTAAAAACATCGTTTCACATCTTTTAATATTACTTTTCATTATCTAGTCATGCCATCACTTAGTTTAAAGCGGAATTTGAATATTATTGTTGTGCTATAAAAACCGGTTCATCAGAAAGATCGACGTTTTCAAACCTTTTTATACCTTTATTTTTCTTATTATTCCATACGACAGCTAAACCTAAATAGGTCATTAGCACGGATATGATTGGACTTAAAAAGCTCATAAAAGCATAGGGTGCAAACTCAAATCCGCTAATCCCCAGTGTTGCTACTACAAATGCACCAAACGTGGTCCACGGCATGATCGGTGCCATCATCAATCCCCCTTCACTGACAATACGCGCCAGCATGGCACGACTTAGCCCGACTTTATCAAACTGCTCTTTAAACAGCTCACCATTTAAAATAAAAGACATATAAGCCTCACCGAACGCCGCCGTTGAAGTCATTGAAGAAGCCATGGTCAGTAAGGTCAATGAGCCCACCGTTTTGGCTCTGCTCACCAGCCCAGCAATCAATGTCTCCATATAGCCCACTTTACTTAAAACACCTCCTAATGACAGCGCCATAAATGCCACCGAGAACGTCCACATCATACTTTGGATGCCGCCACGATTTAAGATGGGATCCACATAAGCCGAACCGGTAGAGATTTCGAACCCTGAATTTAAAAACTCTAAGGCGTCAGGCACACTAGCACCCTGAAAGATAACCGCGACTACCAAACCGCTAATCACTGCTATGGTCATCGAAGGTAAGGAGGGAAACTTGATAACATTTAAGGTCAAAAGAATGGCCATCGGCAGCATAACGATAGGGTTTAAATTAAAATTATCTGCTAACACAGAGCGCGTTTCATTAATGATACTCAAATTCGCGTCATCCGAGCCATAGCGGAAGCCTAAGTATACGAACAACGCTAAAGTAATAAAAAAAGCAGGGGCTATCGTTTGCATCATAGCCTTGAGCGTTTCATACAAATCAGCACCTGCCGACATTGAAGTAAGGTTTGGCGTATCAGAAACCGGTGACATTTTATCTCCAGTAATCGCGCCAGATATAATCATGCCCGCCGTTATGGGTAGCGGAATGCCCAAGCCTTGACCGATGCCTATAAGGGCAATGCCTACCGTGCCGACAGTTCCCCATGATGTACCAGTACTTAGCGCTGTTATCGTACACAATAAAAACCCAGCTGGTAGAAAAATAGTCGGTGAGATAAAACCCAAGCCATAATAAATGATCGCAGGAACGGTCCCCGCGGCCATCCATGATGAAATAATGGCGCCGATCGCAATGAAAAACCATAAGCCAAAGGTCGACTCTCCGATGCTCTTTTGCATCAGCACCATTAAATCTATAGCCCAAGGTTCTGGAGATTAAGGTGACAAAAACCATCCCAAGCAGTAAACCTACTTGTATCGATACGGTTTTAAAGATCATGATACATAAAATGAGGCTAAAAATGACCGACAGTAACGCCATCGCTGCTAGCTTAAAAGAAGGTTTTTTAAATTCCTGAGTGTTCCCATAACCATTCATTTGCAACTGCCCTCTATTTCAGTTATTTACTAATTATCAAGTTCTTATATTTTAGTCACACTGAATAAATCGTAGAAACAAACTCGGTCACTTAATCACAGGAATATATCATCAAGCGATAGTTTTTCTGCCTATAAGTTGCTATAACTATTCTGCCTCTTCTAGATTGGCAGCCAACTGCGCGCGACTAGGCACACGGTGATAATTAATCACCGGCACATCACCCAAGCGGCGCTGACTGGCAGCAAGCTTTTTATCAATGGTAATCATGGCGATTTTTTTATTTTGTTTGCTGACGAGTAAATGATTTGCTTTACGCGTAACGCGATAATCAGGAAAATACTGTTTAATCAGTACGGATGTCTTTTGTAGCGCATCATTTAGGGGTGTGTTTTTACTTTTTAACTTTATATTATTTTTACCAGTATGTTTAGGCGCGCGCGATTTTGCAAAAAACCATAGTCCAACGCCGACCGCTATCAATATGACAAGCCACCAAGTTCCGTCTATCATAAGAAGGGATATCCATTATTAATAAGGGTTAGCTCATGTTAGCAGAATTATCACCAGCGTTAACAGCAGAAGTACAACGTGCCGCCAAACTATTGGCATCAAAACAACGCATTTGCCTCTTAACGGGTGCAGGGATTTCAGCAGAAAGTGGTATTC
Source organism: Psychrobacter sp. DAB_AL62B (assembly GCF_028895345.1). Lineage (NCBI taxonomy): Bacteria > Pseudomonadati > Pseudomonadota > Gammaproteobacteria > Moraxellales > Moraxellaceae > Psychrobacter > Psychrobacter sp. DAB_AL62B. The sequence goes on from NZ_SAXC01000007.1 coordinate 108,450, forward strand.
CGACTTTTCGAGATAAGCAAACGGGATTATGGGAAAACTATGCTGCGGAAGACTTGGCGACACCTGATGCTTTTGCTCGCGACCCAAAGCTAGTGTGGTCATGGTATCAATGGCGCAGACAATTGGTCGCCGATAAAACACCGAATCCGGCACATGATGCTTTAGCGCAATGGCAGTACCATACTCAATCCTCCGATCAACAATTGACGCTCATCACTCAAAATGTCGATGACTTGCACGAGCAGGCTGGTAGTACGGTGATTCATCTTCATGGCAATTTATGGCAGAATCGTTGTAGTCAATGTAATACGACTTATGAAAACCGTTCAAATCGTTTAGCGAATAGCAAAAATGACCTGATTTTCGATGAGGATTTAATCACTTGCCAACACTGCGGCGGTTATATTCGTCCTAATATTGTTTGGTTCGGCGAATCACTACCTGTACAAGCATGGCAAACAGCTGAAGATGCGGCGTCTAATTGCGAGGTGTTTATTAGTATCGGCACATCAAGCCTCGTTTATCCCGCGGCTGGATTAGCGCAATTGGCAAAGCAAAATGGCGCCAAAATTATCGAGATAAATCCCGATCCAACTCCGAATACCATCGTTGATATTACCTTAGCAGAAAAAGCGGGCGTGATAATGCCATTACTGATACAGCAAATCACTACGTTGTAATCATGCTTGTATGACATATAAAAAAAGAAATAGGCGTTGCTGGTATGAGTTTTTCGAAGGTTATGCTTATTAATGCTGTACTTAGTTTAGCGCTAGGCAAAGAAGCTTATAGCAGCAAATTTATGAAAACAACTTAAAGCAGCCGTAGCTCAATCGTATTTATTGCAGGGCAAGATCAACTTTCGCTAAGTAAGCCTCTTTTAACTCATCATCTATAAATGAAGATCTAAAAGAGTTCTTCACCAAAGTGATAATATCGTCCTCGGTTAGCGGCAGATTTTCGCATATGTTTATAAAATTTTGATTGATATAGCCTTTGAAATACGCCGGATCATCAGAGTTCACAGTGATATTTAGACCGTAATCTAACAACTCTTTGATATTATGTTCTTTATAATTCTCAAATACCTTGAGTTCAATATTTGAATTTGGACAAACTGTCAGCGGCATTTGCTCATCTTTTAGTCGTTGCATCAGCGCGGCGCTTTTTATAGATTGCACACCATGATCAATTCTATTTATCTCTAATAAATCCAAGGCTTCGTAGATATACGAAAAATCCGCCTCTTCACCGGCATGAGCCACCAATTTAAAGCCTGCTTCTTTTGCTTTTTTAAACACTTCTTTGAACTTTGAAGGAGGATTTCCCATCTCCGAAGAATCAAGACCAACACCGATAATGTCGTCTTTAAATCTCAACGCTTCTTCTAACGTTTCAAACGCCTCTTCTTGTGATAAATGTCTTAAAAAACACATAATGATGCACGAAGTAATGCCATATTGCGTCTTAGCATCAGTGAGCGCTTCTTTGATGCCGGTTATCACTGTTTCAAAAGCAATGCCTCTTGATGTATGCGTTTGTGGATCAAAGAATATCTCAGTATGAATGACATTATCTTCGACACACTTAAGAATGTATTCCCACGTCAAATCATAAAAGTCATCTTTAGTGACAAGGACGTTTGCGCCCGCATAGTAAATATTTAAAAAGGTTTGCAGATTGGTGAAGTTATAGGCATTACGTACATCTTCTATGTCTTTATAAGGAATCTCTATATGGTTCTTTTTTGCCAATCTAAACATAAGCTCAGGCTCTAATGAGCCTTCAATATGTAAATGCAGCTCCGCTTTTGGCAATTTTTTTATTAAATCGATCATAGTATTCCAGTAGTGATTTTTATATTGGCTCTCTATCGAGAAATTTTTTCTTCAATGCTATATATCTATATATGTGTGCTTAAAAGGTACGTATCAGTCATTCTCTACTTCAAAAACACCACTGTATCAGATAGCTCATTACCTGCTGGATCATGTTCGAGATGATAGTACTGACGCAGCACTTGCCCAACTTCATCTAACAACTCAACCAAACTCTCTTCTGTTTTTTTATTGGCAATACCGGACACAGCTTTTTCGCACATCGCCTGCCATACTGTCGGGCTAACATGAGTGCTAATACCGCGATCAGCGACGATTTCTAACGTATGCTCGCAAATATTAACATAGACCAAAACGCCAGTATTTTCTTCGGTATCCCATACCCGATACTCACTAAATAAATCAATAGCGCGATCACGACAGTTGATACGATAAGCTTCTTGGATGGGGAGATGGTTTTCTATAATTAAAAACACCTCACCACGATGGCCATTCTCCACGCGCGTCACTTGTTCTGACAACCGCGCTCTGGCTGCTGGCGTCAGCCATTTGCTATGCAGCATAGGGACAAAAAGTACTTGACGCCACCAACGAGCAAAACTTGCCTGTGACGAATTGCTTTTTACCATTATATTATTTCCTCAAGTACGCCATTACTGGCTGTCATCTAGTGTATAGGTTTACCAAGAACCGCCAGCGCCGCCGCCGCCGAAACCACCGCCGCCACCGCCAAAACCGCCGCCGCCGAAACCACCACCACCAAAGCCGCCGCCACCGCCGCCCATACCGGGTAGGAAGATCATACCGCCGCCTCTACGTCCGCCGCCGCGTCCACCTTTACCGCCACCGCCGCCGCCGCGTGAAATTAAAAATAGCCATAAAAATATTGCCATGATGATGGTCATAAATAGACCGCCGCCCAATGCCAGTGAGCCTGCAACAAAACCACCTGCGGTAAGAATAGAACCAAATACGCGACCAAATATACTGGTAATAAAGCTACCAAATATCATCGCCATGATGAACAAGAAAATAGGTGATGGCAGCTCATCTGAGCCTTGCTGGGCATTACGTTCAGCCGCCTGTGCATCAGCACGAGCCAATACTTCAGGGTCAGCGGTCAGACGAGCACCAAGGGCGCTGACGCCTGCTAATATGCCAGCACCATAATCATCTTGCTTAAATAATGGGGTAATATCCTCACGAATAATACGATTCACCGCCGCATCTGGTAATACGCCTTCTAGTCCGTAACCCGTTAAAATATACATATCACGGTCATTGACAGCGACGACCATCAACAAACCATCATCGATGTCTTTATTGCCAAGCTGCCACTTCTCAGCAACCTGCAAAGCATAGTCAAAGATGGGCACACCGTTGGTAGTAGGCACAATGACAACCGCCGCTTGCGCTAATCCTTGCTGGTAAATCGTACGCAGCTGCGCCTCTAAGCGTTGTTTTTCTTGCGGGTTTAAGATATTAGCTTGATCAATAACAGGATTATTTAATATAAGCTTATCGGCATCAACACTAGCGGTAGTTGACTGCACAGGCGGCTTTGTTGGAGCTCGCGTCGCTGCTACGCCATCAGTATTAGCAGCATTAGGATTTATTGCCTCATTGCCGAGGATGGCTTCATTAATCGCTTCGTTACCTAATACGGCATCATTGATTGCTTCGTTGGACTCGCCTGCTTTGGCAATAGCCACTAAGTCCTCGACACTACGGTTTTGCATGTTCGAGGGATTGTCAGTAGCAATGGCATTATCGTTGGGCGCCGCATGCAGCACAGACGCACTACTGATGCTTAGTGTGAATAATAATACTGATAAGAGTGTTTTTGAATTATTCATCTAATCTATACCGCCTCAAGTAACATCTGTACTAAATAAATTGGTGCAACAATATTAGCCGATACAACAATATTCATTGATATAGCAATAACGGCTTTCAAATGACGTTTTACTAAGCAAGCTGCCCTCTTACCATCACCTAAAGGTATGAACACGCTATGGTATTATGATGTATAGATACCTATATGTGTTCATATCAGCAAAAATGTGGCTAAGACGGGCATAAAAACTCAGTTTAATAAACCAAGTATTTAATAGATAAAGAGAGAATAAGCGCTCACCTTTAGCCATTATCCATTCATCTGGTTTTACTGAGCTTTCTCTGCATCATCACCGAAGTCAACACTTGGTGCGGTCGATATTTCCGCTTCATTAGCCACGCTAAAGTTTGGCTTGGCATTCATGCCAAATACTTTGGCAGTAATATTGGTTGGGAATTGACGCACCGTCGTATTGTAACCTTGTACTTCTTGGATATAGCGGTTACGAGCGACGGTAATACGATTTTCAGTCCCTTCGAGCTGCGCTTGTAAGTCTTGGAACAACGCATCCGATTTTAGCTCAGGATAGCGCTCAGAGACTGCCATTAGGCGTGATAGCGCGCCAGTCATCTGTTCTTGCGCGGCGGCATAACGCTCCATCGCTTCAGGGTCGTTGAGTACCTCTGGCGTCACGGTAATACTACCAGCACGTGAGCGCGCTTCGGCCACTTGGGTAAAGACTTCTTGTTCTTGCTCAGCATACTGCTGCACGACTTTTACCAAGTTTGGCACCAAGTCTGCACGACGTTGGTATTGGTTGACCACTTCTGACCACGAAGCGGTCACTTGCTCATCTTGGGCTTGAAGATTGTTATAACCACAACCGGTCAAACCAACGGTAGAAGTCGCTAATACAGCCGATAGCAACATAGGTTTTACAATAGATTTACGCGTCATTGTGGCGTCTCCTAATAATGATAAAAATCAAATAATGAATAACAAATTTTTAGTGTGCTTTTTTACTACTTTTTTGGATGCTATCTTAAATAGTACGAAACTATAATAGTACGAGACTATATAAGCTACTATTTCATATTCATAGCCTACGATATATTGTGCTAATAATGGCGCTATAACGCTTTTTTTACAATTCATCGTTACCAAAACACAACCGCAAGCAACGACTTGTAGCATAAGCTTGCGCTCTGTTTTGACTAAGTAACTTGATAAGCTTGCTCATCACCTACTATTAATAAAACATTCAATATGGATACAAACAATGCCTACACCATAGCCTACGGCATTCTATCTCTCAATAACGCTTATCGAAATGACTATATAAATACTTGTAAGAAAAAAATTGTAGTAATTGACGAAAAAATATGGCAAATTGCAGTTACGTAGCTGTACGGTTTGCACACATTTGGTAGTGGACTTATTTATTCGTTAGTACTAGCGAATGATTTATTTATCATTTAAAAGAATGAATAGACAGACAAATCATCGCTTTATGATTCTATTACGCAATTGTGCTCAGCCGATACCGCTCATAGTAAATCGAATACCGTCATGATGATGGATATTTAATATTATAACCGCCTGTTTTATCCATTGGTCTATTAACAACAGTGTTTAGGCTTATAACAGAACGACAAAACACCAAGTTATATTGACAGTAAACGAGCGAGCATAGCCAAGCTTAGTACTAAGCCAAGCGGATAAATACAGACAACTACAGTCCATTCTTGGTGACTATGCACATATGAAGCTTAAAAGATAATTTTAAGTATATGCAAAAAGTTTGAGTGGCTAGCGTTAATAAGGATATTAAATCGTTAGCTCACTCTTTGCATCCTCATATATAGTCATTTTGAGACAGTTGAAGGAATAGATATATGGAAGGTTTAGTCGATTTAGTAAACGGAATTATTTGGAGCCCAGCATTAATTTACTTATGCTTGGGCGCAGGTTTATTTTACTCCATCATGACGCGCTTCGTACAAGTTCGTCTATTTGGTGAAATGATTAAATTACTATTCACTGGTAAGTCCAGTGCTGATGGTATTTCATCATTTCAGGCACTTGCCGTCTCGCTTGCTGGTCGTGTGGGTATGGGTAACATCGCCGGGGTAGCTGCTGCTATCGGCTTCGGTGGCCCAGGAGCCGTATTTTGGATGTGGGTTGTGGCGTTTTTAGGCGCATCTACCGCCTATGTTGAATCAACACTTGCACAGATTTATAAAGAAAAAGACGTTGTTACTGGCGAATACCGTGGTGGTCCTGCTTATTACTTCGAGCGAGCACTCGGTCAGAAATGGTATGGCATCCTATTCGCTGTTGCCTCTATCTTAGCCTGTGGTATATTCTTGCCAGGCGTTCAGGCAAACGGTGTTATCAGTGCCTTTGCTCAGGTGATGGGTGAAGGTACGATCATGAATGTCGGCGGCTTAGAAGTCGGCTCTATGCGTTTAGTGGCGCTAGGTATCATTCTCGTTATTCTAGGTATTATCATCTTCGGTGGTATTAAACGTATTGCAACCTTTACTGAGTACGCCGTTCCTTTTATGGCGCTTGGTTATATTGCGTTAGCACTCATCATCATGTTCAGCAACTTCAGTTTGATCCCAGATGTATTTGGTTTGATCATTGGTGATGCATTTACTGCACAAGCTGGTTTTGGTGCGGCAATTGGTTGGGGTGTAAAACGTGGTATTTACTCTAATGAAGCGGGTCAAGGTACTGGCCCTCATGCTGCTGCTGCTGCTGAAGTTGAGCATCCATCACAGCAAGGTTTGGTACAAGCGTTCTCAGTCTATGTAGATACATTACTAGTTTGTTCTGCTACGGCATTTATGATTTTATCTACTGGTATGTATAACATTCAAGGTACGTTACCAGATGGACAGTTCATTCTCCAAAATGTAGCTGCTACTACTGAAATTAACTCACCCGCCTTTACGCAAATGGCGATGGAATCGGTATACGGTACCTTTGGTAATGTCTTTATCGCAATCGCTGTATTCTTCTTTGCCTTTACGACTATCTTGGCCTACTACTATATCGCTGAAGTGAACATTGCATATCTAACCCGCTTTATCAGCCGCGGTGCTCATAAGAAAGGTGTTTTCTTAGTTAAAATCTTAATTATGGTTATGGTTTCATACGGCGGTCTTAACTCAGCAGGTTATATCTGGGACATCGGTGATATTGGTGTTGGCCTTATGGCTTGGCTTAACATTGTTGGTATCTTGGTCATCTTCTTTGTGGCTCGCCCAACGCTCACTATGCTTAAAGACTATGAAGCACAGCGTAAAGCTGGCGTGACACGCTATAGTTTTGATCCCGCTAAATTCGGTATCAAAAACGCGCCGTATTGGGAAGAGCGTCATCGCAAACAGATGGCAGCAATGAACAATGATCCTTTACATAAAGATCCCAAGTAAAAATCTCTAAAGTAAATAATACTTACTAAGTTAGTAAAACCATTAAAAAAAAGCCCGTGACTATGCTCACGGGCTTTTCTGTTTGCATACCACTACCTATTATTCTAATCAAGGCACAGTAGAATCGATACGTTAAGACTGACATTTTTATAATGAGAGTCACTTTTTATAGGTATAAACTTTCTAGCTTGCCATTAATAAGCTTGGCTCAATGCTACAAAAAATCCATCCCAGCAATATCCTACTTTTTTAAATGGTTTGAACCATGGCTCTTTATAGCTTATTAATAGACAAAAAGAAGCCCAGCTCGATAGCTAGGCTTCTTAGATATTATTTATAATAAGGTGTTATTTTTAATAAAACCTTATTTAGGTAATAATTATTTAGGTAATAATACGGTATCGATTACATGGACAACACCATTAGTCGCCATCATATCTGTTGCAGTAATAGTAGCTTTATTGCCACTTGCATCGGTAATAACATTATCAGAACCGATAGTAATGGTTTGACCATTAACCGTTTCAATAGCAGTGTCATAAGGAATGTCAGCTGCTTTCACTACCATAGGAACAACGTGGTACGGTAGTACGCTTTTTAGCAAATCGGTATTAGCCAATAACTCTTCTTTAGTAACGTCCAATTTAGTCAATACAGCAGCAAATGCGTCATCAGTTGGAGCAAATACTGTATATGTGCCTGCGTCCATCATCATACCGTCAAGACCAGCAGCTTTTAATGCAGCAGTTAGTATTGATAAATCCGGGTTTGCAGCAGCCATTTCAGCAATACTTTGGGTCGCTGCTGCTTCAGGCATAGGTGCTGCATCAGCTTCTGCGACTGCTTCAGGAGCAACTTCTGGCTCAACGACTACATCAGTGGTCGCTTCTGGCTCTACTGGCTCGACAACAGCTTCTTTATCGTTACAAGCTGCTAATGAAATTGCTGCTGTCACGACTGCGATAGATAGTAAGTTTTTCTTTAACATAGATATTTCCTTATAGATGAAGAATGAGTTAAGTGATTTCCTTAACGAATCGTTTTTTTAACCAATGAAAATAGCAGTTGGCGATTTATTTATTAAAATCATTAATCAGCCAGTCTTAACTTTGAATCCGCTATGTCAATAACTACGATTTTAACGGATTAATTTTTAATTGATGCTTATTTAGGTAGCAACACTGTATCGATCACGTGTACGACACCATTATTAGCTTGTATATTAGCCATCACAATATTAGAGGTACGGCCCTTATTATCAGTAATCTGTTTTTTATCATCAACGGTGATACTACTGCCTTCAAGCATTTTTTGACTGTGTGCCAGGGTTTCAGAAGCAAAGACTCGGTCATCCTTGATAACATGATAAGTGAGTACTTCTATACTTTTTAATTTAAAATTTTCAATTAAAACTTATTTAGGTAATAGCACTCTATCAATCACATGTACCACACCGTTAGTAGCAGCGATATCCGTTTTTAGGATAGTGGCAGTGCGACCACTTTCATCCATTAGTTTGCCCTGATTCGTTACCATGAGCGTATCTTTGCTAAGCATAATGACATTACCCGGCATAACATCTTTCGCATATACTGGCGCGGCACCATTAATCACATGGTAACTTAAGATTTTAGTTAACAGTGGCTTGTTAGCAAACAGTTGAGCTTTGCTCATACCTGTTTCGTTCAATACTTGCATAAAAGCCGCATTGGTTGGAGCAAGTACTGTAAAGTTAGCATTGGGATTAGACAACGCACCAGCTAAGTCTGCCGCCACTACCGCTTCAACGAGTAGCGAGAAATCAGGATTACTTTGTGCAATTTGTACCACGTTCATTTTTGCCATAGACTGACTGTGCATAGGCGCTTTCATTGCTGCGCTTTTTTGCGGCATCATGTTATTACAGGCGCTAAGTCCCGCTAATGATACTGCTAATGCACCGATGGTGGCAATTTTAGTAATTTTCATAATATTGTCCTTAATGATTGAGTGTGTCCTACTTTTTATTACTGTCTTATTTACCAATTAGCTTGTTCTTTTATCAGGCTAGCTGTTTAAACATCAGCTAATACTTAGTAGCTGATAGTCATTAGCATTTGCTTATTAGTTAATGGCTATTACCATAGACTTATTAAGTAAATCTTATAAACAACCAATCCTTCTAAACTTAAATTAACATATAAAATAACTTTATCAATTTGCATTTACGCTGTTTTTTGTAATATACGTGTAATTTTTGTCTATTTTTTAGGCAAATGTCTAATTTCATTTTGAAAGTAAAGACCTTTTGTGGCTATTAAAGATAATGATAGGCATTTGCGCTAATAGTATTTTCAAGTACGTCCTAAATAGATAGTATGACGAGTTATTTATAATGACTAAGCCTATATAAATAGTAGATAGCTGCTGAACGCTCCTTTTGCTAAAGATGAATAAGGACATACCTGCGAATGCGCCATTTTTCATGCTAGAATAATATGGATTTGCAACTTTTTTCTTTTCATGTTTTTACCCCGTTTCTTTATCTCCTCTTTTATAATATTGATAATATAAGCAGTGTTCCTATGACCTCGATGACCTCTCCTCAAACCAGTATCACCGTATCTTCTGACACGCCAGCTGTCGACAATGGCAACCCAAATGCCAATCCTAACGATTTCATATTGACACCGCCTGAGGTGTTCCCTTATAAAGCACAGCAGTTGACAGCACGCGCACGTATCACGGAACAGATGGCGTTACGAATTTTGATGCTTGATGGTGCGATGGGAACGCATATTCAGAATTATAAGCTTGAGGAAGCAGACTATCGCGGCGAGCGTTTTGCTGATATTAAGCAAGACGTGCGTGGCAATAATGATCTACTGGTACTCTCACAGCCGCATATGATTAAAGAGATTCACCTTGCTCACCTTGAGGCGGGCGCTGATATTATCGAAACCAACAGCTTCAACGGTACGCGCCTATCGATGGCCGACTATGATATGCAATATCTGGTACCCGAGCTGAATAAAACCGCTGCCAAGATTGCTCGTGAAGCCGCTGATGAGTTCACTGCTAAGACACCTAATAAGCCACGTTTCGTCGCTGGAGTTATTGGTCCGACATCGCGTACTTGTTCGCTATCACCTGATGTTAATGATCCTGCCTTTCGTAATATTACTTTTGATGAGTTGGTGCTCAACTACCGTGAAGCAACGCTAGCACTGATGGAAGGTGGCGTCGATCTCATTTTGATTGAGACCATTTTCGATACGCTAAATGCCAAAGCCGCCATCTTTGCGGTGACGGGTGTGTTTGATGATATTGGCTTTGAATTGCCCATTATGATTTCGGGTACGATTACCGATGCCTCGGGTCGTACCTTATCAGGGCAAACGGCTGAAGCTTTTTATAACTCAATTCGCCATGCCAAGCCATTATCCGTTGGCTTTAACTGTGCGCTTGGTGCTGATGCGCTACGTCCACATATTCAAACACTGTCGAATATCGCCAACACTTGTGTATCAGCACATCCAAATGCGGGCTTGCCCAATGAGTTTGGCGAATACGATGAAAGTGCTAAGGAAACTACGGCACTGCTTGAAGGCTTTGCCAAAGCAGGCATCCTAAATATCGTCGGCGGCTGTTGTGGTACAACGCCTGAACATATTCGCCAAATCGCTAACATGGTGGCAAATTATCCACCGCGCGTCATTCCTGAGATTGCACCTGCTTGCCGTTTATCTGGACTTGAGCCATTTACTATTACGCCTGATAGCTTGTTCGTCAACGTTGGTGAGCGTACCAACGTTACCGGTTCAAAGAAATTCTTGCGTTTGATTAAAACCGAAGCTTATACCGAAGCGCTCGATGTCGCCCGTGACCAAGTCGAAGGCGGCGCACAAATCGTCGATATCAACATGGACGAAGGCATGCTTGACTCCAAACAAGCGATGATTCATTTCGTCAACTTAGTATCGGGCGAGCCGGACATTAGCCGCGTACCCTTGATGATTGACTCCTCAAAATGGGACATTATCGAAGAAGGTTTGAAGCGCATCCAAGGTAAGTCTATCGTCAACTCTATCTCTTTAAAAGAAGGTCACGCTGAGTTCGTCGAGCGCGCAAAGTTATGCATGCGCTATGGTGCTGCTATTATTGTCATGGCATTTGATGAAGATGGACAAGCCGATACCTTTGAGCGCAAAACTCAGATTTGTAAGCGCAGCTATGACGTATTGGTTAATGAAGTAGGTTTCCCGTCTGAAGATATTATCTTTGACCCCAATATCTTTGCCGTGGCCACCGGTATTACCGAGCACAACAACTACGGTGCCGACTTTATCAACGCGACCAAATGGATTACGGAAAACTTGCCGAATGCTATGGTATCGGGCGGCGTATCGAACGTCTCGTTTAGTTTCCGTGGTAACCCTATCCGTGAAGCCATCAACTCCGTATTCCTTTATCATGCGATTCAAAATGGCTTAACCATGGGTATCGTCAACCCTGCCATGCTTGAGTTATATGACGATATTCCTAAAGAAGCACGCGATGCCATCGAAGATGTGATGCTCAACCGCAATCAAGGCGAGACTGGTCAAGATGCCACCGAACGGCTAATGACCATCGCTGAGAGCTATCAAGATGGTGGTAAGAAAAAAGACAGCACCGTCGACATGACTTGGCGCGAAGGCACAGTAGAAGAGCGCATTGCCCATGCGTTAGTAAAAGGTATCACTACCTTTATTGAAGCCGATACCAAAGAAGCATGGGAGAAATATCCTAGACCACTAGAGGTCATCGAAGGGCCATTAATGGACGGTATGAATATCGTCGGTGATTTATTTGGTGCCGGTAAAATGTTTTTACCGCAAGTAGTCAAATCCGCTCGCGTCATGAAGCAATCGGTCGCGTGGCTCAACCCGTACATCGAAGCGGAAAAAGTCGAAGGCGAAAAGAAAGGTAAAATCCTCATGGCAACAGTCAAAGGCGACGTCCATGATATCGGCAAAAACATCGTCGGCGTGGTACTTGGCTGTAATGGCTATGACATCGTCGATTTGGGCGTCATGGTATCTTGTGAAAAAATCCTCGATACCGCTATCGCTGAGGAAGTCGATATCATCGGCTTATCAGGTCTGATTACCCCAAGTCTCGATGAGATGGTCTATGTCGCCAAACAAATGCAAGAACGCGGTATAACATTACCGTTGATGATTGGCGGTGCAACAACCTCTAAAGCACACACGGCGGTCAAAGTTGAGCCGCAATACCAAAACAATGGCGTTATTTATGTGGCAGATGCTTCGCGCTCTGTCGGCGTAGTGACGAAATTGCTATCAAAAGAACATCGCCAAGGGTTGATCGATGAAACCCGCGCAGAATACATAAAAGTGCGTGAGCGCCTAGCGAAACGTCAACCAAAAGCGGCGAAAATATCCTATGCGGAATCAATCGACATTGGCTATAAAGATGACTGGGACAACTATGTACCGCCTGTGCCTAATAAATTAGGACAAGTTATCCTTGATGATTACCCGATTAATAATCTACTACCTTATATCGACTGGACGCCGTTCTTTATATCGTGGGGTCTGGCAGGTAAATATCCAAAAATCTTGCAAGATGATGTGGTTGGTGAAGCAGCTCGTGATCTGTTTGGTAACGCAGAAGAGATGCTACAAAAAATGATTGATGAAAAGTTAATCATTGCGAAGGGCGTGTTTAAGCTGATGCCAGCACGTCGTACTGGTGACGATACTGTCACCGTTTATGACAATGACCCACAGCAAGGTGGCAGCCCAACCTATCAGTTTGAGCACTTACGTCAACAAAGTGATAAAGCCAGTGGCAAGCCAAACTTTAGCTTAGCAGACTTTATCTCACCATCGGAAACTCATACTGATTATCTTGGCGGCTTTACCGTCTCCATCGTTGGTACAGAAGCGCTCGCTGAAAAATATAAAGCCGCTGGTGATGACTATAATGCCATTATGGCGCAGGCTTTGTCTGATCGCTTAGCTGAAGCCTTTGCTGAGCATCTGCATGAGCTGATTCGTAAAGAGTATTGGGGTTATCAGGCTGAGGAAAGCCTCACCAATGATGAGATGATTAAAGAAAAATACGTCGGTATCCGTCCAGCACCTGGCTACCCTGCCTGCCCTGAGCATACCGAAAAAGGTAAGCTGTTCGAATGGATTGGTACAGGCGACGCTATCGGCACTATCTTGACCGAAAGCTATGCGATGTGGCCTGCGTCTTCGGTTAGCGGCTTCTACTACTCGCATCCTAATAGTGAATACTTTAACGTCGGTAAAATCAGCACCGATCAGTTAGAGAGCTATGCTGAGCGTAAAGGTTGGGATATGAAGACTGCTGAGAAGTGGTTAAATCCGAATTTGTAGTATTATAGGTGATAGAGTTATTTAGCATGTAGACATGCCTCACTTGTTCAAAAAGCCAATTATCAATCACTGATAATTGGCTTTTTATTGCCGCTCTTACCTGTTCACTTTCTTTATTTTACGCTTAGCTCTTTTTCTAGTGTCTACACCATGTAACAGACCGCAAACCACTTGGATAGTTGTTGAAAATAACATGCTATTTGGTATACGTAAATTACCTTAAATTATTTGGTAAATTTAAATATTTATATATGTACATATACAAATATGCAGATTACAATAAATTTATGAGACCTTCATCGGTCGTTTCAAGGAAGGAGGCATAAGTAATATCTTAAGTTCGCATAGTTTAAATTTTATAATCAAGGAGAGATGAAATGAAATTTTTTAAAATAACTTTGTTGACTATAGCAACAGCTGCTTTGCTACTACAAGGATGTGGCAGTGACGACTCCGATGACTCAGCTAGCTCCGAAACCCCTACTCAGCCAGATTTTAATAGGGCAATTGTAGGCGTTTGGGACAGTGATGATTCTGAAGATAATCTAACAACGGTCGCCTTCTTCGATGATGGTACTTATGTTGTAGCACAAGTTGATGACGATGAATCAGTAACCAATCCTGAAAATGGTATGGAGTGGGGTAAGTATAGCGTTGATAAAACTACTGGCCTACTGACCAACAATGTGCTTTTTGACGGCAATAATAGCAGTGGTTTGTCCGATAGGGTGACTACTTATGCCGAAGTCGTCAACAATAAATTAATACTTCGTATCGATGAAAATAATGATGGCACAATAGGTAGTAATGAATCTTTTACTTTTTCTAGGATTAAGTCTGAGGGGTTATCAGGCTATTGGAAAAATACAACTACTGATGACAGTTTATTGGCATTAGTTTTCACCGATGAAGCAACTAATGGTGAAGATGATGGCAGTTACATTCAGTTAGGAATCGATAGTGCACCTATGATGTCTAATCCATTAAACGGTATGGAATGGGGTAACTACAGCATAGACCCTACCACAAAAATTTTATCCACTAGCCAAATCTATGATGATAATGGTGAAGCAGGATTGTCAGATGATGTTAAGCGGTATCTAAAAGTATCTGGTGACACCCTCACGCTTGAATTTGATGAGAATGACAATGGCACAATAGATAGCGGCGAGTCTTTAAATTTTCAGCGTCAATAGTCGTTAATATTTAAAAAAAGAATCAGCTCATCCATAGATCGGCTGATTCTTTTATTTTTAGGCTAATCATTTTTTACTTTTGTACGCCGACACTTCTCCGAACAATAGACCACCTGCTCCCAATCCTTTTCCCACTTCTTGCGCCAACTAAACGGACGCTGACAAACGGGGCAGATTTTTTGCGGTAAATTTACTTTTTTATGTGCCATTGTCTGATCCCTTGCTCCCGTATATCTCTAACGGCTTATTAACGCCTACTTATCTTCTTTTTGATGATCCAATCCTTCATACTTTTTCACGCGGCGACACTGGTCGGAGCAATAGACCATGCTCTCCCAGTTTTTATCTAGCTTTTTAGTCCAACTAAACTCACGCTCGCAGACGGGGCAGAGTTTTTTTCGAACGTTCTTTTTCTTATGCGCCATATTTTTCTCAGTGGTTTATTTCATACACCGATAGTTTACCTCTATTACCAACGCTCTAGTCATAATCATCAAATATTTTATTAAGCCTATTGAGACTATTGACGATTAGCTTACCTGATTGATCGGTACTGCTATCGATTGCGAGCTTTTCATCCATACGCATATTGAGTGGTTCTAACGCTTGCTTAAGTGCGTTTGCCATCAGCGCCGTCTGTGTTGTAATGTCAGGCACATCAATAGCTGGCATTTGATTCGCTGTGTTCTCCTCATGCTTGAGCAGGCTGTCGGTTAAGCTATGAGATAAGCCAGTCGCCATTTTATGCGCCAGTTGCTCGACGGCATCGACCAGCTGCACCATCAGCTGTTTTTGCATCTCTTGGCTTTGCTGAAGCTGCTCGCCTTCCGCCTTTTCAGCATTGTGATCATGCTTATAGATTTGCATCAGCTGATTCATACTTTTTTCAAAGCCATTGTCGATACTGTCACTGACCACTTTAGCATTATCTACAAAACCCGTTATAAAGCTATCAGCGAGAATTTTTTGCGATTCAAGTTGCGCATCGATTTGCACTTGTTGCCCTGCTTCTCGCAAGCGGGCGATTTCCTCAGGGTTGTTTTGGGTGAGGTATT
This sequence comes from Psychrobacter sp. DAB_AL62B, assembly GCF_028895345.1. Taxonomy (NCBI): domain Bacteria; kingdom Pseudomonadati; phylum Pseudomonadota; class Gammaproteobacteria; order Moraxellales; family Moraxellaceae; genus Psychrobacter; species Psychrobacter sp. DAB_AL62B. Next base: position 124,208 of record NZ_SAXC01000007.1, read on the forward strand.
TATCAAACTGGCTACTAATGGTATTAAATCCACTCGCCAAGTCGACCAACTGAGCGACGATACGCGCGCCGACGTCGCCGTCTTCTCCACCCATGGCTTTGTTACGTAAGAAATCCGTTTTGATTTGTGCCCAACGTGCCGCTTCGGATTCAGTTAATTCACCACGCATCTCAGCGAGCTTCAGTAGATTGCTCTCTGCGCCTTGGGTCAATAGCTGCGACTCGCCTAGATAATGGTCATCTATCAGCTGGTTAAGCTCTTCTTCATTCATGACCGCCGACAGCTTTTCGGTCATCTTATTCATATTACGGTAACTGCCTTGTAGCTTAAATATCGGCTCGACGCGATATTTATCATCTTGCGAGGCCGAAGCAATATAGGCTTGATTGACATCCAAAATAACTTCTTGCACCGTAAACATATGACGCAAGATAGAGACAATCTCATTAATCTCTGAGCTGCTATAAGGATAGGTCAGCTCGCTGCTTTGTACTTGGGCGAGATTAGTATTGTCTGCTTTTGCCATTTTAATGAGGCGATGGACATCTGCTAAATCACGATTGGCAAGGGGCGCTAATACCGCGTTAGAGGTCAGCGAGTTTTCGATATAACTAAGGGCAAATATCTCTTCCATGCCGCTCATGATATCGCCTAAGTTATAGATATCGGCTCGGTTGGCGAGCATATCAGGGACTTTGAAGGCTTCGCCACTTTCGGTATAAGGGTTACCTGCCATGACCACACAGAATTTTTTGCCACGCATATCATAAGTCTTGGTCTTACCTTGCCAGACGCCATCGATACGACGCGTGCCATCACCCAATGAGATAAATTTCTGCAAAAATTCGGCATGGGTATGCTGAATATCATCGAGATAAAGCATGACGTTATTGCCCATCTCAAAGGCTAAGTTTATTTTATTCAGCTCTTCTCGTGCGGTGGCATTGGGCGCTTTTTCAGGATCTAAAGAAGTAACGTCATGACCGAGAGACGGGCAATTAATTTTCATAAAAATTAAGCCCAGACGGTTGGCAACGTATTCCATCAAGGTGGTTTTACCATAACCTGGTGGCGATATCATCATCAAGATACCCATCAAGTCGGTACGCTTATCTTCGCCGACCGTACCCATTTGCTTGGCAAGGTTGTCACCGATTAATGGCAGATAGCTTTCATTAATCAAACGGTTACGCACAAAGGATGACAATGGACGCGGCATAAACTCATCAAGTCGTAACGCTTCTTTTGCATCGCGCAAGATTTCTGAGCGCAGAGCTAGGTAACGCCTATAGGCAGGAATAACCTGCGTATCATGATGATGCAAACGACTCAAGAAATCATCAACGGCAAAGGTTAAGGTTTGCTGTTGGATACGCTGATGCTCACCTAGTAGATGCTTGACCTGACTCTCAAGCGATACTTTACCTGTGCTGCGCTCAAAGCTTGTTACTTGATTCAGCGGGTTATTGAGACTGGTCAGCGAAGTCGATAAAGAGGTCGATGAAAACGAAGTGCTCGTTGCCCCTTTATCAATATTATCAAAGCTTATCCCTGACTCGATAAGACACTGTACCAAATTTTCCTTTTGACCATCATTGAGTTGAGTGAGTAAAATAGCAATCGCTTCGGGTACATAATGGCGACCACTTGCTAATTGCTGCTTACGTAAGGTTTTTTCTTCCTCGGTTTTGGCCTGCTGCTCTTCACTAAGCGCATTATCGCCGCTTGACTCGCTCTGACTGTCAGCCGTTTGAGCATTGCCATATATTTGGTCAAGTAGCGCATGGAACCATGTAGCCAGCAATTCATAGGCCGATTTGGGCTGCAATCCAAGCTTGCCAACTGAGGATTGTAATTGCTCAAAGCCTGCGCCATTTTGCGCGTTTCCTGATGAGCTATTGAGGGTTTTATTCAACTGCTCGCACAACTGCTGGGCTTGTTGGCTAGTCTGCCACTCGATATTGCCATTGGGCGTACTGACTTGACCCATGACGCTGACCAAATATTCACTAGCAAGTTGCGCATAGCTTTGCTGAAAGACAGTAGTATTATTAAAAAGAGTGGCTTTATGAATTTGACCAGTTTCTGAATCTGAGCTGTCCTCTAAACCAAATTTATCTTCATTATAAGCGGCAACAAAGTTACGCATTACGTGCGTCATGTCTTCAACCAACAGCGCTTTGGCGGTATCGCTACCTAACGTACGGCGCAGTTGTTCAGCGGTGATGGCTCTATCTGTCCAGTTACTCACTCGCGTTAGTACGGACTCATTTAACCAAGCATCATAACCAAATTGCTGTAGCGCTTCTAAGCCAAGTGCTTGTACGAGGCTTAATTGCCAATAGAATAATTGCGCCAACGCCCGTACTTGCGGGGTATAAATGAGCAAACCCGCTTCACGTAGCGTGGGTAATATTTGCAGCAATAACAGCGTGGCATCGTGGTCATGAATACCTTTGTCGTAACCGAGCTGATAACGCGGCGTCGCATAAACTCTGACGAGTTTAGGTAGCGGACTGTCTTCGTCTATATCACCCTTGCTATCGAAAGTTAACAGCGTCTCATCATAAGCCTGATATAAACGCGCTTCGGTCAGTCCGTCCTGACTGTTTTTAGCACTCTCAATAATGCTATAAGCTAAGTATTCTGCGCGGTACACGATATCAGACTCTGAAGCCCTATTCATATCCCAATACGGGCGTAAAGCGTTTAGCTCGGCATTGTTAAGCACTTCGTAGTAGTCAGTACCGGTTAGATGCAAATTCAGCACGCGCGCGCCATTGGATTGCTGACGACTAAGTAAAGTCAAATCTAATGGTTGGGTATTGACTGAAAAACGGTGCTTGCCCAATTTAATAATCTGACCGCCATCTTCGAATAAGTCAGATTTATCTTTTAGACTCTTATAGCTTTCAATTTGTATGGCTTTAAGACGCGCATCGATGTCATCTGCTTTGACACTAAAGCCCATAACTTGTAAGTCTTTGGCGATAGCACGTACTTTTTGTACCAGTCCGTCTGATGCAAAGTAAGTATTGAGCGCATCTTCTTCTTTAAATCCTGTGACCCCCGTACTTTGGGTACGTTTTTTGATACTCTCAAGCATACGCAATGCGCCATCACCTAAATTCTGGGCTTTGCGGTTACGCGCATCGAGCAGTTGCTGCTTATGATTTTCAAAGGTTTCGTAAATCTCTTCACGCTTACTGATAATATCGGCTAAAAACTGATCGCCACTGTTGGTCTCTGGATCGGCAAACTGGCTCTCTAGCTCTTCTAATTGCACCAGTAATTTTGCCATTTGCTCATCTGATTTTTCAGGCGTATTGGCAATCGATAAGGCATTGGCAATCGATTGACCAAACAGTTTAAATTGCGCGCCAAATTGAGCAACGGCTTCGGCAGAACCGAGATTTTTGCGCTTGTGATTGAGTTTGGCTTTGCTTTGATTTAATCGAGCATAAATAGCAGAAATATCATCAATGATTTGCGTACGCACGGTCGCATCAGCAACATCTAATGTACCTAGTAGTTCAGTTAATAAATCCAAACCTTGCGCCGTTTCATCGATTTGTTCTAGGACGGGTTTTAGCTCGCTATTGGTTTCAGCGGTATTTAAGCGCTCACTGACATCAGCTAAAACGCCTTCGTAGCTTGATAACGCATCATCAGCACTTAAATATTGCACCGTTTGTTCAGCAAGCTCAGCCTCGGACAGCTCCAATTGACTTTGCAACACTTTAAGCTTATCGCCGTCTAAATAACGCAAGTCCTCTAAGCTAACTAAATGGCCTTTTTGGCGTCTAATCGCAGACAACTGATCGACATAGTCGCTGGCAGACTCAAAGGTGGTGGTTTTTATTTGCCGCAAGATGTCGTTTTGTTTTTCTTCAGCATTGCTCAGCGCATTTTGGGTTTGCTTTTGGATGCTTTGTACTTTGGCAAACTCGTCAATGACCAGCTCAGCGGTGGCGGTGACTTCTTTAATACTGCCCGCAACCTCATCAAGCTCAGGCTCTGATAGCCAATAATAACTATCAAAGAGACGACTGGTATTGTTTGCAAGCTCTTCATAGAGTTTTTGTGAGACGCTTTGATTGTCAATGAGGCGGGTGATGCTATAGAGATCGGAGATACCGCGTACCAATTCTTTATTACCGATTTTGCCATAAAAACTGGTACTTTCAGGCAGCTCACTCACATACTCAGGTGACGCATAAGGGGTATGCCATATCTGCATCGGATGGATGCGCGACGCTTCACTTTGGTCGCTAAACAGTACCAAGCGACCATCTTCAGCGAGTGCCATACCATTACAGTAAATGGGATTGGCCAGTTGCTTTTTAATCAAGTTATATGGAAACAATCCTGTGACGCCTTTAGCGACATCGTAGAATAAGAAAAGTACGTCTTCTCCGTTTGGTGAGACGATTTTACGCTTAAATTGTAAGTTTTTAGCACCGGCATGATTGGCATCAAACAACTTATGCTCGCCTGTTTGTAAGTAATAACCGCCAGGGAAAATAATGCCGTGATCCTCAGGCAGCTGCACACATGATTGTCCAATAACGTCTAAGCGCAGCACGGCTTCGGTCAAGGTGTTATACACAAAATAGCGGTAACTGTCTTCTCGATACGGCAACACTTTGAGTAAAATTAAACTGCCCACTTTGGCATAAGCAATATCTGCATCGGTCAATGACTGGGTACGATCATTCACAGGCTCGCTATAAATACCTTGTCCTGATTGCGTATTATCCTCAATCTTAATGGTTAGATCGCCACCGACGGTTTCGACAAATATCGTATCTAAGATATTCATATGCGGATATTTGCCATTGATCATCTGATCACGCGTGGTTTCTATCCAATCAAAATCATAGGCAGGCGGAAGCTCAATATCGCGCTCACCACGATTATCCACATAAGCCACTTGCGCAGCCTCTGGCACGCTTTCACTAAAATCCAATGCAAAACGAAAGACGCGAATATCACTGATACGCTCACCGATTTGGAACGCCATTAGCAATTTGCTGTCTTTAACCGTCAGCTGGATTAGCCGCGTTTGTTTGTAATATCGATATAACTCATTGAAGTCTTGGACAAAGGCATGTTGATCTAAAAACGTGTTTTTTAATTCTACTTCCTCGAGCTGATATTCTTCTTCGCCCTCTGCTGGCTCACTCAAACGATATAGCGAGAGCACATCTTTGATATTACTCGCACGTTTGAGACCCATAAATACATTGTAGCCAAATAGCAGGTACTCGCCTACTTGTACCATATCTTGCGCCACACAGTTATATTCGGTACGAATACGTGTGCGAGCAATGACTTGCATCTGGGTGCTGCCAAATTCTTGCAGGCGCGCATGATTCAGCTTGGCAGTTTGTTGCTCTAGACGACTGCCTTGCTCTGTGAGGCGTTTTTTAATAAGCTCATAAGCATTACCTGAAGCAACCGCCTGATCGGTTTGCTCGGCTTTATTATGTTGGTCTTTGCTACCTGAATCGATTGAATTCTGCGTATCCGCCATCGTTGCTCGTCCATTTTTATTTTTAGGCAATAAGATAAATCTAAGGAATTTTTTGAATTAAATAAGCACTTGGCTAATCTAAAAAAACAATTAATCACTGCCGGTTTTTTTAGATTAACCAACTCACTGTCAGGGTTGACGTTGAGTTGGCAAAAAGTAAATGGCAACCTAGATCACCACTTACTTTAATAACACACTTCATTTACTATTGTGTGCATGGTCAATATTGATAGTTAATCTATTTTTAAAAGTATGCAGTGCTGCTGGGATTAATTTTTCGCAGCCTCTGTCTGTGCAGGCACAGCAAGCAAGAAAAACTCATCTCAGCAGTACGTGATAAAATCTATACTTCTCTTATTTAAGACTGGCTATAGATTAAGCAGGTCTGTCATCGCTTTGCTTATTGGCTTTGCTCATTACCTGATTGGCCATCATCGTATTGATAATGCCGCTCAACGTATCTGACTTGCCAGCGAGACCGTCAATGGCTTTACCAATCGATAATGACTTAGCAAAGTTATCAAAGAAGTGCGCTTCACCGCCAACGATATCGATTTTGGCTTTTTGTAGCGCCACTGCCAATACTTCAGCGTTTTCTTTCGCAATCTCTTTACCGGCTTCAATCGACGCCATTGCTTCTTGCAATGCCGTTTCAAGTCCCATACGGAACTCTTCGTGCTCGCGAGCTTCTTTGCTCATGCTGCTCATGGCATTGAATTTCTCGACCAGACCATCGGCTTCCGCTTGGAAATGGGCGCGGGTTACTTCAGCTTTTGCAAGCCCAACTTCACGCTCAGCCTTAGCATTTGATTCACCGCGAGCGGCGATAACTTGAGCATTTGCTAGCCCGATATCACGCTCGGCTTTAGCACTTGACTCACCGCGAGCTGCGATAACCTCAGCATCAGCCATGCCTTTTTCTCGTTCTGATTGTGCTTCCGCTTGCCCTGTGGCCTTGATAATATTGGCTTTGGCAATCCCTTCTTTTTCAAGCGATGATGCTTTGGCTTCTTGAATAGCTGCTTCAGCAAATCCATGCGCAGACTCTTCCGCTTTAATACCTTCAGCCATTTTTATTTTAGCTTCAGAATCCTTAGCAGCGGCTTCAAGATTGGCGGCAGCCAGCGTGGTAATCTCAACGGCTTTATGCTTAGCAGATAGCTCTTCTGCTTCCGCCTTTTTCACCTGACGTACTTTGATTTCTTCCGCATCTGCTTCAGCTGCTAATACGCGCGTTTGCTTAGAACGCTCAGCTTCACTGACTTCACGGACTTCCTTGATACGCTCTTCTTCTTGAGCAACGGTTTTGTCTACTGCAATACGCTCACGAATGACGTTGGCGATTTCTTTTTTCTCAAGCTCAATCGCGCGTTCAGCTTCGATACGCTGTAAATCAACTTCACGCTCACGCGAGACGATTTCTAAATCGCGAGCACGCGTGACTTTCTCTTCTTCGATGACGACAGCACGCAAGCGGTTTTGTCCAGCCACTTCGATTTCACGCTGTTGATTTTCACGCTGAATCGCCAAATCTTGCTCAACCATGATCACGGCTGTCTCAGATTTTTTACGTTCTTCTTCTTCAATCTTGCGCGTTTCAGCGGTTTCACGTGCAATCACAGAAGATATTTCACGGTGCTGTCTGGCTTCGGCATCCGCTTGCTGACGTTCCAGCTCAAGCATAGCTTCTCTAGTCTCAACGTTCTTCTTTTTAACCGCTAGCTCTTCATCACGCTCAAGCTCATTGGTAATGATGTTTTGAAAGGCCGTCAGTTGAGTAATCTTTTTGATACCTTCAGCATCTAAGATATTACTTGAATCTAACGACAATTTTGGCGTTTGCTCTAAGTAATCAATTGCCACGTCTTCTAAGATATAGCCGTTTAAATCATTGCCAATCTCTTTAACGATACTGTCACGAAACTCACTGCGATTTTCAAACAATTTGACGAAATCAATTTGCTTACCAACTGTTTTTAATGCTTCCGAGAACTTAGCATTAAACAGCTCATTAACAGCGACTTTGTCTGATGCTCTCTCAGCGCCAAGAGATTTAGCAACCTTAAGGACGTCTTCTTCGGTTTCATTAACGCGCAAATAAAACGCAACTGTGATGTCAGCACGCATGTTATCCGCGCAAATCAGTCCTTCTTTACCTCGTCTATCTACCTCTAAGGTGATAAGCGAGATTCTCATTAGTTCTTTTTTGTTGATAACCGGCCAAACAAAGCCACCATCAAAACGTACGGCAATTTTATTAACCCCGTTAATAATGAGCGCCGTACCCTGCTCCACCTTAATATAAAAGGCTTTCAGCATCAAAAGTGCTGCCATAACAAAAACAAATGCCAGTATGACAACCACGCCAACGATAATAAGTATATCCACGTTCACTCCCTAAATTTGAACATTCAAATCGAATTTAAAATAGTTAATACCATGCCTTTAAATAGATTATTTGTCGTTTATACATTGCTCAATAGTGATTATTGTTTCATTAAATAGTTATTAGATATTCGTTTTGCCTATAATTTATTATTAATAATTGACTACTAGAAATTATTTAACTAAAAAATGTTTTTATCTGATAAAAACTATTTAATTAATTTTGGTTAAGTAGATTAGTTTTTATTGTTATTTGTCTTTAGCAAGCGCGACTCTGTACGCACCGCTATCATTTAAATACTCTACCAATACCACTTTATCGCCTTGTTTTAGTGGCAGCTCCACGCTATCACTATCTCGACGAATTTTTAGTATTAATCCTGCTCCGCCATCATTTAGCTCAGCTTCGCCATGCTTATCTGTCACACTAAGCGTCCGTACTATAGCCGTTTTACCGATGTTGTTTGCCGCATTACGTTTGGGGATTTTGGCGATGCTCTTGCGGATAGGTGAAATGATAATACCTGTTAGCCACATGGACACCACTAAGACAAACACTAAAGCCCCAGTCCCAAACAGATAATACAAAATGCCAGAATCAATCCGCTGATGCAGAAAACTGGTATAGACATAGCTTAATAACCAACCAATCAAACTGACTAAGCTAAGGATGATGATTAAAGGCACGCCATAAAGACCAAACTTAAGCATGAGACCGGTAAAAAAACCAGTGGATGATAAATCAGATACGTTAGTATCACTACCTGAATCCCCAAATTCTACGGTGTCCATATCTACCATGCCTATCAAAGAGACAAGCCAATATAAGGTGACAAACATTACAAGACCGGTAAAGATAACGGTAGGGTATAAACTGATTTTAGTGATGAATATTAAAAAAGATTCTTGCATTGCACACTCTGTCCTTTTGCTCACCTAATCAGGTATTTTTATGACTCGTTTACACAATTTGATGCTATATGACTTAACTCGAATTAGTTCTGTTCAGTTCTGTTCAGTTCTGTTCAATTCGGCTTTAATAAAATTAATGCTACATGATCTGATTTTTATATTTTGAGACATTGGACTGGATTGCTACGCCTTAACTGGCCTTAGTGGACTCCATTTACTAAAAAAGCACATCCCAGACTTACATTCATATAATCAACTTATGTTTCTTTATTGGTGATTATATAGGCATCTCATTACATAATACATCGCTTTCGCCACTATCGCCCCCAAATCGGTGAACGCACAACGCCCCCATCTTTGCTACTAATAGCATAGCTTGTATTACCAGATAATGAGTGGATGACCAAGCTACCACTGCTTTGATTACTCACTTGCCCACCTAAATTTGCATGACGTGTCGGGTAAACAGCATATTGCCCAGAAGGTGATAAACGTGCTGGTTCATCAAGACCAGTTTCTGCAAGATTAATAACTTGTCCTGTAGCTAGGGTCATGACTGCTGCCTTGCGACCATTAAGATAGACCAAACGCTGACCATCTACGCTAAGCTGAGGACTGGCGGCATAGCCTCCTGTCGATATAAGCGCGGCGTTACCAGTAGCAAAGCGGTAACGATAAATGCTTGGGCGTCCAGCACGCACTTTATCACTGGTATAAACGAAGCTTTGCCCGTCGCTTGCATAGCTTGGCTGCACTTCAGTGCTAGGCAAAGTAGTGAGCTGTTTGGTACTGCCATCGCTTAGGCGCATCTCATAAATGTCAGCATTACCACCAACCGTTGAACTATAGAGCAATTTTTGTCCATCAGGTGAGAATGACGGCGATAAATTGCTGCCCTCAGCATTCACGACCAGATTATGGGTTTTACTTTTGCGGTCATAAATATAAATCTTTGGGTGCTGGCGCGCTGCTTGTTTGCTATAAGCAAGCATTTGACCATCCGCTGACCACGCAGGCGCATAGATATAACCATTTAACTGATCAATTAATTGGCGGTCGCTGCCATCCGGACGGATACGATACAGTGTCGATATCTTCGCGGCTCCTAAACCTTGCTCTTCTACATAAGCAATGTAGCCTTGCCGGTCTATCGCTGGCATTGCCGCAGTAAGCGGATTATTCATCTTAATAGGCGCTTTAGACATATTGTTTGGTATTGTCTGACACCCCGTCAGAATGGTGAGCATTGGAATAGCAAACATTGCCATAACAACACGGCCGCTTATCATGCGAATATTAATAGTCGGTTTCAATACAGCAGTTTTCAACATAATATAAAGTCCGATAAAGCCTTGTGAATGCGTATAGAAGGGTCACAAAATGTGAGCGTTGCATCTAGTGTAACGTACATTGCTCTCTAATTTTAGACAAAAAAATGCCCCACTTATTCGTGAGGCATTTTTGCGATACAAGTTTTTAGAACATTTATATTAAATCGCTAAATTATTTAGAGATAGCTTTAAAATGAGCAACTTGATTGCTATTGGTGATGGTTAAGATAGGCGTATTATTAGCGTTATTACTGATGCTATATTTACCTTGTACAGTCGCCATTGTTGCTGTGTCAAAGCTTGCTTGTGGCTCAGGGCATGCCATCATAGTAGATAAGACGTTACCTAATACGACATTACCATTCTCAACACTATAGTTAGCGCCCATGTTATTGCAGGTGTTCACAAATGTAACGCGGTCATTGCCATTATCTTTAAAGAATTTCAATGTTAATGGCTTAGCTGGATCAAAAAATAACTGACTTACTTTATCGCCATTGGTACGCTTGGCATCAACAAGCTGCCAATCATAGGCTTGTAAAGCATTAGATGTAATTGGCTGGGTCACTGGTGCAGTAACACTAGGGGTAGTTTGACAACCAGCGGCAAGTGTACCTACAGCTAGAGTGGCAGCCAGCATCATTTTAGTCATGTTTTTCATATAAACTCCTAGAGGTTTCAAATATTAATATAAAAAGGTAAAAATATTATTGTTTATCATTTTAACCAGTAGCGTTTGCTCTGATTAATTTGTTGTTTTCTATAGTCTAAACAATGCGGCCATTATGCCCATTTTTCATAAGCCTGTCATGATAGATTGAGTACTAATTACCGCTATATTTGTTCCACTTTATGGTATTTTTGCTAACATGCCTTGCTAAGCCACCTACTAACTGTTAGCACATAAACTTTTGTTTTATTCTTAAGAGTCGCTTTTTATTTACCTCTAAATTCACACCTGTAGCTAGTCTCTTTCGTTAATTCGTATCGGCAGCTTTCTGTTGTTGCAGAGCGGCATAACCTGCCAGACGTTTGCGTTCAGCCTCATTAAACCATTGATGCTCAATCTGATTGATTTGGGTTTGAGCTTGCGTTTTATCAGTATTTTGGCTTAACAGACGCTGTTTTTGTACTTGATACTGATTAAAGCGTTGCTCAAAGTCGGCATCTTCTTGATCGACTTGCGCAAGCCTTGCTGCTGCTGGCGCACCTACAAGCTCGCGACGCATATTATATAACTCCTCAGCCGTTGCACCTTTGGCTTGCATTTGCTCGGTGCGACTCATTAATTCATTCAAATTGGCTTGCTTAGCAATATTAGCTTTGATCGAATTATCCGGCATACGGCTGATATAGTCTTGCTTTGCAGCTTCTTTTTGAGCCTCTGATAACTGTTGGTTTTGATTAATTCTTACCATCTCGATACTATAATCATCATATTCATCTTCTGCCCCAAAGAACGCTGTAATCGTCTCTTTGGCAAAGTGCCGCTGACGTAGCTTAGCCACATCTTGCTTTTGCTGTGCTACGACATTCAAATCTAATTCACCCTTTTCTGTTGCTTGCAACTGTAAATTCCCATAACGGTTTTCTATATCAGGAATCGACTTAAGATAAGCAATATACTGGTCGAATATAGTGACAGCTTGACTGGCGGCAGGTTCTGGCGTGTGACTACGAATATAGCTTTCCACACGGGCATAAATAATAGCTTCCTCTTCTTCACCAAGCGCTGATAAGAAATAATCAAACAAGCGCCGTAAGCCTTCAGTGACGACCAGCTGTTTGTTTTCATCAATGATAATTTCACCATCGACATCGGTACCTTGCAAGGAGCGCGGTAAATTCTCCAGCCCCGTGGCAAATTGAATGTTGTTTTGATTGGGTGATATGCCAGCGTCGTTACTGGGATTAGCCATATTTATCGATCTGCTTTCAGCGTCATTATTGTCCGTTGCAGATAGAGATTGAGAAGCGTTAACGCTGCTATTATTAGGTTTAAACCACAGAATCACCGCTACTGTTATAGCGATAATCACAGCAATAATAACAACGGGTAAAAAGGGTGAGCGGCGATTATATGACATAGCAAAAACATCTTATTTAATAAATCAGTTTATATATAAGTCCAATATAAAGAAGCAGGGTCAACGCTGTTGACCCTGCTTACGTACGAGCCGGTTATGACCGTGTTAAAGGACAGTGTTATAGATAAGCTTTATAGATTGGCTTTTTTCAAACGGTTTACTTGATCACGGTACAAGGTTTTTGGGTCAGGCTGTCCCCATGCTGTTAAGCCGAGTACTTGATTGGCTGAATCTAAATGATTCATTCGGTAATCATCACGTACCACATAGCCGAGGCGACTCGAGCAGGCAGATACTAAACCGTCGTTTGGATCGCCATTAAAAGTCGTGCCAGTAAGAGCCAGTAGATAATCACTAGGATCAAGACCATTCGTTATTTGCCCAATACCACTAAATGAGTAATACTTGATACCATTGACTTCAGTATCCGCTGGCTGACCACAATAACTGGTTGGCATCGCAGCTGGGAATTTAGCGTTAAATTTGGCGGCATAATCAGTAGATAGCGCTTCAAGTGCATTCCAACCATCTTGCTCTTGTAACTCCTTCAAGCTAATACCGGCGCTGACATCCATAAAGCCACCGACGAGCTTAAAGAAACCTAGCGCAATCTGTGAGCCAACATTAAACTCTCCTTCACCATAGCCATCATTGGCACTGCCTTCAACAACTTGTTTAATAACCCAATCACTCATTTTTGAGCCTTGCTCTGGGCTTGAGATGGCAGTGACTGATGCCACATATTTCGGTTCGACCGCAGCAACATAACGGCTATCGATACCACCTTGGCTGTGACCGAGTAAGTTAACTTTGGGACTGCCTGAGATGGCACTAATGGTTTTAACTTGTTGCAGTAATTGCTCACCACGAAATTCGCTATTATTGACGGATGAGGTTTTGGTGGTATAAACCTGACTGCCGCCACTCATTAACGATTCAGGAATGCCATAAAAATAGTCAACCAATCCAAATGCTTTGGTAAAACCACCCAAACCATGCGCCATGACAACTGGGTACTTGGTATCTGTATGTTTTGAGGTAAAATACTTGCTACTGACCAGTTTACAGCCAGTAGGATTGGCACAGTTATAATATTGACCAGCTGCTTGGGCAGAAGTCGTTTGTAGAGCCATCAGGATAACACCGGCACCAATGGCACCCAGTGACGGTAAAAATGCGCTCGGCGTAAATACCGCTCGAAGGGAAGTTTTTCGGGTCATAACAACATCCTTGTTATAGTGATAGTCGGGGCGTCTTTATATGATATGGCTTAGTTATTGCATCCAGCACCAAGCGATAAAAAACACTGCTAATTCATTTAGCAACCAAAATTACCATACGTCTATACTTTGTAACATTCAACTTATTTTTGCTTTAAAAACACTAGAATTAGTGACTCTATAGTCAATCTAAAACATATAATTTCACTCTTTGCAGTTACTGCTTCTTTATGGAAATAGCGGGCATATATGAAACTGTGTCAGCAAGTTACGACAATAAGTATGGGTAGGCTACGAATACGCACAGTGAAGGTTAACGCAATCAAAACACAGTGCTTTCTGCATTAAAACAGCACCATCTGCATTTATGGTATAATTTATTACCTAAATTCTATAACTATAAGACCGATTATGATGACTAAAAAATCTCTTATCCAATCACCTGAAGCCATAGAAAAAATGCGTGTCGCTGGTAAGCTTGCCAGCGATTTGCTTGTCATGCTTGATCAGCATGTCAGAGTGGGTATTAGCACTGAAGCGTTGAATCAAATTGCTCACGATTATATCGTCAATGTACAAGACGCTATCCCCGCTCCACTTAACTATAATGGTTTCCCTAAATCTATCTGTACCTCAGTCAACCATGTGGTTTGTCACGGTATTCCAAGCGAAAACAAAATTCTTAAAGACGGTGATATTATCAATATCGATGTGACTGTCATTAAAGACGGTTATTACGGCGATACCTCAAAAATGTGGGTCGTCGGTAATGGTTCCATCATGGCGCAGCGTATCTGTAAAGTGGCACAAGAGGCGCTATATGCTGGTATGAGTGTGGTCAAGAATGGCGCACGTTTGGGTGACGTCGGTGCCGCTATCCAAGCAGTGGTAGAGCCTGAGCGTTTTAGTATCGTCCGCGAATTCTGTGGTCACGGTATCAGCAATGAATTCCACCATGAGCCGCAAGTGATGCACTATGGTAAAAAAGGCACTGGTTTCGAGCTAAAAACGGGCATGACCTTTACCATCGAGCCGATGATTAATGAAGGCAAATGGCAGACTAAGATTTTACCAGATGAATGGACGGCAATCACCAAAGACCGTAAGCTGTCAGCCCAGTGGGAGCATACCATGGTGGTGACTGACAATGGCTGTGAAGTGTTCACCGCGCGCCCCGAAGAAGACTTGAGTTTTTTAACTCAATAACAGACTATAAGATCGCTTAGGCGGTCTTTTTTTTGGACTGTTATTAATGCTTGTTACTGACTATTGTTGTTGATTTTTTACCTTTATACTTTCAATGTATTGTCGATATACTATCGATAGCTTTTTAGTTTTAATGACCCATATTTCAAACTTTTAACTGGATAAATCTCATGTTTAATTGTGATGTCGCCTCTATTGATTTGACGCCGATGCCCACTCTAACGTACTCATCAAACACTGCTGCGATAACAGCCTCACTAACAGCAGAACATCTAGCAGCTGATAATTTATTAGCAAATAGCTTGTTAACAGATAAAAGTGTGATAGAAAACTCACTATTAGGCATTTCTGAATGGTTAATCCAAATCAATGACGATATCAGCCGTGCACTCGAACGCGGCGTCAATATTCGGCAGCTGGTTGCGGCGCGGGCTTGTGTCATCGATGACTTACTGATTGCTTTATTCAAATGGTTTGAGCTTGATAAGACGGATTTGGCGTTATTTGCGACTGGTGGCTATGGTCGCGGTGAGCTGTCACTACACTCAGATGTGGATATTTTACTGCTAATGCCTAGCGAGCTTGATACCAATACGAGTAGTAAAATTGATAATTTGGTGGCGTTACTGTGGGATGTTGGACTTGAGCCAGCCCTGTCAGTACGCAGCGTTAGTGAATGCTTAGAGGCAGCATTAGACCATACCATTGCCAGCGCTTTGTTGGAAGCGCGATTGTTGATAGGTAACGAAACCCTGCAAGATGTGCCGCATCAGATTGTAAACACCCAGTGGTCACCACGTGATTTTTTTGAGGTAAAAATCAATGAAGCAAAAGCACGTTACCTACAGCACAATGCAACAGAATACAATCTTGAGCCCAATATCAAAACCGCCCCTGGTGGTCTGCGTGACATCCATATTATCGGCTGGGTGACCAAGCGCTACTTTCGAGTCAGTAAGCTCTATGATTTGGTACAACAAAACTTTTTGACGGAAAAAGAGTTCGATGAATTGAGCTTTGCAGAAGGCTATTTATGGCAAATACGTCATTATTTGCATGAGTTAACGGGTCGTAATGAAAACAAGCTGTTATTCGATTATCAGCGTGATATTGCCCAATTGATGGGCTATGAGACGCAACCAGACGACCAACCGAATGCGGCTGTAGAGCGCTTTATGCGTGACTATTATCGCTGCGCCATGCAGATATCGACGCTCTCTGAAATGCTGACCAATCACTACTATGAAACCATCATAGAGCCACAATTGCCCGATGAGGAGCGCCCAAAGAAGCAGCCTATTAATGCTCGCTTCAATCAAGTCGGTGAGCAAATTGCAATGGCGCATCACCGAGTGTTTGCCCAGCACCCTGAGTCGATTTTAGAGATGTTTTTACTCATGGGTCAATATGGTATCAAAAATGTACGTACGCATACTTTGCGTGCACTAAAAATTGCAGCGCGTGGTATTGATCAGGCTTATAGAGATAACCCCACGCACCAAGCGCTATTTTTAGCCAATTTAAAAGAGCAGAATTATCTCTTTCATCGCCTTCGTACCATGAATCGCTACGGGGTTTTGGGCAGCTACATCCCTGCCTTTGCCCAAGTCACCGGTCTGATGCAGTATGATTTGTTTCATCGTTATACCGTTGATGCGCATACCTTATTTTTGATTCGTATTTTGCACCGTTTCACTGACCCGCGTTTTTATGAAGACTTTCCCCTAATCAGCTCTATCTTTCAGCGTATTGAGCGCAAAGAGATTTTGGTATTGGCAGCGATGTTTCATGATATCGCTAAAGGTCGTGGCGGCAATCATAGCCAACTTGGCGAAACAGAATCCATTGAGTTTTGCCTAGCACATGGTATGAGTGTGGCCGATGCCCACTTAGTCGGCTGGCTGACCCGCTACCATTTATTGATGTCGATGACCGCACAGAAAAAAGACATCTCAGATCCAGAGGTAGTGACGCTATTTGCAGACTTAGTCGGTAACGTCACTCATCTAAATCATCTATATGTGCTGACAGTTGCTGATATGAATGCTACCAATCCTCAGCTTTGGAACAGCTGGCGTGCGACCCTCATGAAGCAATTGTACTCGCAAACGCGGCGTATCTTACGGGCAGATATTGACGCACCGACCAACCGTCAAGATATGATTAGTGCCACGCGTAAACAAGCACTGGTGATGCTTGATAATGTTGACAATCAGCATATGAATCGCGATGAGGTGCTGAGATTATGGGATGACTTGGGTGATGAGTATTTTCTGCGGGAGATTGCAGAAGACATCTTATGGCATACCGAAGCTATTTTGAATCATCCGCCTATAGGTCGAGCTTCTGACGCTGACAGTGCGCCATTAGTCGTCCTACGTGAACACCGTGAGCTGGCGCTTGATGCAGTGCAGGTCTTTATTTACACCCAAGATCAGGTCAATTTATTTGCGGTGACCATGGCAGTATTTGATCAGATGAATCTAGACGTTTTGGATGCACGCATCATTACCGCCACCCGTGATTTTGCTTTGGATTCTTACGTACTACTGGATCGTAGTGGCACGCTACTGGTCGATGCGGACAGCCAACAAGAACTTAAGCAGCGCTTGATTGATGCCTTTAAAAACCCTACCGTTCCCAAGCTAACTAACAGACGGATTCCACGCCAGCTTAGACATTTTGAAGTCGCTACAACGATTAACTTTGAGTTTAATGAGGCCTCAAATCAGCATATTATGAGCTTAGAGACACTTGATCAGCCAGGCTTGCTCGCCCGCGTTGGACAAGTGTTTTTACAACAGCAGATTGAGGTACATGCGGCACGTATCACCACGTTGGGCGAGCGTGCAGAAGATATGTTTTATATCAGTGATCAGAACGATCAAGCATTATCCGCTGATAAACTTGACACTTTAAAAGCGACCCTGATAGAAAGCCTTAGTATACGTAATGACAATACTTAAGTTAAGTTAGCTTAGCTTATCTTATACCTAGATGCTTAGCTATAAAGTATGATGCTCCAAGCTAGAAGTTTAAGACCTGTCGTTTATCCAGCGATTGAATAAATCACTATATAAACAACAGGTTTTATATCAGGCTTTTGTATATGACGCCACGAGCATGTTCTTTAAGCGCGTCATCGGCAAGCTCCAGAGGCAGTATTCCTGCGTCTACTTTCTGGTCTCCATACATTAAGCGTCCAGCCTCAACTTCCTTTTGTAGCAAGCGGTGCAAGCTTGCTAAACGGAATTGTGCATCATAATACCTATAAATCTCCTTTAAAGAGATAGGCGCTTTGGTATGAACATCACGATAAAGGCTATCGACTGCCAAAATCGTCATCTCATTTAGGGTTTCTTCACTCGACAAATCGGCTTGGTTAATTTTACGTTCTAAAAGAGTAGTAAATCGACCCTTAAACCCAAGCATAATGACAAAAATCAGTGTGTGTATGACAAATATAGTAATATATTGCCATAAAGGTAGCGATATATCTAACAGATTGCTGAGCAACATTAATACCATGGCAACAACCACGTAGGCGACCAATTGCCACAACAACCACATCATAAAGCTGTTTTCTCCAAACCAAAACATTTGGCGCTCTTTTAAAAGAGTCAGCTGCTGACGTGCCTGCCACCAAGCCTGCTCCCGCTGTTTTAGTTGTTCATATAATTCAATACGCTGATCATTATCAAAGTATTTGTCATTGATATCGTTAGCGTTAAGACCGTCAGTTTTAAAAAAACCAGGCATATCAAGTTATTCCTAAAATACGTTGCTATAAAAGCCAACCATTGTTTTTTCTTAGTTATAGGTTATATCATGTCAGCTTTATACTAAGGGCTAGTAGATGGTTAACACTGGCTATGGCTCAGTGTGCGCTCATTTGAGACGCTATAGATTGCTATTGATAAACACGAGAAGAAAAGACAAAAAATAAGAGAAGTGCTACACTGCTTGAATGTAATTTTTCTTTATAACTTTATTATTAATTGTCTATTATAGTTAGCCTAATTATGAATCACAACTTGACATATCTGCACCCCTACCCCTTCGCTAAGATGGCGACCTTGCTAGCTGATAGCACTCCAGCCAATGGTTATAATGAAATTAAGCTGGGTATTGGCGAGCCAAAGCATGAGCCACCAGCATTTGTGCTGGACGTGCTACGCGAAAACTTGGACAAAATAAGCCTTTATCCAACGACAAATGGGATATTTGAGCTACGCCAAACCATCGCACACTGGCTTGAGAAGCGCTTCTTTTTAAATCATGTCGACCCTCATACGCAAGTATTGCCAGTGATGGGTACCCGCGAGGCGATCTTTAGTATTGTGCAGGCTGTGATTGACCACAAAGTAGAAACCACAGACGCTATTGAACCGCTTACCGTTAGCCAACCACCAACGGTCGTCATGCCCAATCCTTTTTATCAAATATATGAAGGGGCTGTGATACTAGCGCAAGCGACGCCTTATTTTATACCGTGCACAGCAGATAATGACTTTAAAGGGGATTATCGTGCCGTACCAAAAGAGGTATGGACACGTACGCAGTTGTTATTTGTTTGTAGCCCAAATAACCCGACTGGTTCGGTGATGACGATGGACGACTGGGAGCAAATCTTTCGTCTATCAGACCAATACGGCTTTATCATTGCCAGTGACGAATGTTATAGCGAGCTATATTTTAAAACACCGCCAATAGGTTTATTACAGGCCTGTGCTGTCCTCGGTCGCCATGATTTTAAAAACTGTGTGGTGTTTCATTCTTTATCCAAACGCTCAAACTTGCCCGGTCTACGTTCAGGCTTTGTGGCGGGTGACGCCAAGATTTTGCAAGCTTATTTACAGTATCGTACCTATCAAGGCTGTGCGATGCCGATTCCACATCAGCTTGCGTCTATCGCTGCGTGGGAAGATGAAAAGCATGTGGCACACAATCGAGCACTGTACCAAGAAAAATTTGCTTTATGGATGTCTGAGCTTGGTGAATTATTAGATTTACGCATGCCTGAAGCGGGCTTTTACTTTTGGATAAAAGTCCCTGAGCAGTTCGATGGTGATGATGAGCGGTTTGTCAAAGCATTATATGAACAAGCCAATATTCATGCACTTGCTGGGCGTTATTTGTCACGCGAAATTAATGGGAAAAATCCAGGACAAGGCTATGTGCGCATTGCCTTAGTAGCCAGCGTTGATGAAAGCCGTGAAGCGATTAGTCGCATTCGAAAATTACTTGGTGCGTAAGTTCTAACTTTAAAAAATGAAGTTATTTAAGCGGTAAACATTAAAATAATCGCTAATAGTTTATCTAATCTTAAAAAGCTACTATAATCTCAAAAAGCCGTCAATAACCACAATATTTTTATGGTTATTGACGGCTTTCTCCTAAACAATGTTATAGTAAAAATAT
Organism: Psychrobacter sp. DAB_AL62B; assembly: GCF_028895345.1. Taxonomy (NCBI): domain Bacteria; kingdom Pseudomonadati; phylum Pseudomonadota; class Gammaproteobacteria; order Moraxellales; family Moraxellaceae; genus Psychrobacter; species Psychrobacter sp. DAB_AL62B. The sequence goes on from NZ_SAXC01000007.1 coordinate 144,306, forward strand.
ATCGCCACTATTCTTTATACTAACTTATCATTCGTAATATACCTTTCACTGAACGTGCCATCAAGGATGATGCCATGCCCCATCTTGATTTTACCCAGCCGCCATTTGATGTGTTAAGCGCTGGTGAACGCCAAAGTATTAAAAAAAATACCCAAGTTCGTTATCTTGCCAAAGACGAAGTCTTGCCGGCAGACGATTTGCAGTACTTTTATGTGGTACTCAAAGGACAGATCGAGCAACTGCTTAATGGTGATTTTTTTGCCGCTTATTTAGGCAGCAATCATACCGATCATCTCAATAGCAATGATTGGTTTGATAGTCGTCGCCTGCCAGAATCGCTCATAGAAGAGAGTCTACAAAAAGGTAGTATTCAGCAAGGCAGCAGTTCAGCGATAACCCCCTATCAATTTCGTGCGACTGAAGACACTCTGTTGCTGCAAATTAATGGATCGACCATTGATAAAATCAGTGCGCAAAACCATCTGGTACGCCAATTGTTATCAGAAAATTTACCAGAACGATTGAAGGCTTTGCAGCAGCGACGTAGCGGGCAGAATCTAGATACTGAGAGTTATAACGACCAACAAGAAGTGCAGCAAATCATGCTGCAACCGGTAATCGATGTCGCTTTATTGCCGGTACATATTGTTGATGCAGATAACAGCATATTTCAAGCGGCACGCATCATGACTGAGGCTGGACTTAAGCATGTTCTGGTACGACCATCAGGGCATTTAGAAGATAAAAATAGCTCTGATCGTACGCTGGGAATTCTAACCGATACCGATATCTGCCGCGCCGTTAGCGACCAGCAAAATCCTGCTACCACCCTTTGTCAACGTTATGCGAGTTTCAACCTGCGCACCATCGATTTCGATGATGAGATTGGCGATGCGCTATTGACCATGACTCGCTACCGTATTCATAGGCTGCCGGTGATTGACGCCAATGGCCAAGTCGTAGGCGTACTCGGACAAAGCGATATGCTCGCTCATATTGGTCATCATTCACAGCTGATCAGTATTCAGATTGAACAGGCAACAGATTTACCCAGCTTAGATACGGCTGTCGAGCTCATCGGGCGCTATATTCGTGCACAGCATCAAAACGGTATAAAAATGGGTAATATTAGCCGTATGGTACAGACGCTCAATGCGCAGGTTTTTACCAAGCTTTGGCAACTTATCGTCCCTGATGAAGTGATGGCTAATACCTGCGTTATCGTCATGGGCTCAGAAGGTCGCGGTGAGCAAATCATGCGTACGGATCAAGATAATGCTCTCATCATTCGTGACGGCTTTACTCATCCTGAGTTGGCACAGTTTGCCGATACCTTTAACCAGCAGTTAGCAAACCTTGGTTATCCGTTGTGTAATGGCAATATTATGATGACCAACCCAATCTGGCGTCAGCCGCTAAAGCAGTTTGAAGCCCAGATTAGTTTATGGTTTAGAAACACCGATCCGAAGCACAGTATTTATTTATCGGCTATATTTGATGGTGAATACGTCTGCGGCGATGAGTCACTACTCACTCATGTCCGTCAACACTTAAAAATAGCCCATCGTCAGTCAGATGCGATGTTTGTGCGTCAGTTCGCCCGTGCAGCGCTGCAATTTGGCGATGTCAGTCAGTGGTGGCAAAAGTTTGTGCCGCTACTGGGCGGTAAATCTAGCTCTTATGATATTGACCTTAAAAAAGCCGGTATTTTTCCACTGGTGCATGGTATTCGTACCTTAGCATTAGAAAATGATATTTTTGACGCCCCTAGTAGCAAAGGGCGCCTTAAAGCGTTGGTACAAGCTCGAGCCTTAAATCAAGAACGAGCGGATACCTTGCTTGAGGCGTTAGAGTTCTTTATGGCGCAGCGTTTATCGGTCGCGCTGTCGACAGATGATAAACATGCTCATGAAGTTGACCCAACAACATTAACCGCACTTGAGCGTGATTTATTAAAAGAGTGTTTGGCGGTGGTCAAAAGTTTTAAAGGTCAATTGAGTCGCCATTATCAGCTTGAATTTGGTTAGGGCAGATTGGCTAGCGTTGGAGATAAAATGATATGAGTTGGCTAAAACAGTTATCGTCTTCTTGGCAAAAAAATCAGCTACAGCGCCCTGAGCTGGCATCGATGTTTACTAAACCTATGGCTGGACAATGGGTAGCGATTGACTGTGAGATGACCGGACTCAATCCAAAAAAACATCACCTATTGTCTGTTGCAGCCATTCATATCAATGGTGATACGATCGACACCGGTAATGGTCTACATTTGGTTTGCAAGCCACCTGTAATGCCTGATCGCGATACCATTATTATTCATGGTTTGCGCACCGCTGATGTTGAGCATGGAATGAGCTACGATGAAATGCTAGCGTTACTGCTACCTTTTATTGATAATCGACCTATAGTAGGGTTTTGCCCGCAGATAGATACGGGGTTTTTAAATCCTTTGGTAAAACACTATATGGGTACTCATTTGCCAAATGAAGTGATTGATGTCCGTCAGCTATATAGTCGACGTATGGTTGGTAGTACCCAAAGCATCCCCGGTCAGTCGCAGCATTTGACCAATATCTTAGCGCACTACGATATTCCTGAGCTTGGCACTCATGATGCTTATAATGATGCCATCATGACAGCGATGGCGTTTATGCATGTGCGCTAACTTTGACTATTTTGATAAAATAGTACGATAAAATCATGCTTTCAACCATACCCTACATCTACGAATCTGCATCTACGCGAAAATAGCAACTCATGTTACCATAGGTTGTTTTTGCCACCTGATGATAGACTGCTCATGCTTCCCACATTTAAACTTATTAAACACCCTACAAGCCACGCCAAACTGACAGTTAATAGTCAATATTTAAAACGATCAAATCAAATTACCAAACGCTTATCAATGCTCGTTTTATTTGCCACTCCTATTGTAGCGCCAATACACGTGCAAGCCGCATTACCAGAAGCAATCGAGACGGCGCTAGCGCGAGCTGATTTGACCGCAGCGGATATCAGTATCGTTATCACACCAGTGGGAGATAAAAACGCCAGTCGATTACCCTCTCCTATTAAAGTCATTGATAGCGGTAATATTGATAGCAAAAATATTAACACCACCAAAATCAATAGTAACTCAAAGCCCGCAAGCACGAATAATGCAAATACTGACTCTAACAGTATTAATAAACAAGCGACGCAAAATAATAATGGTAATAGACCAGTCGCAAGCCATCAAAGCGCCTTGGTGACCATCGAGAAGCGAACGATTACACAATACGAAAAACAACTAAATGCTTATACCGATGATCCTTATACCTATCAAAGTTTAGAGAGCAGCCCATCACTATTGCCAGATGGAGCATCAACGCCTGCTAACCATAGCAATAGAAACGATAATAGAAATGAAAGCAACAGCGACAGCGACAGCGACAGCGACAGTAGTAATAAAAATAAGCAGGTTATAACCAACACTTCAATAAAAATCTCGTTTTCACCGTTACTCAATCATCAGCCCGATATCGCGCGTACACCCGCCAGCACAATGAAACTCGTCCCTAGCTTTATTGCGTTAGATACCTTGGGCGCTGACTTTGTCTGGCATACACGTGTCTATCACACAGGCATCATTATCGGTGACCAGCTATATGGCGACTTGATTATTCAAGGTAGCGGCGACCCAAAAATGACTCATGAGCGTTTGCAACAATTGCTCTATAAAGTACAAACGTCAGGTATTCGCCATATTAACGGCGATATTATCATTGATAGCACCATTTTTAAAAATGTCAGTAAAGACCCTGCTGCCTTTGATAATGCACCTCTGCGCCCTTATAATGCCAGCCCTGATGGTTTTTTGGTAAACTTTAGTAGTATAGGTATCCAAAGCTATCCGCTAAATAACAGCCAAGCACAGCTGACCTATACGCCGCAATTAGCAAACTATCAATTGCCCAATATGATAAATATACGCGCAGCTGCCTGTGGTCAAGCCCGCTATAGTCTCGCACCGCAGTGGCAACCGACACAGCTGACGCTAAATGCCAGTTTACCGGACAGCTGTGGCGAACATGCCTTTTATGTCGCTTACCCTGATGCCAAAGATTTTGCAGCGCGCGTCATCGCAGCCAAATGGCAAGCGCTAGGTAATACGCTAAGTGGAAAAGTCATCAGCCAAGAAACCCCTTATGATGTGAATAAAAAGCCTAAATCACTGCGCGGTCTGGCAGCTATAGCTATGTCACCGTTGCCAATTGTCAGCTACCCATCGTTAAACTTGACGCAGCAAATTTATGATATCAATCACTTCTCTAATAATGTGATGACTGAACAAGTGGCGCTATCTATAGCGGCTTATAATAAATCTAGTAATAATGAAACAATTAATGAGACCAGTAATAATCAGCAAACCAGTTTATACCAGTTTGGTAAGCCTACTACTACGAGCTATCCTGCTGCCTTGCAGACCATAAACCAATGGTGGCAAACCCATCTGACCACACCGCCGCCACATCTAACCAATGGTTCAGGACTCTGCCGCGACTGCACGATCAGCGCCGCTAATTTAAGCGAGCTATTGACCTACGCTTACAGCCATCCAAACTTTGATGCCTACGTCAGCTCATTAGGTATCGCTGGGGTCAGCGGTACTATTACCGCTCATAGCGAACGCTTACCTGATTCACAAGCCATTGGTCGATCTTGGATAAAAACGGGTACCTTGAATAATGTCACTTCGATGGCAGGCTATGTCAAAGGGCTGTCCGGACAAGATTATGTGGTGGTTGGACTGATCAATAGCGAACAGGCGCTAAATGCTTATACCGCAAGACCGGTTTTAGATGCGATGCTTGATTGGACGGCGCAGCATTGATCGTTTTTTATTATAGTCAATATACTTTATAAGCAAGACAATGCTGCTGGGATAAATCTTTTGCAGCTTTTATCGCGCTTTTATCAAAACGACGCTCTCCCCTTTATAAGGTCATCTTATGTCACGCAAATCGCCGCTACTTAGTAAGTCCACTACTCAATCAGGACGTCATGGATTGCCGCCAAGCGCAAAACTTACTCAACCTAAACTGACACCCTATGTTGGATTCTTTGCCGTTGGTTATATTCTTGCCAGTGCGCTATTTATGATTATTCAAACCAAGTTTCCCCTAAACGCGCAAATGGTAACCGTACTATCTATCATTATGGGCGCTTATATTGCGGTGCAGAAATTTATCAAGCATCAACAGCGCGCACTGGATAGCAGTGAAATCAATCACTTAATGTTCGGTGGGGTAGCTGTGGTTTGGCTGCTCACTGTCGTTTATTTCTTAGGTATCTGGTTCTTTTTATTTGATGCAGTGAGCCGTGAGGTGCTACTCGATATGAGCATGCAACAGCCGCTACCGCTGCTTTCTGCATTAATCATGATATTGGTACTTAGTTTAGTGAGCGCACGCATCAGTATTTGGGCCCTCAATCGTCTACTCGATCCTAATCGCAAAGCCAGTTAAGTGTTTATTGCTATTAAATGATGATTGAACGCTTTAACGTCATCGACAAGCGACTACAAAGTTTCTGCCCTATTCATACGTAAATTCCGTTACGCTGTCTTTAGGACGATTAACTTTAATTAGTAGGAGCTAAGACCATGGACACACTTTTTTTTGACAATATCGATAAGCTTGGACGTATTGTTCTGACTACGGTCATGGTTTATATTTTGATTGTGGTCGCCACCAAAATCTCCGGCAAACGCTCTACCTCACAGCTCAATAATTTTGATTGGATTGTCACCGTGATGATTGGCTCATTGAGCGCCAGCACTATTTTGCTCAAAGACATCCCTTTTATCGAAGGTATGTCTTCTATTGTAGTGCTATATTTATTACAATTTTTGGTTACCAAATACGCTTCTATTTCACCGCAATTTAGCAGTTTTATTTTATCTGAGCCGCGCATTGTTTTTTATCAAGGGCAGTTTTTGCCCGATGCGATGCGTGCCGAGCGTCTGACTCGACAAGAGATTGAATGTGCCATGCGTTCTGAAGGTATTCACCGTTTCGATGATGTCGAGGCCGTTGTTTTTGAATCGGACGCCAAACTCACCATCATTCCAAAACCTACTTTGTCTGATAATAGCGATAATCCTCAGTGGGAAGATGGCGCGGTATCAGAGACAATTGCGCCACTTATGTAATGTCGCTACTAAAAAGCGTTACTAATAAAAAACTTGAGCAATAAAAAACCTTAAATATACCAATAAATGTGCAAAAATTAAAAAGGATAGCCAATATATATTAGCTATCCTTTTACTTTTGACACTTTTTCCTAAATGCTTTTTCTGTCGTTATTCTTGCTTCAATAGGTTTTTTTTAAGTAAAAACAACCAGAGCTGCTATCAATAAATGATAGGATTAACGGCAAATTTACTTAATACGCTGCCACGTTTGCGAGCGACCAAAGACTGGTGAACCGACATAGCCTCGTAATTTCATGCTTTGACCATTATCACTCAATGTAAGCTTTCCAGAATAGGTTTTTCCTGACTCAGGATCGACCAGTTTGCCATTACTCCATTGATTATTACCATCAGCTTTTAAGCCTGACAATATTTGTAATCCTTCAATAGGCTTGTTCTTTAGGCTACCGGGACACTTAGTGCAAACGGCGTCAGCATTTTGTTTATTGAGGACTTTGATAATTTTTCCTGACACTTTACCACTGTTTTCAGTGAGCTGAATAACGGCCTTTTTTTCACCGGTTTTATCGTCGATAGTTTGCCACTGTGTGCCATTTAAAGAAGCAGCAAAAACAGAGGTAGATAGCAGTGCACCGGCACTCAGGGTAAGTAAACTTGATATAGTACGATTCATGAACGACTCCTTTCGCTTAAAAAATGTTTCAAGCTAGCTTTTGGTTTATTATAAAGACATCATACTGTTGTTCCTTATCTCCTTAAGAAATACCTCACTTTCTTGAACTCTTTTTAAGCAAGTAATCTTTAAGAGAACAACTTTTAGAAAGGCAATTTTTAATAAAATAGAAATTAAAGAACAACTGTTTGTCGAATGCTAGTAAAGCACAAAATCTGGCTTTGTAAAAGGTTTGTTTGTTACATTACCTTAAGCGCAGAGTTTTTTTGTTACAATTAATCATCTATTGAAATGGTACGCACTATGAAAGTAAGAATATTGACCGTTGGTAATAAAATGCCAAAATGGGTACAAACTGGTTTTGATGAATACTACAAACGTATCCAGCCGATGCTCAGTACAGAAATTGTTGAAATTGCTGCGGCAAAACGCGCTAAAAACCCTTCGGATGCCAATTTAGCTCAATACCGTGAGCAAGAAGGTCTGGCAATATTAGCCGCTCATGCTGCTGGAGGACGTGAGCAATTATGGGTATTGGATGTGAAAGGTAAAATGCTTTCCACCGAAGATTTGGCAGATAAACTGGCTGATGGCATGCAGCAAGGTGATGATATTGCCTTGGTCATCGGTGGTGCCGACGGTGTATCACCAGAGGTATTAGCAAAAGCAGATGTGAAATGGTCATTATCAGCGCTTACGCTACCGCATCCACTAGTACGGGTTGTGCTCATGGAGCAGCTATATCGAGCGATGAGTATCAATCATAATCATCCTTATCACCGTGGTAATTAGAACCAATTACCTGATATAAAACCATCATTATTAATCACAATGATCAATAGATTGAAAACTGGGCGCGTGCCCTAATAAATGCAACATGAGATATCCTAAACCTGCAACACCTAATGCCCAAAGTGCCAATCAGCAACGCGATGACAGTCGTGACGATTTGTCTACGCCACTAATATCGACGCCAATCACAGCGGCGGCGGCTTGGCCAGATGCGCCGACTATATCGAGTGCAGCGAAACGACCGAAACTACCTGCGCTATTTATCTCGCATGGTGCTCCGACGCTGGCTATCGAGCAATCAGCCACGACAAGCGCGCTGGCACGTATAGGACAAAACCTACCTAAGCCCCGCGCTATCGTCATTATGTCTGCGCATTGGCAATCGGCCAAACTTGAAATCAGTAGTAATCCGCAGCCAAAGACTTGGCATGACTTTTCAGGCTTTACCCCTGAGCTGTATGAGCTTCAATATCCTGCTGCTGGTCATCCAGCGCTTGCCGAGACGCTGGCGCAGCAACTGAGCGCGCGCGGTATTGTTTGTCGGGTTAATCCCTTGCGTGTCAGCGACCATGGCGTATGGGCGCCACTTTTACACCTGTATCCGCAGGCCGATATTCCTATCGTACAAATATCCTTGCCACACTATTATGACAGTATCGCCTGCTATCAATTGGGCGCACAACTGGCACAGCTGCGCCATGAGCAAATCCTGATTATTGGCTCAGGGAATATTACGCATAATTTGCAAACACTACGCTGGCAAGCAGATAGTATCGACCAAACGGCAAAAGACTTTAAAGTCTGGTTACTACAACAACTAAAAACAGACATTCCTAGCGCTCTGGACTGGCAGCAATACCCTGACTACAAGGATATACATCCAAGCGATGAGCATCTACTGCCACTATTTTTTGCTTTAGGTGCTGGTCAGCGCGTCTCTGTCGTCCACCAAAGTATGGCGCACCATAGTTTAGGCATGGATATCTATCGCTTTGATTAAAACAATTGAATCAAAGCAAAAGCAATAGATATAAAGCGTCAGACAGATATAGACAGGCATATAAAACTACATCTCAAAAGCAAGTTTGGTAAATAAACCGGCGCGCTCCATCTCTCCAGCGACACTCAATAACGTCGTTTCATCATTCATGCGCCCAATCAGCTGCATACCAATCGGTAGGCCTTTTTTGCTCATTCCGACGGGCAATGACATAGCCGGTAGTCCAGTAATATTACCTAATAAAGTAAAGCCCATTTTTCCTAGTACTGGCGAGCTTAACTTTTCAATCATTCCCGAGCTAAAGGCATATTTACCCATATCAATGCCTTTGTTTAGCAAACCAGCGCTACGCATAAGCATCTCATCCATCCGACTTGGTGGTAGTACGCCATGTTTCACTGCCGGTGTCGGGACGGTTGGGCACAAAATCATATCGTAGGTCTCTAATAACAGACCGGTTTGATATTGGCTATCATGCCAGCCATGCTTAGCGTGAGCCAAATCAACGGCAGATAATGAACGTCCAAGCATCGCCATATTATACGTTTGCGGCTCAAGATTTTGTATGTGCTGTGCACCATGGCAACGCTCGATATTATCGATGGTAAAAGCAGTATGCGCGCAGACTACCACTAAAAAATCATGCCAAAACTGTTCAATATTAATATTAGGTTCAGCAGGCACCACACGATGCCCCATGGCTTCCAGTTGTTTAGCCGTCTGCTCTAATACGGCAAGTACTTCTTTATCAACCACAGTGTTAGCGACCAACGGCTGTTGATGCAAGGCGATGGTTAATTGCCTTGGCGCGCGCATTGCGGCCTCTAGAAAGGTGCTATCTGGTGGCGCAATAATATAAGGCGCACCGATCTCTGCACCGCTAGTAGCGTCAAGCATGGCGGCACTATCGCGCACGCTACGCGTAATCACATGATCTGCCACTGCCCCTTCCCAGCCTTCGCCAAATAAGGGACCCATTGGGTTGCGACCACGACTGGGTTTAAGTCCAAAGGTACCACACCACGCCGCAGGAAAACGAATAGAGCCACCACCATCACCAGCGCCTGCCATCGGTACGATACCGCTTGCCACTGCCGCCGCACTACCACCCGATGAACCACCAGAGCTATAACCTTTCTTAAAAGGGTTGTGCGTCACGCCATGCGCTTTTGGTTCAGTAGTGATAATCAAGCCAAATTCTGGGGTATTGGTTTTACCAAAAGTGTTCACACCCGTGGCTTTCATACGCTTGACGATTTCGTTATCGCTTTTTGATATGATATTGACACTACGGCTGCCCATGGTGAGAGGTTCATCGGCGAAGCTAAAAGATAAGTCTTTTAATAAATAAGGGACGCCGTTAAATACACCGGCTGGCAGTCCTGCCTGCGCTGCATCATAAGCACGCTCGTCAAAACGATGAATAATAGCGTTTAATTTGGGATCGAGCTGGTTGGCTTGATCGACCGCCGCATCAAGCAACTCTTTAGCGCTGACTTCCCCTGCATTGACTAAGGCTGCTAGCGCTAACGCATCGTATTGGGTGTATTCTTTAAACATAACTGACCTTCCTTGGAGAGTGATTGAATTAAGGTTTATTTTTTAAATCTTATGCTTATCTGTCTCATAATCAATCACCAGTTTAGTATAAAAAATCATTGCTTATAATGGATAAACAAACTGATTGGTCATTTGAAAGTCCAACTCTTATTGATTAGTGGATGTAATCGTAAATGACTACATATATTCCAATAATAAAAAAGCGAGCTACTTTACTTAGTAACTCGCTTTTTTATCATTGAATTAAGCTTTATATTTTTACATTAGTAGCTCACGTTTACCACTTTTACCCATTGAGCTGACCAGTCCAGCATCCTCCATTGAATCTACAATTCGTGCGGCACGGTTGTAACCAATGCTGAATTTACGCTGGATACTAGAAGCAGAAACTTTACGTGTCTCCATAATAAAACCAACGGCTTCATTATAAAGATCATCGTCTTCACCAGAGGCGCTGGCACTACTGCCGCCACCGGGACTAGACAACTCAAAATTGCCAGCCATATTATCAATATAATCAGGTGCACCGCGCTCACGCCATGCATCACAGACACTATTGACCTCTTCATCGCTGACATAGGCACCATGGACACGATCCGGTTCAATCTGTCCGGGCCCTAAGAACAACATATCACCATTACCAAGCATATCTTCTGCGCCACCACTATCCAAAATAGTGCGCGAATCCACTTTTGAGTTCACGCGTAGCGCCGCTCGTACTGGAATATTGGCTTTAATCAAACCGGTAATCACATCAACCGATGGACGCTGAGTCGCAAGGATTAAGTGAATCCCTGCTGCCCGCGACTTTTGCGCCAAGCGTGTAATTAATTCTTCCGCCTGCTTACCAACCTGCATAATCATATCAGCAAACTCATCGGCAACGATCACAATCATCGGTAATGTTTTAAGCTTAGGTGCTTGACTAATACTCACGCTGTCATTGGGTCGCCATAATGGGTCAAGCATGGGATTACCTGATTTTTCAGCAGCGATAACTTTTTTGTTAAACTCATTCAGCTTACGGACTTTTAATAAACTCATCAGCTGATAACGGCGTTCCATTTCTGCGACGCACCATGACAAAGCGCTGGCAGCTTCGGTCATATCGGTAACGACTGGCGTCAGCAAATGCGGAATATCATTATAGTTGGCAAGCTCAAGTTGCTTAGGATCGATAAGAATCATCCGCAGCTCATTCGGCGTATATTTAAGCAGCATCGATAGTAACATGGCGTTGACCAAGACTGATTTACCAGAGCCTGTCGTACCAGCAACCAACATATGGGGCGCTCGTGCAAGATCAGTAATAATAGCTTTACCGCCAATATCTTTACCCATCGCCATACTAATTTGTGCTTTAGGATCTTTAAATTTTTCGGTATCTAATAGCTCAATCAAGCGCACCATTTCGCGCTGTTTATTGGGCACTTCAATGCCAATATAGGGTTTACCGGGAATCACTTCGACGACACGTAAGGATGCCATTGATAATGAACGCGCCAAATCGCGTGAAATTCCCGTGACCTTGCTGGCTTTTATCCCAGGAGCTAGGTCTACTTCAAAGCGTGTCACCACTGGGCCTGGAATCGCATTGACGACGTTTGCTTTTACATTAAACTCTTGTAACTTAATCTCCAAAAGCTCTGATAATTGTTCAAGCTCAGCAAGCGTATAGCTTGGCTGACGATTGGGATCTGGCTTATCTAAAATAGACATCTCTGGAATCGGTGACAGACTGCTACGATAAGCAGCCGTTTGCATCGATCGTGATTTTTGGCTGAACGCAATATCATCACTAATATGCGGCATAACGGGCGCATTACTATCTTCAACGCTATCGTCTTCCGGCATCATATCGGTAATATGATTGCTGCTATCGCCTTCTGGCACCGCAAAGCTTACCGTTGGCTCCGTAGCTGTTGTCAGCTGATTATCTGGCTTGATATTGAGCTTGATATCTGGCATTGAAGCGCTAGTTTCTACCGTAGGAGGTAACTTAGGGTTAGCAGGCGGGGTATTGGTTGGCTTCATATCAGTGGTTTCGAAAGCTGGCGCAATCACATTTACCACTTTTGACGCACTGGCCATGCCAGCTATAGAAGAAGAGTCCAAGTCATTTGAGAACTCAGGTTTTTCAACAGACCATTCATTAGAAAAGTCATCAGTAGGTTTATTAACTGAGTCATTCACTAAATTATCAGATACCTCTACAGTAGGCGCAAATACCGTCTCTAATATTGGCGCTTCTTCCTCTTTACCTAGTTCGGTAGCTGAAGGCACTGCTGCATGTTCTGCTAACCATGCATCCACTAAGGTGTCGACAGTGGGCGCTGTAGCAGCTGCATCAGAAATATTATTATCCGTATGATGTTCGGCATTTAATAATGGATTGACTTGTGATTCGTTAGGCAACTGAACACTCTCTTGATTGGTATCAAAAGCAGGTTGAGTAGACGATATATTTGTCGTTGAAGGTTCTTTGTTATCCGCTTCTGTATTAGAAGTATCTATATCTGAGCTGGTAAAAAAGTCAGCGGCAGACTCGTCTGAACGTGGCGCGTTTATCGTAGCAGAATCATAAGGTATCGTATCCTGCCCCATATTCATCTCATTCGCCAACAAATCATCAACCGTATTGGCATCGTTCCATGCAAAACTCGGTTCAACTTTTCTTACCGGTGTTATTGGAGCATTTGCAACAGGCGTCGATGCTTGATTGATATTAGAGATGGTGGCATTACTAGGCATGGTGGCAGCCGTTTGTAATTGCTCATCCCGTCTTGCACTATCACTTGCTGCTTGTGCCGCTGCTATCATAGAGGCTTTTACGCCAGCACCCAGTCCTGAAGTCGATAAAAAATCTGTCAAAACGTTACTGAAACGACCACTTCTACTTCCATTTTCCCTATTACCAGCGTGGTCAGCCGCTTGTAACTCAAGCGGTAATTGCTCATATTCTTGCTGGTTTTTTTCAGCCATCACAGTGTCATTAACATCCTGTTGGACAGCATCGGCTTCTTGTGATGTTTGACTATGATCAAACTCACTATCTTGGTTTCTGATACCAGAGCCAAGCCACGACCATGACTTGATTTTTTCATACATCGTCAGCCAATGGATATTAAAAGCAAACGTGGCCGTAATAATGACGAACACTGTCAAAAACGTCACACTCCCCCACTGCGATAACAGCTGAGCCAGCCGCGCTTGTAATTCAAGACCGATAATACCGCCAGCAACACCCTTGAGACCTGACGTCATGGGATCCGCTACCTGCTGCACCAAGGCAATCACTTGCGCAAATAAAGCGCTGGCACTTAATATTAAAAACACATAGGCAACCAAGCGTAGTAGCCAAAATGTTGGTTTGTTATCCCACCAAATCAGGATAGATTCATAAACCAAAAACGCCAACAACCACCACGCGCCAAAACCAAAAAAGCTGTAGAGCAAATCTGATAGCCAAGCACCCGTCTCGCCGCCCATATTATTAATCGCAGTCATATCACTACTGATGTGCGACCAGCTAGGATCATTACCCGTATAAGTCATTAAAATGACAAACAAGTAAACCGCTAGTATTGACCCAAGTAGGGTAAATATGCCCTTTTTTAAATAATCAATAAGTGGTGCTGATATCACGTAAGATCTGCCTTGTTGTTAATACTAAGTGGTCGCCAACTCATGATTAAGCTTAATCATGCTGACATAAATTCCTGATAAAGACTGCTACGATAGGTTACTACTGATGCGGCGTAATGATACGAAAACGGTATCTAAAATATTACCGTAAAATATTAAACGCGTTACTGTTTTTATTTTGTGCTCAGCATACAACTTCTTATAATAACAAATACATAGCTGCCGTGGCGACCGTCTTATAAATAAAGAGCATAAGAAAATCAATCTGGCATTAATTTAGTTAAAAATGCGGCTATTAAGAAAGACTGACTTTATTTTTGCAGTAAAACATAGTCAGAATACTTTAACAACGCTGCAGTACTGCTGGTATAAATTTTTTGTAGCCTCTGTCTGCGTAGGCACAGCAAGCAAGAAAAATTCATACTAGCAGTACGTGATATATCAATATTACTTTCCCATGACTATATTTGAATATAAACTCACTTTTTCCACTAAAATTTCAAGCGTCAGATGCTTTAGTTCTAATGATACCCATATTTGTTTTAGCAAACTTGCACTTTTTGCTCTTAGCCCTTATGTTATTATCACATAGCAACGATAAAAACCAGATACGTCGTCATTTTTACGCTTATCTTTTATAATACTTATAATATCTACTTATTATTTTAACGTTGAACCTTTTCACTTTTATTGCTCTAGCAAGGAAATCTTATGGCAACTGATAATACTGCTCCACGCCACGAAAAATTGATTATTTTAGGTTCAGGTCCTGCCGGCTATTCGGCAGCGGTCTATGCGGCGCGCGCCAATTTAAAGCCTGTTATGGTTACGGGCATGGAAGTGGGCGGACAGCTCACGACCACCACCGAAGTCGATAACTGGCCGGGTGATGCACATGATTTAACGGGTCCTGCGCTCATGGATCGTATGAAAGCCCATGCCGAACGCTTTGGTACTGAACTGGTTTATGACCATATTAATGAAGTTAATTTAAATGTACGCCCTTTTGAGCTGACTGGTAATAATGGCAACTACACTTGTGATGCATTAATTATTTCAACAGGCGCATCAGCACAGTATTTAGGTCTAGAGTCAGAAACTAAATTCCGTGGTCTTGGCGTTTCCGCTTGTGCAACTTGTGATGGCTTCTTTTATAAAGACCAAAAAGTGGCGGTTATCGGTGGTGGTAACACGGCTGTTGAAGAAGCGCTGTATTTATCAAATATCGCAGCTGAAGTCACTCTAGTACATCGCCGTGATAGCTTGCGCTCTGAGAAAATCCTTCAAGACAAACTGTTTGAAAAAGCTAAAAACGGCAATATCAAAATCGAGTGGAACCACAGCGTAAAAGAAGTGGTTGGTGATGACATGGGCGTTAATGGCGTTGTCATCGAATCTATGATCGATGGCAGCACTAAGCAACTGGATGTGTTCGGTATGTTTGTCGCTATTGGTCATAAGCCCAATACTGACTTATTTAAAGGTCAGTTAGAGATGAAAGATGGCTACCTTATTGTCAATAGTGGACTTAATGGCAATGCGACCCAAACCAGCATTGAAGGCGTCTTTGCCGCAGGTGACGTGGCAGATCATGTTTATCGTCAAGCGATTACTTCTGCGGGTACAGGCTGTATGGCAGCACTCGATGCTGAAAAGTATCTAGATGCAATAGGCGAAACGGTTGCTCGTGATCATACTTATGACTCTACGTTGACTGCAGACAAAGAAGCTTAAGTGAGCAACTCTTCTAAAGACGACGACCGCATTGATATTGATATCAATGCGGCTCATATGACGTCTGAGACCTTTGGTAAAAATATCAGAAGTCTTGGGCGTTATGACTTCCCAGATCCTGCTATGGTGGATCCTAATGGCATAGGTATTGTGGCTATTGGGGGAGATTTAGCACCTGAAACGCTGATTTCTGCTTACGCGCAAGGGTTATTTCCGTGGTTCAATGAAGACGAACCCATTGCTTGGTGGTGTCCTGAGCCACGATGTGTGATGGTGCCAGCTGACTATCAACCGAGCAAATCACTACACAAACAAGCGAACCGTGAGCGTTGGCAATTAACCCTTAATCATGCTTTCGATGAAGTGATATACGCCTGTAGTTTACCGCGTAGTAATGGCGTCAATGACGATCTTAATGAAAGTCAGCCTGAGGGCGAACATACTTGGATTCATAACGAGATGATTGAGGCTTATACTGAGCTGCACGCTCAAGGTTTTGCCCATAGCATTGAGGTTTGGGATGATAAAGGACAGCTAATTGGCGGTTTATATGGCTTAAAAATAGGCAGTATTTACTTTGGCGAGTCGATGTTTCATCGTGCCTCCAATGCATCAAAACTGGCATTTTGGGGCTTAATGCGCTTGTGTGATCAGAGTCATGTAGCGCTCGTCGATTGCCAATTACCCAATGAGCATCTGATGAGTTTAGGCGCAACTACTTTATCGCGCGCGAAATTTTTAATCCAATTAGATTCTTTAATAGCTAATGGTTCAAGCAGATGGCTCAAAGATTCTCATAAACCTTTACCAGTATCGCTACTTGATACCTTAAAGCCATGGCAATTAAGTGTCTAAATTGACTGGATAAGCATCATTATTATCGTTAAGTATCATCCACAATCATTATCTATATAATCAGCCACTTACATCTTATAACCATGAGTTTATTATGGCACCTGATACATCATTTTTATTAATAGGAAAGCTGGCGTCAAAAGCCAATACCACCAAAGATACGATTCGTCACTATGACCAATTAGGACTGCTGAAATCTCGTAAACGTCAGGCAGGTTCGCGGCTATATACTGAATTCCATCCAGAATGTGTTGAGCGCATTGAATTAATCAAAAGCGCGCAAGCTATTGGCTTTACGCTGACTGAAATAAAGGATAGCCTCAACGATTATTACGATGGGCAGCTCGATATTGACTTACAGTTGACCCTTACCCAGCAAAAATTGACTCAAATCAGAAAACAACAAGCTACCATCAGTTTGATGATAGAGATGTTGACCGAACGCATTGATATTCTCGAACATATGAAAGCAGACAGTGAATACAAGCTTGATATTGAAGTCTGTAAAAAGCAAACACCCTCACTTTAATGATATAAAATCTGATTAATATAGCGTTTTCGTTTTAATGCATTCGCTCAATGGTATTTGACGCCATTAACGATACATACGCTGCATGATTAAAGCATCTATCGCTGGCTGAGCTGTCATCTTATAATAGCCTTTGCGCCGATGAATAACTTCAAACCGTTGCTGCTCGTATAAAGCAATTGCAGGCGCATTATCTGCTCGCACCTCTAATAATAAACTCTCAACCTTCTCATTTTTTAAAATCCTATTTAATTTAGAAAATAGTTGTGAAGCAATGCTTTGACGTTGATAGTCAGGATGAGTGCCAATACGTAAAATTTCTGCTTGCTCAAACAATACTTGGTATAAGCAATAGCCAATCACTTCGTTTTTAGAAGTATGAATAACGACCATTAGACTGATACTATCTTGTTCGAGCAGATCGTTAAGTGTTTGATACGTCCATGGCTCTTGCAACTGGACAACCGCTTCGATAGCAGCGACATTTTTAATGGTTGCTATGCTTTCATCTAAGTCGGTTGTTAGTATTTCTATATTGAACATCAGCTCTCTTCTGTCTTTTTTTAAATTAAGATTGTTTTTCCTTCAGCTATAAACACTATAATCACAACCCTTTACTTTAGCTACAAACACCCACAAAAAAAGCCGCTCTCAACAAAGAGAACGGCTTTTAACTAACTACTTAACATAAACTAAGCATCAGATTGCTCTGATGTTTCAAATCTTAGTTCAATACAGTAGCAACAACACCAGCGCCTACAGTACGGCCGCCTTCACGAATAG
>NZ_SAXC01000008.1:0-130187 GCF_028895345.1 Psychrobacter sp. DAB_AL62B
TGACTTCAAACCCAAGTTTGCGTAATTTCTTTACTGCGTCTGGGGTTAGCGCGACCCGACTCTCGCTTGCGCTATCTGCACTAATGACACCGATCTTCATACCGTCTCCTTACGTCTAATGATTACTTTGTAGGTCTCATAATCCAACCAGTGACACGCTTTAGCCTAACGTACCAAAATATGCTAAGAATAATATAATACAGACAAATAGCACTGGTAATAACCACACTACTTTATCAACTCTACCAGGTACCACATACCATCCATCGACTTTCTCAGGTCTGCCTTCAGCGGCAAACTTTAGCTGTTGACCTTTGACCGTTTGTTCATGCCAAACTTCTTGTCTACCATCAAGTAACAAGCTTGCACTGATGGAAACAATGATATTAATAGCACCGCCAATGACCACAAACCAAGGCCATGCGATATTTGGTGGTGTCCAATCGGTAAATGGAATACCGACTGCGAACACGTATAAACCAATAAAACCAGCAATCACACCAGTGATAAGACCTCGCTCGGTGGTGTGTTTCGAAAAGAAGCCCAAACCAAACATGGCCAACTTTGCCCCAACAAAATATGAAGAAACCTCTGTAAATGTCTCTAAAATAGACCCTTTACTATCAATGAATGCGAATGCAGCAGGAATGATTAATATTGCCCAAATGATGGTAAGAATACGAGAGGCGGCTAAATAGTGCCTTTCACTACCATCTTTTTTTACGTACGGCTGATAAAAATCAAGCACAGATATCGTCGCTAGAGAGTTTAGTGCCGATGATAGACTTGACATTGAAGCTGATAAGATTGCTGCAGCAATGATCCCCATCAAACCAGGAATGGCAAGCATATTAGCAAATATCAAGATGATTTCATTTGGTTGTGCAAATGGTTTACCCTTGAAATAAACGTATAATAGCGCACCAATAAAGAAGAACAAAAAGTAGATAAAAAATGCAACAAAGCCCATCAATAGATAAGACTTCTTAGCATCTCCCATAGTTTTTGCACCCAAGGTGCGCTGTACCATCATCTGATTACCACCATATACCGTGACATGAAACAATGTCATCGCTACAACGCCTGCCCAGACCGTTGGGGTAACCGAAAAATCTACGCTCCAGTTGAGTGGATTTAGTTTATCGTTTTCGCCAAGCATGGTAAGAGCGCCTGACATCGGTGACACTTCGCCAATTAGTATGAAAAATATAATCCCCGCACCAAGAAACAAAATAAATCCTTGCAAGACGTCCGTCCAAATAACAGCATTCATGCCGCCCATTAACGTATAACCCACTACGATAGCTGACATAATGATAATTGCCGTTTTTGGCTCTATACCTGTTGCAAAGGTTATGACAAAAGCGGTGGCTGTTAGAATAGAAGCCGTAGTGATGGTTTGGCTAATCAAAAACAATACACTCATGATTGCTCGGGATTTCTTACCAAATCGACGTTCTAAATAATCATAAATAGACGCTACGCCGCTGCTATAAAAGAAAGGTAGGAAAAATACTACGACGATGAAAACAACTAATGGATAGTTGATGTGAATGGCGAGAGCTGCCATACCATCACCATATGCCCAGGCAGGACCACCTAAAAACGACAAGGCACTGATATAAGTGGCAATTACAGAAATACCAATCGCCCACCAAGGGGCTGAACGGTCACCAATATAATAATCTTCAGCAGTAGAAATTTTCCGACTCATAAACCAGCCGAGCAAAAGATTAACTAATAAATAAACAATGACAATCCCCCAGTTAAGGGCACCAAAACTTTCCATAATCAAAATCCTTTTGTTAATGGCCCTCCCAAACTCATAAAGTAATACTTTATTAACTTGATTGGAATTTCTTATAAATTAATATAACTCGAGTATATTTAATATTGAATTCGAATGCAATCAATTTATGGATATGGGTGTTTTGGTGTATTTTGACCTTAGACGACAGTCGAAAATACACTTTGCCTAGATTGGTCTATACTGAATAAAGAATATATTCTGGCTTAAAGCCTTTGATAACAATGGATATAAGTTAATGTGAATTTATAGCTATTTATATAAAATGGTGCCTCAGCATTGCCAAGGTGGGAGTTTGGTTGGCATCACTGAGGTATTATATCGGCTGGGCGAAACTTTGAGCTGGATGATAATAAAGCATAAAGCTGAGCTACTGGCAAAATGTATACCAATAAAAAAGGACACAACATGATGTTGTGTCCTTTTTTATTGAAAATGCTGTGCTGGCTAAATTTAAAAATTAGGGAGGCTTTCAGACTCAGTAGAGCTGGTCTAGCTATCAGAGCCAACCCTCTTCCAACAGCTGCTCTGTATTACTCACTTTAAATTCATTATATAAATTAAAAAACACCGTTGGGTCTTCAACATTATCGAGCAGCTCTCGTTTATTGAGCGCCACAAACATAGCCAGCGCATAAGCCGAACAATGAATAGACTTTTTGGGATTAAACTCAATATCTGTAAAAGCTTGATATTGCATGACCTCTTCATGCAGCTGAGGGTTTTGCTTTAGGGCATTCACATACAGCCAATCATAGAATGTCGTTAATGGCTCTACGCTCCACTCTATACCAAAATAATCGTAGCTCATTAATTCACCCGAGGTTATTAATCGCTCGTCTTTTTTGGCTTGTCTTGGCGGGGCGCTCAGCAAGTCGGTATAGGGACCGCCGTCCTCAAAAACCATACTGCTTTGAAAGGCGTTTTCGACACTATACTGTTGCCCATCATGCTCATTAGCGAGCCTTAAGCTAGATGGGCTCAGCGCAAAGCTTAGCTTATTACCGGATTTACTAGATAGCTCTAAGACGTTATTAAATCCATACTTTTTGCGAATGACTTGATGTAAATCATTGATGGACTTTTTCTTTTGTCTACTCGCGAATCCCACATGCCGCTCAAACCTAACCATATCCGTTTTTACCAGATTGTCACTGTTGACTCTAGGCATGAATACGGGTCTTTGTTCTACAGCGTTTTGTGTTTGTTCCATAGCGATGTGCCTTATATAAATGTTCTTGTATAAATATTCTTGTATAAATGGTCTCTCACAACTGCTCTAGCAGTCAAATGCATCTGCCCAGTCTGATATGCATTGAACCCCATCAGCGCTCGCGGAGGAGTTTATCTTATTATCGGTCATTTATCCTGCCCTATTTTAGGATTATTGATAACCTCACTGGCTTTTTGGCGTCAATAACTCACATAGTATAAGGTGTTGAAAGATGAATAAAACCATATTTTAAAATAACTGATCGTGTTGAGGATAACGCTCTTGGTCTATCTCATTCCAATCTGCATAGGTCTTTTTAGAGAGTACCTTGCCTAGTGGTCTAGTATTTATCGCTTACATGACCCGAATACACATGTAGAGGCATAATAAAGGCGACTACATAACGTTATCAATTATGTATCGCTTCAAAAACTTGAGGCTACCTATTAAGATACATTTACCGCAGCAAGTTTAAAAGCCTGACACCCATAAAACAGTCTCCAATATAGTCGGGACGATTCAGTTAGCATCGTTGGGGCAGCTAGGATAGATATTAGCTATTTCCCCGCTCTAAATACTTAAAAAGCCTCACTACACAGTGAGGCTTTTTTTATTTTTTTAAAGGTTGAAGCGATTTTCTAGAAAAGCATATGAATCGTAATTCAAGGAAACCTCTAAAACAGGCAAGGTCGAAATCTTATTTTTTATTTACAAAAACAATAATCCTAAACCAATTACCACGCCACTGACCACCAACACAATGACACAAAATCCCATGATATCTTTGGCTTTCAGTCCAGCAATTGCCAGTGCTGGTAATGCCCAGAACGGTTGAATCATGTTTGTCCAAGCATCGCCCCATGCAACAGCCATGGCAACTTTCGCCGGGTCACTGCCAAGCATTTCTGCCGCTTCTAACATAATTGGCGCTTGAACTGCCCATTGTCCGCCACCTGAAGGGACAAAGAAGTTGACGAGTCCTGCACTTAGGAAAGCAAAAAGTGGCAGCGTGTCTGCTGTCGAAACGTTGACAAACGCATCTGACATAACACCTGCCAAACCAGATGCCGTCATCATTCCCATAATGCCTGCATAAAATGGAAATTGAACGATGATGGCGCCTGCTCCTTTGACGGCTTCTTGAACGGCAATCAAATACTTGCGAGGTGTTCCATGGAATATAATCCCAAGGAATAAGAACATAAAGTTCACCAAGTCGAGCGTTAACGCAAAGCCATTTTGTACGAAATAATAAACAATAAAAGCAATGCCCATTGCGCCGATGACCATCGATAAAATCCAGCTGTTTTCCAAACGCTCTGCTGGTGTCATCTCTGATTTTGCCGGAAGTTCCTCAATAATCGGATCAACCAGAAGTTTGGGATCGACGGTAACCGTATCTTCTTTTCTCGGCATCATTAAACGGTTTAATAAAGGCACAATAATCACTAATGCCGCAACGATGATTAAGTTATAACTAGCAAAAATGGTTGCACTCGTTGGAATGATACCGATTTTATCAACGAATGGATGTCCCTCCGTCGCAATCGACAACGGAATCGATCCAGAAAATCCGGCATGCCAAATGATAAATCCCGAATAAGCACTGGCAATCAGCAAACGGTAATCGACATGTTCAACACGCTTCGCCAATTCTTTTGCGAATAACGCCCCAATAACCAAGCCAAATCCCCAGTTAATCCAGCTTGCTGCAAGTGATACTAAGGTTACCCAGATAATCGCGCTACCTGGCGAATTTGCGAAACTCGCCAGCTTGCCTAACCCTTTTTTAAATATCGGGCTGCTTGCCAGTACAAAACCAGTGACCAGTACCAGCACCATTTGCATCGAGAATGCAAGTAACGCCCAAAATCCTTCACCCCAAAACGCCACCATTTGTACCGGTGAAGAATCGGTTAAGCCTAAGCCCAGCGCGAAAATAACGACTGTTAAGATAATGACGAATAAAAACGGATCTGGTAAATACTTCTCCATTAAACTGTTCGAAAAACGTGTGATTCCTTTCATTTTATAAATTCCTTTTTATTTACATTTGAATTTGCAGATCCTGTCTAATGCTACCTCATTCTCCTTTTTTATTCCTACCCATTTAGCATAAAGCCGATTTTCTCATACTGCATTTACCCTTCAAACTATCCTTACTCTTCAAGAGAAAAAACTTTCGAGAGTTATATTGTTCTATGAAGTCTTTGAGTTATTCAACTTATATTTAGGATTGCGCTGAATTAGATTGCTAGGTTTTTTAAAAGCAGTTACACTTTCTTAATAAATCCGCTACATTGACGACAAGGAAGTCGATATGCCTCGTAATACCTCTCGCCCTATTGTTAAACCTACTACCCTCAAAACTCTAACTAAAAGCATGCTGGCTATCTCACTATCTGTTGCTGGTTTGGCTCACGCTGAGCTTTATAGCAGCGTGACATTTTTTGGAGACAGCTTAACCGATGGCGGCTATTTTAGCCCAATTACTCAGGGCACTTTAGGCCTAAACGAATCAGGACAATTTACGACAAATCCTGACAATACTTGGGCGACTTCATTTGCTGAGCAGCTTGGTACAACCTCTGTTGCCAATACCGTTGGTGGTGCGCAAACTGGCAATAACTATGCTATTGGTGGGGCAAGAGCTGGCGTAGATATCGTTAATACAGATTTCGGCGTTAACGTTCCCGTTGCCTCTGTCAATACTCAAGTTAATGGCTATCTTACTAATAAAAAAGTCGATCCTAATGGCATGTATGTGGTGTGGGGAGGCGCAAACGATTTACTTGCAGCAGCCACCAATCCTGCTAATGCTATAAATACTGTTTCAGCTGCTGCGGGTAGCCAAGTCGCAGCCATCAAAGCGCTAAAAGATAATGGTGCAAACTATATTTTAGTACCCAATATTCCTGATATAGGGCTCACACCTACTGCTATTGCTGTAGGAGCAGGTTTCCAATCGTCTGGTACTATGTTGGCAAATCTATACAACCAATCTATGTATAGTGGTGCTGTCGCTACCGGCGCAAATATTATACCGCTAGATACCTTTAGCTTATTACAACAGGTAGCTGCCAACCCTACTGCTTATGGTTTTACGAATGTTACTCAAGCAGCTTGTACGACAGCAAGCTCACTGCTATGTGGATCGAACAACTTAGTAACGCCAGGTGCTAATGAGAACTACTTTTTCGCTGATGGTATCCATCCGTCAGGACGCGCGCATCAAATGATTGCTGATTATGCAAGTGCCGTCGTAACCGCACCTAGCTTAATTGGAGTTTTGCCACACATTGCGACGACAGCAGGACTTGCAACCAACGAGCGCTTGCAATCTCACATCAACCAAATCCAAAGTAGTGAGCAAAAACCTGCTCGTAACTTGTGGGCAACCGGTGAGTTTGAAAATCAAGACATTACAGGATTTGAAGGCGATAGTAATACGCAAGTATTGCTGGGTGTAGATTTCGCTCACCCTGACTCCGCCAATGCGGTAACAGGTTTATATGGTAACATTACCCAAAAAGAGTTTGAGAACTCAGCGGTTCGTACTGGCTTAAGCAATATTGAGCTAGAAGAAGTGGGCTTTGGTGTTTATCATAGCAATACTTTAGATAGTCTTGGCGGTGTGCAGCTTAATGGTGCAGTTGGCTTTGGTAATATGGATATTGATGTCACACGTGCAGTCACGCTTGGCGGCAATAAACAAGCATTTAAATCCAATGCCGATGGTAAACGCTATTACGCCAATTTGCAGGCCGGTTACCCGATGCAAGTAAGCAGCCTCGCTATCACGCCATATATCGGTGCAACGGCTAGCCGCGTAAGATTGGATGCGCTAAAAGAACAAGAGATGTCTGGTATTGCCATGCAATTCGACGAGCAAAAATATACCACAACCTATGGCAAGCTTGGTGTAAAAGCCAATCATAACCTAGCCGACACGCTTAATCTATTCGGTGATGTCCATTATCAAAAGCAGTTGAGCGACAATCGGAAAGCTGCTTCTGCCCGCCTAAATACCATATCAAATATCAGCTTTGATACGCCGATGGTAAAGACTGACGATGATAATTTTGGTATGACACTGGGTGTGTCTAAAAGCTTTGGTCTGTTAAATGCCAATGCTGGCGTCACCCACTCGCAAGGTGATGATGACAAATCAACCAGTTTATTTGTCGGACTTAGTGGCGCGTTTTAAATAGCCCTAATGAATCGTCAAAAAAACCGCCCAGCGCTATTTAGCACTGGGCGGTTTTTATTTAAAGCTATTTAACATAGCTTCCAAGTCAACTCATCTATCAGCTTGATTACAACATCAAGATAACATTTGACCTTAATTTGCTTCTTTTATAAAACCTATATCAGGCACTAGTAGAGTTTGGTAATCGATACTTCACCCTATCGATAACTTCATTATTCCGCTCGATCGTCAAATGATAGCCTTTTATCATACCATCATACGGTACGTTGCCTTCATATTGCCGATAATGCTCGTGGATATTCTCTTTAATAATCGCTTTACGCTCGGCTTCATTCAATTTTCCGAATCCGCTTGGCAAATATACACGAGTAGACAGTGAAGCACCCCATCGCGACAGCCAGTTTGAGCTTACCCCAAACGTAAAATCAACATCAGCTTGCAAGCTATATTGAAGTTGCGGATGAGAATAATGCGCTAGAGCGTATTTGATTTGGGCGATATCATCTGAAAATTTTTGATAATTCATATCAAGTACTGAGCACAACTTCTCTAAAAACTGATCAGCCGTAAAACAGCCATCGATATAACTCCCATCCAGCCCCAGCTTTTCGCTAGACAATACATGACGCAGACGATCACAAGCAGGAATGGTATGTTTGATGGGATAACCCATCACTTTGACGATATCTTGTGGGCGCAATTCAAGCTTATCTATTTGACTGATAACCTGTTGCGCCAAAGGGTGACGCGGATTATAACGACAAGTATATTTAGAATGACTCGTTTTTTTATCTAGCATGTAAGACTCCTGAACTCCGACAACAGATTTATAAAAATAAGCCTAAATAGGCAAATAAAATTAGGCATGGATAACCTTGTCGGAGTACAGGCTCATGCGCTTTACCAGAGTTGTTTTATATCGTGCTGGAAGTTGCAAGGTTTGTCGCGCTATCATTGATTACTTATTGACAATGACAGCACAACAAAACCATTAAACCCACGATAGGTATTAAAAATCGTTGTTAACAACGGTTTTTAATAAAAATGTTCAATAATCATAGCATACCAGATTATGTTATGACTGTTAATCTTCACCATAAAATGTAGCGGTATCTATCCAAACCAGAGGATCTTCGCACAAATCTAGCAAATGACTCCAAATCTCACTGCTACGAGCAATACGATGATGACCACGCTCAAAATATTCAACCTCCCAGCTCTCAGGCAAGTTCACTAACGTGCGCTTAGCGACAGCCACGTCTAGGCACTCATCATCGACCTCGACCATCACCCGTGTCATCTCAGTGTTAGACGTCGGAAAAGACAGTTTCATATTAGCCATTTCTGGAATACGATTGGCTAAAACTTCACTAGGATAAATACAGGGCGCAATCAATAACGCCCGCAGATTATATTTATAGGCAAAATGATTGGCAAACCAACCACCAAGTGAATGCCCTGCTAATACCACTCTAGGATATACTTGCATTTTTTCTTGAATCAACGCTTCATAAATCTCAAAAACTTTTTTAAAGTCATCTCGATAATTAACCGTTTGGCAAAGCTTCGGCTCACGCGTAATACAAGTATATTTACTGGTCTCATTGCTTGAATCTAAACCGTGAAAAAACAGTAAAAACGTGTCGTTATTTTCAATGGGCAACATCATTGCCTTCTCCTTTTTTTATTATTTCTTACTCATTTTTTAATGATTAGCTTTATCATTAGCCAGCCATTCTTGGTACAAATCAAAAAGCTCCGTGCAAGCCTCCACTGAGATATTTTTCACAAAACCTTCATTAAACCAAAAGTCATAAACGCTTTGAACAATGGCTTTCACTGCTTGCGCATCTTTAGGTTTTAACTTTTGCAGTTTATGCGCAATATCTTTTGCTTGGATATCCGATTCATTGTAAGGGGCACTCCAGCCCACACAATAACGATAAAGAACGTCATTAATCGCCAGTACAAATAGCGCATCCGCTATACCCAGCGATTCTATTAATCTATCAAATACCCAACAACGCTCTTCATAAACCGAAGGCTCTATCGGCATATCAGCGCGTTCAGTCAAGCACTGACAACTGACCATGTGCGTGGGTTTGCCAAAGTTATCCCACAGTAATGGATATGCCTCACCAACGCCCCCTTTTTCAACCACATTAAAGAGCCACATGCCATAATGAGCGTCAACAGCTTTAAATGGCACTTGAATAAACCACTGCATTAGCGCGTCACTATCATAAATAATATGCGTACGTCCAATGCGCACGCCTTGATTGGGCAACACATCGGTGTATAAACGATCCATATCGTCAGCATAAAGTTTAGCCTTATGCACATTTCTATCGCTTACATCACCGAGCTTGGCATTGGCATCAGCTAAATTTTTATATAGCTTAAATGGCGCTACAAAGTGTAGCGTCTGATCGGTATTATTAACAAAATAAATATCATCTTCATAAGTGTTAATAGACACGCTTTTAAGATAAAACAAAGGGGTTTTTAGCGGTGGGGATTTCCCATCGTCTGGCAATGACGGCAAGCTTGAGAGTCGTGATACACCTGACCACTGAACATCGTCTATGCGATTTTGTTCAAAAAAGTATTTGGTATTTGTCATAGGGTTTTCCTTTTTTTTGAATATAGTTTTGTAGCAGCATTTTTAATTATCAGTTTTTTAGTCACAACTTTAAGTCAGCCGAGGCTGTTCGCCATTTTGTTAAATGACGTCATTATTTATAAAGTTAAGTGAGTGAATTGATTCGGTAGCGTAGCGGTTTTATTTATGGTTAGTTTTTCAACACAGAATTTCATGGTTGCAGCGTCAACACTTTTACAAAGTGAACGAGCATTATGTCTGTTCAATTTTTCTAGTTATTAGTAAATATAATTTTTGGGATTTATGCAGGCGAAGCTGTTTATGAATAAACGAAAATAACGTTGGGAATCATAGTTCGTTAAAAACAGATTAATTAAGAAGTGAAGCGTTGCGCCCCGAGGGTTAATTATCTGTCACGTTATTTTTGCCTGACTCAATAACTATAATACAAACTCATATAAAAATAAAGCGGTTTGGATAGAGTAGCGACAACTGGTGTCGCTTATAGTTTTAATATACTCGATTCAACGTGAGAAGAATACAGTGCTGCTGGGATAAATTTTGCGAAGCCTCTGGAGTGCGAAGCGCACAGCAAGCGAGGAAAGTTCATCCCAGCATAACGCTATTTTTAACGTACCTCTTTTATATTGAACTGCCTACAACTCATTAAACTTTAAGACTAAAAAATATCTTTAAAAAACCCTATAAGCTGCTTTCAACTTATAGGGTCAATGTACATTAGCAATATATTATTTAATCATTAACGCTCTAAGTGTAGATACTGCAAATGGCGCTCATACTGATGCAATATATCGACCAATACCTGCTCTTTGGTGTAGCCAACCAAATCATACTCTTGCGAGCCATCACTTAAGAATACCTCAGCACGATAATAATACTCCACATGTTTACTGGAGGTTTTCATCGTAAAGTTAGGGCGCTCCGTTTTGATTAAATTGACCTCATAGATAAAGTCATCTTCATCACCGTGTCCAACCCGCAATTTTAGACCATCTATTTGACCGCTACTTTCATCCATGCCTTCATCAATATCTTGCCCGATATGAGCAGGATTACGGATATCTAACGCCGTTTTTAGACCGCCCGCTTTGAGCTCATTCTCAACTTCAGTCATCGCAGGTCTAACGACACTTTGTAAAAATCGCTCAACTTGCGTATGACTTGGGAAGCTGACAATACGTTGTAAGCGAGCTTTCCAGCCTTTGCCACTATCCAATACATTTGCGGTGCCAATGGTGCTCGCTTTACGCTTATTGCCCTCTTCTTTTAAAGATTTCCACATCGACATCATATAGAGCACTAGGATAAGCGAGAACGGTAAACCAGCAATGACCGATACGGACTGCAATGAGGCAAAGCCACCAGCAAATAATAAGCCTAAAGTGATAAGACCGGTTGCCGCGGCCCAAAACAGGCGCAACCACACTGGCGCATCGGTATCATTGGTCATGCCTCTTGAGCTCAAGTTCGCTAATACTAATGCGCCCGAATCCGCTGAGGTGACAAAGAATACTAGCCCAATAACCACACCAGCAAATGATAAAACATCACTATAAGGAAAGTACTCAAACAAGGCGAACATGCCCATCGCGGCATCATTTACCGCTATCTCGCCAAGCTCGGTAGCACCATTGGCGACCAAATCTATCGCTGAATTACCAAAGATAGAGAACCAAGCAAAGATAAAGCCAAGTGGGATAAACATTACCCCAAATACGAATTCGCGCAGGGTACGACCACGGCTAATACGGGCGATAAATAAGCCTACAAATGGTGCCCAAGCCACCCACCATGCCCAGAAAAATATCGTCCAACCTGACTTCCAGTCAGCTCCAGCAGTCCCGTCATAAGCATAGACATCAAAGGTTTTATAAATAATGGTTTGGAAATACTGCCCAATATTTTGGGTGAATGTATTCAGTAAATACACCGTATTACCCATCACTAATATCGCGATTAATAGCAATATTGAAGATAACATGTTGAATTCAGATAAGCGGCGTACACCTCTTTCAACACCAGTCATGGCAGAGATAGCGGCGGCAGTGACAACACCTACAATGATGAGCGTCTGTACCATCTTACTGGATTCAATGCCAAACACATGCGTCAAACCAGCATTGGCCTGTAATACCCCAATACCTAAGCTGGTGGCAATGCCCATCAAGGTACAGACGACGCCAAAGGTATCAATACCATCACCAAGCCAGCCTTTGATTAGGCGCTCGCCAAATATCGGTGTCAATGGAGACCGTAATGCCAATGGCATATTTTTGCGATAAGCAAAATAAGCCAACGCCATACCGATGAGGGCATAAATACCCCAACCGTGTAAGCCCCAATGCAAAAAAGTTTGCGCAAGCGCTTCACGCATGGCCTCAGCACTGGCAGGTTCAAGCCCTGTATGCGGTGTTAGATAATGCATCAACGGCTCAGACGCGCCAAAGAATAACAAATCAATACCGATACCCGCTGAAAACAGCATGGCTGCCCACGTTAAAAAAGGAAACTGGGCTTTTTCATGGTCTTGACCAAGTTTGATATCGCCATATTTGGACAGACCAACAAATAACGCAAAAATACTATAGGCAGCAACCACCAACATGTAGTACCAACCAAAACTCTCTGATACCCAAGCCATGCTGGCACTGAGCAAGTTCTGACTATAATCTGGAAACGCAATCGTCCAGATTATTAATAAAATTGAAATAATAGCTGAGCCTAAAAAAACCGTTTTATTTAAACTCAGGAGTTTCGGCGCATCTTCTGATGGCGAGCTGTACATATAAGACCTCAATAAGTAAATGAAACACGGTCTGATATTGCTTTGTCCGTCATAACTTTATGACTATATATAAAACCTCATAACGGTATGATGCACAAAGCAGTACCAATAAATAAAAATGGTTATATAAAATAAATGAAAAGTTAATATCTAAAATTAGATAAGCGCTGTCAGGCTGTACTCATGACTCAAATACATTAGCGCTGATGAAAAAGACCTTTGCATTGAAAGGCCTTTTTATTAAAACTGGCTAAGTAATTGAGTAGTTTGTATGATCGCTTATGAAATAGTTTGCTTAAACAGCAGAACCGTAAGCACGCATCGGCTCGCCTCTTAACGGTGCACCATTCGCAACATAATAATCTACCGTCGAACGTGGCAGCTGTTTGCCTCTCATCTTATCGACGATTTTTTCCGCCAGCATAATGGTCGTAGCATTGAGATTACCACTGATAATATTTGGCATAATCGACGCATCGACAACGCGCAAACCATCAATACCGTGCACCAGCCCTTCACCATTAACCACGGCATCATTACCCTCGCCCATCGGACAGGTACAAGACGGATGATAAGCGGTTTCGCTATTATTGCGGACGTATTCATCTAACTGCGCATCGGTCACCAAATCATCGGTTGGCGCAATAGCCCGACCACGATAAGGGTCGAGCGCAGGCTGATGCATAATCTCGCGGGTGATACGCATGGCTGCTCGGAACTCTTGCCAGTCTTGCTCATGCGACATATAGTTAAATAAGATACTCGGATGAGCATTTGGATCTTTCGAGGTCAGCTTAACGCGACCACGACTTGGCGAGCGTAATGAGCCAACGTGCGCTTGGAAGCTGTGAGAATTAATAGCACTGCGGCCGTCATAACGAACGGCAAGTGGCAGAAAATGATACTGAATATTAGGATGGGTAAACTTCTCATCGGTACGGATAAAGCCGCCACCTTCAAACTGATTTGATGCACCAAGTCCTGTGCCATTGAATAGCCATTCAGCGCCAATCGCCGGCTTATTCCACCATTTATTGGCAGGGGCAATCGAGACTGGCAGCTTACATTCATACTGCATATACAGCTCTAAATGGTCTTGCAGGTTATTACCGACGCCTGGCAAATCAAGAATCTCATTGACGCCCAACTCTTTGAGCCACTGACCAGGACCAATGCCTGAACGCTGCAATAATTGCGGTGAGGCAATCGCGCCCGATGAGACAATGACTTCACGAGCTGCGTAAAAGTTCTTGGTTTGACCTTGGTGCTCGGCTTTAACGCCAACAGCACGCTTGCCTTCGAATAAAATCACATCGGTAAGTGCACCTGTCAAAATGGTGATATTGCTACGCGGTTTGGCGCGATCAAGATAACCGCGAGCTGTTGAGGCACGGCGACCATTAGGCGTGACGAACCTATCCATCGGTCCAAAGCCTTCTTGCTGATAGCCGTTTAGGTCATCCGTGCTTGGATAACCTGCTTGTACGCCCGCTTCAATCATGGCTTGAAACAGCGGATTGACCCCTGGCTTGGAAGTGGTCATCTCAACTGGACCACCGACGCCATGATAATCATTGGCGCCGGCATCACGGTTCTCTAACTTTTTAAAATAAGGTAAACAGTCAGAATAGGTCCAATCTTCTAAGCCTTTAATTTTGGCCCAATCATCAAAATCCAAGGCGTTGCCACGGATATAACACATTCCGTTAATCAACGATGAACCACCGAGCCCTTTACCGCGACCGCAGTCCATGACGCGGTTGTTCATATACGGCTCAGGATCGGTTTTATAGCCCCAGTTATAAGTTGTTCCTTGCAAAGGCATGGCGAGCGCCGCTGGCATCTGGGTACGAAAGTCTAAACGATGATCTGGACGACCGGCTTCTAACAGCAATACCTTAATGTTGGCATCTTCAGTCAAGCGCGTGGCCAGCACGTTACCTGCTGAACCGGCACCGACAATGATGTAGTCATACTCAGGTGTGGTTGATGTCATAAAACGCTCCATAATGTTAAAAAATCCATCATTTCATATCAGTAAGGCTGTGTTCAAAGGACAAACTATTCCTAATATATCAACCTCACTGTTTTAAAAAATTTTCAAATATAAGTGATTAAAATACCGATTCAAACTTGCCTAGCTCTACTTGGATGGACTTTGTCTGCGTGTAATGCTCAAGGGCTTCGATGCCATTTTCGCGGCCAATGCCTGAATGCTTATAACCACCGACTGGCATTTGCGCGGGCGACTCGCCCCAAGTATTTAACCAGCAGATACCCGCTTCAATTTGTGCAATGACTCGATGCGCGCGAGTCAAATCAGCGGTCACAACCCCTGCTGCCAAGCCATATTCAGTATCATTGGCACGACGAATCACTTCTTCTTCACTCTCATAAGTCAATATCGACATCACAGGACCAAAGATTTCCTCACGTACGATAGTCATCTCATCGCTGCAATCGCTAAATACAGTCGGTGCGACAAACGCACCGTTAGCAAGTGCGCCTGTCGTGACACGTTCGCCACCCGTTAATAAGCGTGCGCCACTGGTTTTGCCTTGTTCGATATAGCCAAGTACTCGCTCCATGTGCGAAAAGCTGACCAATGGGCCCATATTAATATTCTCATCCATCGGATCGCCCAACTTAATACGTTCGACACGCGTTAAGATAGCTTGCTCAAATTTGGTCTGTAAGGCTTTTGGAATAAAGACGCGCGTGCCATTGGTACAGACCTGACCGGTACTATAGAAGTTCGCCATCATGGCAATGTCAGCGGCGGTATCGATATCTGCGTCTTCAAATATGATTAATGGTGACTTACCACCAAGCTCTAGAGTGACGTCTTTAAGCGACGATGATGCCGCGCTTGCCATGACTTTTTTACCGGTTGGCACGCCGCCCGTAAAGGAGACTTTGGCAATATCAGGATGCTGGGTTAATGCTTCGCCCACTTTATAGTCCCCTTGAACGACGTTAAAAACGCCGTCTGGCAAACCTGCTTCTGTGAATATTTCTGCCAGCTTTAGTGCAGTCAAAGGCGTGACTTCTGATGGTTTAAAAATCATTGCGTTCCCGGCGGCCAATGCTGGCGCTGCCTTCCACATAGCGATTTGAATCGGATAGTTCCATGCGCCAATACCGGCTACTACACCCAGCGGCTCGCGACGGGTATAAACAAAGCTAGTATCACGTAACGGAATCTGACGACCTTCAAGCATGGGTGCAAGACCTGCATAATACTCAACGACGTCAGCACCGGTGACGATATCGACGTATTTGGTTTCAGAGAGCGCTTTACCAGTGTCTTTGGTTTCGAGCAGTGCTAATACATCATTACGTTCGCGCAATATAGCGACGGCGTTTAATAAAATACGGCTACGCTCAACCGCTGTCATCGCCGCCCACACTTTTTGACCTTTTTGTGCTGCTTTTACGGCTTCGTTAATTTGCTCAGTGCTCGTTTGCTGAATGGTGGCCAATAGCTCACCTGTTGCTGGATTGATATCTGCAAAAGTTGGTAACGATTTATCGATAGCTAAATAACGACCATTGATATAAGCGGTTTGCACTTGCTCTAAATTGATGATGTCTTTCAAGTTATTTGAGTTTTCCATAGTTTTTCCTTACGATTACTGATAAGTGCCCTTAGTAAAAAAGCGCTCATCTTGAATAATATCGTCATGATTTAAGTGTTAAAAATAAAATTGATGTGGTCTTTATTTACAAACCATTTATGCAACAGTGCATTTAACTGTTGGCTTATAAAGCGCTTAGACAATATCTATTACTTAATGTCTATTATTTACAGCAGTGTTTTGCTAACCTTCGTGTTGCGTCATTTTTATTAAACGCTCACGCAATGACGTTTTATCCGATATATTGATACCTGAAAAATCAGAGAGCCAAATACCATCAGCGACCAGACGCACCATACATAAGGTTTCAGTGTTGTCGGTTGCTGCATGTTTCTTTAATTGCTCGTTTGACCACTCGGCCCACAATTCACGCAGCTCAATATCGCCAAGCATCAATACATATAACGTTGCTTGACTATTAAACTCTTTCTGCCCTTTTTCGCCCAAACTGATAGTGGCATCGATATAGGCGCGAGTAAAAGAGCCATAACGCACAGGATCTTTAGCCATTGCCGCATCTACTTCTGCTTCAAACTTGGCCATGGCATCATTAAACACCTCAAGAATCAGCGCATTCTTTGTGGTGAAATGATGCATGACACCACCTTTGGTAACACCCACTGCATCAGCCACTGCCTGAAATGTGACCTTAGATAAACCCTGCTCTAAAGTTATCCGTGCTGCTTGATCGAGCAGCGCACGGCGGACGAGCTCTGGCTGTTTTTTACGCTTATAGGCGTTTTCAGTTTCCATTTTCATCTCCATGCTAATGGTTAATGCACCACAGAATTAGACAGTAAATTCATCACTACGACACCGCCAACAATCATAGCGATACCGACCACTGCTGCTGTATCAAGCGTTTGCTTAAAAAACACCAAGCCAACGAGTGAGGTCAGCACAATTCCCAGCCCGCCCCAAAGTGCATAGGCAATACCAAGTGGGATAGTCTTGAGGGTTTGTGTCAGCAAGTAAAACGAGATGGTATAAAGCACCCCCATAATTAGTGTCGGCACCAAACGGGTAAACTGTTCGGACTTTACTAAAAAGGTAGTGCCTATCACTTCACAAATAATGGCAATCGCAAGGTAACCGTAAGCAATAGTGGTAGGACTCATAGTTACAACACCTGTCTTAAATTAAGTATATATTAATAATGTATATATATTAAAGAAACCACCTGGTCGGTATTTTATAGAAAGAATCTAGCAATGTGAAGGGCTGATATGTATCTAAATTATGTTAGGGAAGATTGTTTGAAAAAAGGTTAATCAATAGTATTTAAGTGAACTTACAAGGAAATTTTTGATTTTGGGATAAACCTAGACGGTAAAGCACCCAATAAGCGTGGAGAACTCATTCGAAGGAAATGATTGTTTAAGGATGGCCTTTTTAGCTATAGACTGACGATAGTAGATGAATAAACTCATCTACTATCAACACCAATGATTTGTGATAAATGCCCGGTTTTTAGATAAACCATCACGCCGTCTGCTCCTGCTTTTACTTGTGCTTCTGCACCGTCAGGTAGACGTATCCAGCTACCATGCTGATACGTTTGTTCTGCATCTATCAGTTCACCTTCTAATACTAATAACTCTGCTCCACCAGCGATGATTTCGGTGAATAATACATCGCCGGCATTTAAGCGTTGTAAACTAACCTGCTCTCTCGCATCTGAGTATAAATGACAGACCTCGCGACTACCTTGCTTTTGCCAATTTACAGCATCTTTAGTGTCGATAGCGATATCATGCGTCTCGTCTGCTGACATCTGCCAGAGTTTGACAAGAATAACAGCGCCCTCATTACTATAAGGCTGATGTCCTGAGGTTGGTGGATTACGCAGATACCAGCCAGTAGGATAATGCATGTTATCGGCAGAAAAAGTACCAGACAATACCAAAACCTCCTCACCACCGGGATGCAAATGATGAGGAAAATGAGAATCAGGCGCATAGCGTACAATACTGGTTGCACGCGCTTTTTCTGCGCCCACGCGATCAAGCATTACTCGCTCGACACCATTTTTCGGTGATTTAACCCACTGATATTGTTCAGGTGCTAGTTCAGCACGGCATGCAAAATCTGCATTAATGAGCATAGGGTAACTTCCAATAAAGCACGAGAATTATTGGAATAATCCTCTGATTTATATATTTTGACAAATTAGATAAGCCTATTGTCAAAACCTATATTTATCATGATGAATAAAACTGCGCTTACTATAGATAAATTCTGCTGGAAACTTTTAAAAACTTATTACAGCAGTAGGGCACTTTTCTTAAGCAGATTGTCTATATGAATAAAACAGGTTTATCTTCAATAATACTAACCTTCTTTGCATAATCACTTTTATTAGCAAAAAACCTCTTTAACTAAAGCCATTGACTTGTTATCTTGCTTCCCTCTCTTCTGTCAGCAGATATTTTTGCCCCGTTTTTACGCTAATTCTTTAGCACTCTTTCTAACTGTTGGATTTTATGACACACAATCTTGAAGCGAGCTCAAATACTCGCCGCACTCAGTACTTCCAAGTATTTTTAATGGGTGTTAGCGCCTTTATTATGAATACCACAGAATTCGTTCCTGTCGCCTTATTAAGCGATATTGCCCAAGATTTTTCCATTACCACGGCCGAGACCGGTTGGATGTTGACGCTTTATGCTTGGATTGTCGCTGCCATGTCATTGCCGCTGATGCTACTGACCAGCCGCTTTGAGCGCAAGAGCTTACTTTTAGCCTTGTTTGCGGTTTTTATTGCCAGCCATGTGTTGTCAGTATTTGCGTGGAGCTTTCAAGTGCTGCTCATCAGCCGAGTTGGGATTGCGCTATCACATGCAATATTTTGGTCAATCACGGCAGCGATCGCCATACGCGTGGCACCTGAAGGTAAAAAAGCACTGGCGCTAAGTGTGCTTGCGACCGGTACGTCGTTAGCGATGGTGCTCGGTGTGCCCTTGGGGCGCTTGGTTGGTCAATGGTTTGGCTGGCGAGCGACCTTTGGTGGCATTGGCGTGCTTGCTTTTGTTGTGTTCGTTCTGCAAGCAAGGCTCTTGCCAACATTGCCCAGTATGTTTGAAGGCTCTTTTAGAAAAATCCCAGAGTTGCTCAAAAACCCTTTATTGGTCTGTCTGTACCTGCTTATTTTACTGGTCTTTACCGCCCACTATACCGCTTACTCTTATATCGAGCCTTTCATGCGGCAGGTCGGCGCAATCAGTGAAAACTCGGCAACTTTTATACTGCTACTGTTCGGTGTCGCAGGGATTGCGGGCAGTGTGATATTCAGCCGTTGGGGCGATCGTTTCAATACTAGATTGATGCTGATATCGACGATATTGATATTACTGTCGATGCTTGCGCTATTACTTGCTGTGACCTCTATCTGGGCGCTCAGCCTGATTGCCTTACTTTGGGGCGCTGCACTCATGCTGCTGATTATCTCTATGCAAGCCAAGGTCATCATGGTCGATGTCAATGCACAAGATATGCTGATGTCAATGTTTTCAGGAATTATCAACTTGGGGATTGGTACGGGTGCTTTATTTGGCGGTTATGCTGTGACGCATATCTCAATATCAAGCGTAGGATATGTTGGTGCAGCTATCGCTAGTATGGCGCTGCTGCTGATGTTGTTTATGATAAAACGCTTTCCTGAGTTAAGTAAAAGACTCGGCTAAATAGCTTTCACCTAGCGGTATAGTTGAGATTATTGTCATTAAATGCCAATATCAAATGAAAGCAGTCAAAAATGCCAGGCCATTTAAATGGGCTGGCATTTTACGTTTAAAAATCTTCCACTTAAAAATCCACTTTACCGCGTAATACTTTAGTTTTGCCGCGCTGGGTTTTTTCATCTACTCGTTTACGCTTAGCATTTCTGCTTGGTTTAGTGGTTTTGCGAGTTTTATTAACGTAAGTGGCTTTTATGATAAAACTTTGCAGGCGCTCAAAGGCATCGATTTTATTTCTTTCTTGGGTACGAAACTGCTGCGCTTTAATGATTAGCACGCCTTCTTTGGTTATCCGGCTGTCTTTACTGTCTAATAGGCGCTGTTTGTGTACATCGCTCAAGCTTGAGGCATTGATATCAAAGCGTAAATGTATGGCAGACGATACTTTGTTGACGTTTTGCCCGCCTGCTCCTTGCGCGCGTATGGCGCTAATCTCGACATCGCTGTCATTAAGGCTAATGGTATTGCTGATAAAAATCATAGAGTACTTTTATAAATTATTAATAGGTAGGATGAATAATAAACCATTATCTGCTTACCTGCTAGTTAGACAATAACTGACTTAATAACTGACGGCAACGCTCAATCACGGGCGCATCGACCATATTGCCATCTATTTTAAATACTGCTTGCCCACTGCGTTGATATTCTTTTACCACACGTTTAGCAAAATCAATCTCAGTATCGGTAGGTTGAAGAGATTGCTGGACGACAGCTACTTGCTTAGGATGAATACACAACATGCCAGACAACCCCATTTGTGACCATAACTGTACTCGCTGACTGAGACCTTTATCATCGTTAAAATCGGTATAAACTGTATCAATAGGCGCTAATAGATTATGCACTTTTGAGGTCAGCAATAGCTGATAGCGAATTTGATTGGCAATAATATCCGTTGCCTCCGTGCCTACTTGCACTTGTAAATCATTGCATAAATCTAGAAAGCCATAGCTAAATGCGACCAGCCCTGACGCTTTGGCCATACTATCGATTTGATACAAGCCAATTGCATTTTCTATCAATGCAATGACCGGCAGACCAGTAGAGTGATGAAGCTGTTCAATATCTGAAGCCCGCTCAGCTTTAGGTAATATTACCCCAGCAAGATTTGGCATCTGCTGGCAGAGTTCTAAATCTTCTACAAAATCCTCACTACTTGCTTGATTAATGCGAATCCAAATAGGCTGATAGTCCTGACTATCATAATAGACTTGTAATGACTTGCGAGCTTCTGCCTTGTCCGCTGCAGCAACCGCATCTTCTAAATCAACAATAACCGCATCAGCGCCACTAGAAAACGCTTTTGCCACTCTATCTATGCGAGTCGCCGGAACGAATAACCATGTTTTAATATTAGTAAAATCATTATTATTAGTTACTGGCATGCTTGGCCCCTTCTTTAAATACTATTACTTAAAATATTAGTACTTACTATAACCAAATAAAAAACCGTATGCCATTTATTAGTATACGGTTTTTAAAAATAAATCTACTTTTATTGACCAGAGATTAACTAGGCTAACATGCCACCATCTACGACTATCGTTGCGCCCGTCGTATAACTTGATGCATCAGATACCAAATACAATACCGTGCCAGCCATCTCGTCTGGGTTAGCTACGCGTCCTAGTGGAATAGCATGTA
Source organism: Psychrobacter sp. DAB_AL62B (assembly GCF_028895345.1). Taxonomy (NCBI): domain Bacteria; kingdom Pseudomonadati; phylum Pseudomonadota; class Gammaproteobacteria; order Moraxellales; family Moraxellaceae; genus Psychrobacter; species Psychrobacter sp. DAB_AL62B. Next base: position 21,661 of record NZ_SAXC01000008.1, read on the forward strand.
GTGCCATCTTTAAGACTTTATCATTGGTGGTCAAAGCAGAGGCGAACTTGGTATCGGTCAAGCCTGGCAATAATGCATTGACGCGAATATTTAACGGGCCACATTCTTTGGCAAAAGCTTTGGTCATACTGATGACAGCCGCTTTAGTGATTGAGTAAATACCTTGCTTATCACCGGCTACCAAGCCATTGACCGAGGCAGTATTTAAAATCACCCCGCCGCCCTGCTCGCGCATCATCTTGCCAGCAGCGGTGGACATAAAGAAATAACCACGAATATTGACGTCTACGGTCTTATCAAAAGCAGCCAAATCGGTATCTAATATATGCCCATAATAAGGGTTTGCCGCGGCATTATTGACTAAGATGTCAATTTGACCAAACTCGTTTTTGATATGCTTAAAGATTGCATCAATCTGCTCCATCTCTCCGACGTGGCAGGCAAAGGCGCTGGCTTTATGACCGTCTGCAATGATGCTATCCGCAACCGCTTGGCAAGCGTCAATCTTACGGCTAGAGACAATGACATGTGCGCCTCTTGACGCGAGCAAGCGTGCAATAGATTCGCCAATACCGCGGCTCGCGCCAGTGACTAAGGCGATTTTACCCGTTAAATCAAATAAATCTTTCATTATTATTCCTTATATTTTTATCAAAAGCAGCTTTATAAAAATTATTCTTTTAGAAACAGCTCAATCAATGATTAAGCTGTTAATCACTTGCTTATATCTATTTATAAGATATTAAGCCAACATCCCGCCATCAAGGGTAAAGGCATGACCATTCATAAAGCTGCTCTCATCACTAGCCAGCCAAGCAATCGCGCCAGATACTTCATCAACTGTCCCTAAACGGCGTAATGGACTGGCATTAATAGTGGCTTTTTGCGCGCGCTCGTCCATATTTGCCATGGTATTGCGTACCATTGGTGTATCGATAAAGCTTGGACATACCGCATTAAAGCGGATGTTTGCACGGGCATACTCAATGGCTGCAGACTTAGTCAGCCCCATCACGCCATGTTTAGCAGCACTATAAGCTGACAGCAGCGGCGCAGAACGCAAACCAGCAATCGAGGCAACATTAATCACATGACCGCCACCATTAGGCGCCATACAGTTTATCGCAGCGCGCATGCAATGCCACGTTCCTTTAAGATTTACAGCGATATTACGGTCAAAGTGCTCATCGCTCAGCTCATGCATCTGTGCAGGCTTATGGTCAATGCCGGCATTATTTATTACGACATCAAGACCGCCCAATGTTTCCATCGCAAAGGCAAATAAAGCGCGTACTTCATCGCCACTGGTAACATCCACCTTTTTAAAGACAATGCTATTACCAGCATCTTGCCCTTGTTGCGCGACCGCTTGTCCTAATACCTCCGCCAAATCACCAATCACGACTTTAGCACCTCGACTCGCTAGCAGAAGCGCGCTAGCCGCACCGATACCAGAAGCACCGCCTGTGATTAAGATACGTTTACCAGTCACATTACTTGCTACACCTGATGCAATTCCATTTGTATTCAGTGTCATGATTTATCCCTCTACCTTGAGTACCAGTTTTCCGAAGTTCTCACCTTTAAATAGCATCATCAACGTACTAGGAAAGGTCTCAATACCTTTGACGATATGATCTTTTACTGTAATGTCACCTGACTGAATCCAGCCAGCAATGTCTTTCATTGCCGTCGGATATTCTTTGATATTATCAAAGACCACAATGCCTTCCATCCGCGCACGATTGACTAATAGTGACAGATAGTTTGATGGACCTTTTACTTCTGTAGTAGCGTTGTATTGGCTAATAGCGCCACAAATCACGATACGCGCATGTAGATTAATTTGTGTCAGCACGTCATTTAAAATATCACCGCCAACGTTGTCAAAATACACATCGACGCCTTGTGGACAGGTTTCTTTTAACGCTTTTTTCACATTCTCATTTTTGTAGTCGATTGCCGCATCAAAGCCTAACTCATCGACTAAGAATTTACATTTATCGCTACCGCCCGCGATACCAACGACGCGGCAGCCTTTGATTTTGGCAATTTGACCAACTAAGCCACCAACAGCACCGGCAGCGCCAGAAACAACGACAGTCTCGCCTGCTTTTGGTTGACCAGTTTTTAATAAGCCAAAGTAGCCAGTCATGCCGGGCATACCAAGCACACCTAAGTAATAAGACAACGGCGCAAGTTTTGGATCGACTTTATGTAGTCCAGTGCCATCACTGACGGCATAAGACTGTACGCCATTATGACCTGCGACATAATCACCGACTACAAATTTCTCATGCTTGCTTTCAATAACCTCACCCACGGTGCCAGCACGCATCACCTCGCCAATCTGTACTGGTGCGATATAAGATTTGGCATCGTTTAACCAACCACGCATCGCTGGATCGATAGAAATATATTCAATTTTTATCAATAACTCACCGTCTGAAATAGTCGACAGTTCTGATTCGGTATATTGCCAAGTATCAGCGCTCGGCTCGCCAACGGGTCTTTCTTTTAAGCGCCACTGCTTATTCATTGTTGTCATTATTTATTCCTTTAAAGTTTTTATAAAAAGTTATTTATATAATTTGGTTAAAATAAAAGAACCACATTAAAAAAACGTTCTGTTGGTATAAATTTTTCTCGCTTGCTGTGTGCTTTGCACTCCAGAGGCTTCGAAAAATTCATCCCAACATCTCTTTAGTCATCTTATTAAAGTTCTGATGTTGAAAACTTTACAAACAATCCCTTAAAACCACTCTACTTGCATATCGGTACATACCGCATTGTCATTATTTAACAGCTCAATATCGCGATTTATTAGTGGCAATTCCCAATCTATAAAGTACTTTGCCGCTTGTATTTTACCTTTATAGAAGTTTTGTTTCTCAACGTCGCTTGTATCACTTAATAACTGTTCCGCTTTGCTGGCTTGGCGAATCCAAATCCAACTCACGACGATTGAAGCAAAAATATTCATCAATGCTTGGGCATTACCAGTCAGCGTTAATGCTTTCTCAGTTTGTAGAACTTTGCTTAAATGTACCAATACTTCATGTAAGTGACTCATATAAGGCATCAATTTACCAGCAAGTTTTGCGCTTTCTGGCGTGGTTTTTAGAGTACTGGCAGCCTCTAAGTCTTGGGTGATTTCACGTTTTAGAATTTGAGTACCAAGCCCTTTATTTTGCCATAACTTACGAAATGACAAATCTAACGCTTGCACGCCATTTGTGCCTTCATGAATAGGATTCAGACGATTATCGCGCCAAAACTGCTCAGCTTGATACTCACGCGTATAGCCCGCACCGCCCAATACTTGGATACCCAAATCATTGGCTTTTGGACCATATTCAGACGGCCATGCTTTAAGTACGGGTGTGAGTAAATCCAATAATTCTGATAGCTCAGCCTTTAGCGTTGCATCTTCACAAGTATTAATACGATCAATGAGGTTTGAGCCGTATAAACATAAGGAAATCCCACCTTCAGCATAGGATTTTTGCGCGAGCAGCATACGCTTCACATCACCATGCTGAATGATTGCCGTAGCCGCATCCTCAGGTTTATTATTAGGCGCAATTCTGCCTTGCGTTCTGTCTTTGGCATAATCGAGCGAATACTGATAACCACGATAACCAATCATTGCCGCCCCAAAACCGACAGCAATACGCGCTTCATTCATCATTTTGAACATGTAGCGTAAGCCGAAATGTTCTTCACCGATAAGATAGCCGTAACATTCGCCTTTATCGCCAAAGCTCAGTGCGGTAGAGGTAGCACCTCTATAACCGAGCTTATGAATCAGTCCAGTTAAATGCACATCATTACGCTCGCCTACCGATAAATCCTCATTTAAGCGATACTTTGGTACGGCAAATAAAGAGATACCTTTGACACCACCGGGACCGCCTGGCACTTTGGCTAAAACTAAATGAACAATATTGTCAGACAGTTCATGATCGCCACCTGAGATATAAATCTTACTACCTTTGACGCGATAGCTGCCATCATCTTGTTTGACAGCGGTGGTTTTGATATCAGCAAGTGACGAACCAGCATGCGGTTCAGTTAATGCCATCGTGCCAGTAAATTCGCCCGTTAGCATACGTGGCATAAAGGCATTTTTAATCTCGTCACTGGCGAAATGAGAGATAACATTAATCGCCGCAGTGGTTAAAAATGGATAAGCCGTCGTTGATGGATTGGCCGCCATAAAATAGCCTGCCACCGCTGTCATCACCGTTTCAGGTAATTGCATGCCGCCATCTTCAAAGCTATAACGACCCGCGATAAAGCCTGACTCACGAAATGCATCAAAGGCGACTTTCACGTCGTCTATCATGCTAACTTTTTTACCATCAAACTGCGGCTCGTTCTTGTCTGCAATATGGTTGTGGGGTAAGAATAGCTGGGTTGCGATTTTATTGGCAGTGTCCAATACTGCATCGAATGTTTCGCGGCTGTGTTCTGCAAATTTAGGATGCTCGGTTAGATGTTCAGTGCCCAATACATCATAGAGCTGGAACGGTAATTCAAAGTCGTTGATAAGCGTATCTACTGCCATAGTGTTCTCGCTAACTAATTAAATTTGTTTATCAAATGATATTAATCTAATTTAGCCCATTGCCGTATTGTCATTTATGACATAATTATGGTCAAATAAGACACTTATAAGCCGCCGAGCTAGACAGTTTCAGCCGAAAAATACGTTGTATTAAACAGCAGCCATTAAAAAACAGATAAAGGAAAACAGATAACTATGCCCTATTTCAAACCTTTTAAAGTGATTATTCTTGGCTTCGATGGTGTGCTTGGTAGCGTGCTTGCTGGGGCGTTAGACTTATTTTCATTCACCGGTGTCAGCTGGCAACGATTTTTGGGTGAAGCCGTAGAACCTAGATTTAATGTACAGATAGCAAGCTTAGGTGGCGTCGATATTAGATGTAGCAACCGCTTAATCATGCAAGCGCATTGCGATATTCAGGATGTTGATGAGTGCGACTTATTATTAATCCCAACCATTGGCGATTCAATTGATAAGGTATTGAAGCAAAATAGCCAGTTAATCCCACATTTACAGCGGCTAGCTAATACCAAAGCAGATATCGCTAGTAATTGTAGCGGAGCTTTCTTTTTGGCAAAGGCAGGGTTATTAGATAATAAAACAGCGACAACCCATTGGGGCTATGCGAGTAAGTTTAAGGCAGATTTTCCACTGGTTGATTTGCAAGAAAATCAGTTTGTCACTCAATCAAAAAGCCAGTCAAAAAGTGACTCAATAACCCAGTCCGGCAATATATTTTGTGCAGCAGGAGGAAGTGCGTTTTATGACTTGGGATTATTATTGATAGAGCGCTATTGCGGGCGTGAGATTTCTACCCAAGTGGCAAAAACCCAGATTATTGATAGCAAAAGAGGCAATCAGAACAGTTATACCAATGTGACTTTGCATAAACCGCATGCAGACCAACTGATCAAGCAAGTACAAGAATTTATTGAAGAAAATTTCAATCAGCCTATACAAGTGAGCAGTTTGGCTGCCATGGTTAATATCACTCCGCGCACGTTAAATAGACGTTTTCAATCTGCTGTCGCCATGCGTCCGATTGAGTATATTCAAGCGGTGCGCATTGAACAGGCAAAACGTTTATTGGAGTTGGGCGATGTGACGATAAAATCGCTAGCGGAGCAAGTCGGCTACGATGATATCTCCTCATTTACCCGCCTTTTTAAACGCGCTACTGAGTTGACTCCAAAAGAATATCAGGGTAAATTTTCGCGTTTAGCTATTTAGCTATTTAGCTATTTAGGTTTTCTTTATTGCTGATTTCTCTGATGACTAAACGTTTTGCCATAATCCTTCTACATGAATCGTATCGGCTTTAATCGTTGGGTAATCCGTAAATACCAATTGATAGCCACCCACTGTATTCGGGCTAATCTCACAATTCGCCCCAAGTGGAAAGCTGTGTTTTTGTCCAATATGACCAAAGCTCATGCCACTATAAATCGGTAATCCTGTCAGCTTATGCAATTGACGAATCACCGTGGCGACATCATAGCGCTTATCATAGCTGTCTTCACCCGTACCCGATAAGGCACCAAATACAATCGCCTGTTGACCTTTAAACACGCCTGCTAAATACAAATCATATAACATGCGCTCGATACGATAAGTCTGCTCGCCCACATCTTCCAAAAACACAATACCGCCAGCAAGTCGTGGTAAATAGTCACTACCTGCCAGCGCCGATATTACACTGAGATTACCGCCCCAAATAGTACCGGTTATTGTTTTCGGTTCACCACTTGACATAATACTGGGTAAATTTGGACTGGTCAAAGACGCATCTTTTATACTAATGGTTAAATTAGGATTGGTTAATGCTTGCACAAATTGTCGACAGCTGATCTGATCGGGTTTAGTTTTGCCAAACTCGCTATAGAGCATCGGTGCAGCAAGCGAGCTCATATCCCCTTTAGCCAATAGCGCACACTGGATAGCCGTCACATCGCTAAAGCCTGCAAGTATCGTACCGCGCTCTTTCATGATACAACCTAGCGTCGACCAATCAACCATGGGTAATAAACGCATCGCACCATAACCACCACGCACACCCAGTAGCAGCTTAGGTGCTGCGATCGCACCGGTGGCAATGTTTTGTAAATCACTGGCTCGCTGTGAATCAGTACCAGCAAAACGTAGGTACTGGCGTTTAGTAATCGCAGGATTATCTACTTTAAAACCTGCACAAGACAGGCGGTCTAATGCCAATTGATTACGCTCATTACTGCCACCAACGTTGGAGCTGGCAAAAAGTCGCGTCTCTATACTCGGTGTGATACAGCTTGTTTGCGTCTGCAATGTCTCGGGCGATACTATTTTTGAGACTTGTTGTAATGGCAGGTTCTCATCCAACAGTGCGGTTGGCAGATCGTCTTTGGTGAATGACGTATTATTATTTGTATCAATCGTATTAGAGGCAAGCACCTGAGTAATACCTTGGGTCGCTAACAATCCTACACTTGCACTTATGCCGATTTTCCGTAAAAACTGGCGCCGATTCAACCCAGCCGTACTTTTTATAGGTGATTCAGCCGCTTTATGATCACTCTCATTTTTATTATTTTTTAATGATTGTGCAGAAGCTATTTTTGAAGCCATATTTTGTTGCTACCTATCAATTTTTATCTTGGTATAATTTTAAATGGTTTTTATCTTTGTTATTGATTTATTTAGACTATAGTCGATTCAATTTAAAAAGAATACAGTGCTGCTGAGATAAGTTTTGCGAAGCCTCTGGAGTGCGAAGCGCACAGCAAGCGAGGAAAACTTATCTCAGCATAACGCTGTTTTTAACGTACCTCTTTTATATTGAACTGACTATATCTAGATACTGCATTGTAGCTTGTTTGTCAGCGCTTAAAGTTGCCTAATCTTTGCCTGTATTTACTTTTTCGCTATCATATGAGATAAAACTGCTCAGGCAACCTGCATACTTAAAACCACAGACCCAACAAATCGTTATAGCGCAACATTGGCACACCTCATAACTTTGTTATAGTATAAGAATACTGATTGCTGTTAAATAAGGATAATAATAATGTCTGATAAAACGACTGATAAACAGAAAAAAGAAGAAATATTAGATGCTGATCTTGAGTACATCATTAATGAGGAAGAAAAGCTTAAAGAAAAATTGGCAGACAGCAGCCACCTTGAGCGTTTCACCAAAGACTTGATGCTATTTATGAGTCTGATTAAGGACTACTATAAAGGCAACTATCGTGATATTCCTTACAAGACCATTTCAGCAGGAATTGTCGGTTTACTCTATACCATCAACCCTATAGATATTATTCCAGATTTCATCCCTTTTATTGGTCATATTGACGATGCTCTAGTGCTTACCTTTTGCTTAAAATTGATTGAAAAAGATTTGCAAAAATATCAAACGTGGAAGAAAAGTCAGTCTACTGCCAAACCTACTACTCATTTAAAGAAAAAAGCCTGACCGTTTAAATGCAGTAAAAAGCCACGACTGATAATCAATTTATCGGTCGTGGCTTTTTATTAATCAGTATAAACTTACCTAGGCTACTCAATCAGGCACACCATAACTGGATTTTTCGGGATTGAGGCCAAATGAATAGACGAAAGTAGCAACGAGGCTATTAATGATAATAAATGGTACATCGATAGCGACGTGCCCGAGCGCGTAGCGACCGATTAACCACGATATAATCAGCATAATAATAAAGAACCCACCCAAATACGCCAAGATGGCAGGATGCTTTAGATTATAAGGCTGCTCAGGTTTGGGCTGCTTATCGAGCACATAGGTTCTGACTGCCCAACCGGCTGCATAAGAGAACCCACCCAATACTACATAACTGAAAAAATTCATATTGCCTGACTCGAATGACATGACGGTTTATGATAATGAGTTACTTATAATAAACAGTGATTTATAAAAAGTATTTATTGAATGAAAACGTTATTTATAATAAATGACGGTCTGTTAATAATGACTTATCGCGCTTACCTAAATACTATCATTAACATTATCGATAACAATATTGGCATGTGGATTGGCTAAGATATCGGTATTGACGTCATCACACTCTACGCGATAGATGGTATTGGCACCTCGATAAATATAGGATAAATACTCACTATCCAGCAACGGATCGATATTAGCATAAACAGGTTTGACATGAGCCAGCACCAATACTCTATCCGGACGGCCAATGACGGCGTCAACATTATCAGGATCAATAGAGAAAAACGTTGGTATATCACTATTCTCAATTACTTCTAACGGCTCAGCGTCATCCCAAACGCGCTTAGCACTAGCGGGCTCTTTCATTTGCATCACCCACGAACCGCTTTGTTGGCTGACTTTTATTTGCGCAGGTTCGTCATGACTGACGGTATAACAGCCTTCAAAAACTGACAAATCCACTACGGGCTCTACCGCTCCAGCATCGATTTTGCTGCTGTTGGTATCATTACAAGCGGTCAAAAATAATACGCTGCTCGCCGCCATACCAATCATCAGGCGTGTCAGTCTTTTATAAAAAATATTTGAGTGTAAGGACATAATGGGGTTATCCTGCATTGGTGCATTAAAAGCTTTTATTGGGCGTATTATCGTCTAACAATATTATCGAATATTACCATCAAACATTGGCATCAAGCATGGGCATCAAGCATGGGCATGAAGCATTATCATCAAGCACTGCCATAAAACAACAGTATCAAAATATGTACCATTGCTGCCATTTTTACAACAGCATTATGCTGGAAATTTTTAGCTATCTCGGAAGATAGCTTCTGACAATCGCTCTTATTTTAACAGAAAACCGCTATGTTACTATTATGATATATGGTTTTGCGTTTTTGTGCATGGCAACTGCCCACACTAATGCTAGATTTGTTATACTCAATCCCAGCATATGCAAGTAGAGCTATCGTAAAAAATGTGAGTAAAACCTCTTTGCTCTACCCTACGTTTCTCCTTATTAGGTCAATAAATTTTTATGTCAGACAATCGTACCTCAGCGCAGCAACTTAATACCAACAACGCTATGAATCCATTAGCTGCTAAACCAGACACAACGGTTGCCTATACGGACGGTGCATGTAAAGGTAACCCTGGCGCTGGCGGTTGGGGCGCGCATCTTATATTTAGTGACGGGCGTACGCAGGATTTGTATGGTGGCGATGACGAGACGACCAATAATCGTATGGAGCTGATGGGTGCGATACAAGCATTAAAACATAGCCCACATGGGCAAAACCTTGAGATTTGGACAGACTCAAGCTATGTCAAAAAAGGTATCACCGAATGGATTGAGGGCTGGAAAAAGCGAGGCTGGAAAACAGCCAGTAAAAAACCAGTCGCCAATCAAGACCTTTGGCAACAACTAGACGAGCTTTGCCAACCACGCGATGTTGATTGGCATTGGGTCAAAGGTCATGCTGGACATGCTGGCAATGAAAAAGCAGACGAGCTGGCAAATTTAGGCGTGACGTCCAGTAGTGAAGATTTATCGACAGTAGACACACAAGATACCGCTAAAAAAAAAGAGCAAATAGTGTCTGATAAAAAGCCATCCACGAGCGATGATTGGCTAAAGTTTGATCCATTAGGTTTTGATATGATGGATGACGAGCTTGATGAAGAACTATCAGATGATCATATGGTGGAAAGTCAGATATTAGAAAAACAGACGTTAGAAAGCCAGATATCGGAAAGTCATATACTGGACAATTATGGTAATGATAAAAACCATGTCGATGATATGATGTATAGAAGCGATATAGTAGAAGCAAATCGCTATCAGGATAATGCTAGCAAACCAACGACTACCACAGATATACCGGAAGCGCAGACCTTTATGACTGATACCACGATTAACGCTAATATACCAAATATATATACTGATATAGAAGCTACTATAGATACTGAAACGCCAAAATTCGATGGCGATACTAGCCGTGCCAATCCACATTTTAAACCGCTACTACCTCAGCCTATCAATCGTCATGAATCTGACCGCCAACTCATCATGGATACTGAAACCACAGGTCTTGATCCGTTAAAGGGCGATCGCATTGTCGAAGTCGGTATTGTAGAGATGGTCGGGCGTAAGTTTACCGGCGAAAAGTTACACGTCTATATCAATCCACAGCGCGGTATGGATGAAGAAGTTATTCGGATTCATGGTATCTCTGAAGCGTTTTTAACCGACAAACCAACCTTTGATCAAGTCGCTCAGTCGCTCTATGACTTTATGGACGGTGCAGAGGTCATCGCTCATAACGCCACGTTTGATATGAATTTCCTAAATATGGAATTTGCCAAAGTCGGCATGCATGACTTTGCCGAGCGGGTAAAAGTGACTGACTCGCTGGTAATGGCCAAACAGCAATATCCTGGACAAAAAAACACCCTAGACGCTCTCGTACGTCGTTTAGATGTTGGTAAACAAGACCGTACTTTTCACGGAGCATTACTAGATTCAGAGATTTTAGCTGAAGTTTATCTGGCGATGACCGGCGGACAGGTCACACTGGCGATTGAGGAAGACACTCAAGCAGATGGCGGACATACTGCCCATGCCAGCTTTGCCAATTTGGCTGCTTTATTGCTTGAGTCGAGTACCGATGAGAGCGCCAATCAAAGCTGGTATGCTACGCTCGCAGAAGACTATCCTGAGCTAAAAGCCAAAATGTAACAGTGATTAAAATAGCTTCTTAAATTGGCCGTTAGGGGATATAGTCTCGATCATTATAACAATAAGCGTTAAAACCTTAGCTATATACTTTTTTAATTTATCCTCTAAATGATTGCCATTTTCGTCAGTATTTTATGGAAAAATAACTATGAATAAATCTAACCAAATGAAATTAACCGCACCAACGCTGAGTGTGACTGACTTTAATCTACCATCACTCCATTTATTGCACGATGAGATTAATGTCATATTAAAAGACACTGAGATCCATTTGGGCGAATTTACTGACGACAATAGCCAAGCGCCTTTATTGTTAGACTCTATTATTGTGCTAAAACAGCTGTCTTGTATTTTTCAGCTGATTTCTTTGGCTGGTGCAGAAGCGCTCAACACAGCGATTATACAGGGGCTGCAACAACTTTATGATAGTGGTGATAATAACAATGTCGCCTTGATTATGGATTTGTCAGAAGCCATCATGACGCTTGATCGTTATGTTGAATTTGTGCTGCTGACGGAGTCGGTAGAGCCGACTTTATTATTATCTATTATTAATAAGCTCAATGCCCATAGCCAAATTGCACCTATCGATGCAGAGTATTTTGCTATTTTCGGCAACAGTAGTGTCATCATTGCCAATCCTGAACAGAATTTCCAGCCGCTTAATGAGCTAAATCTTGATAGTGAATTATTAACTTATGCATATCGTAGTGGTCTTGGCGTCGCTTTGATTAATCGAAACGGTAATCTGAGCCAAGATGATCAGCAAAAACTGGATGCAATGGCAGCCGCCTGTGCTTTGATAGCAGCAAACAGCAGTAGTCTGTTTTGGCAAGCAGCAGCAACTGCGGTCACTGATATTGCAACTATCTTGCCTCTTAACTTGAGCCAAAAACACACACTTATTTATTTAGAACAGCAGTTCCAAAGCTACTTACCTGTGATGGATACGCGTTTTGCAGATTTGGTCAGTTTTGCGTGCCAACGTGATACCGAAGAAGCAAAAATCCTGCGTGAGCAATATGCTGCTAACCAACTAGAAGATCCGCAACGTAAACAGATGGCGCGCTTCTTATTCGGTCCTAACCGCGCACTCACCGACACTTTGAATACAATCATTCAGACTCAAATCAATACTATCAAAGAAAACGTCGATAGCTACGCGCGTGGTGATTCGATCAATCCAGTTGATATGCAAACCTCTCAAATCATTGAAGAGCTGAGCACATTGAGCTCATCATTACACCTGCTGGGTCTATCAAATGCTGCCCACAGCCTTACTAAAGCAGCAGAAGCGGTCACTAAATGGCGTACGCCTTCTCCAGAAGATTTTGACCACTTACTCTTGGCATTGATGCATGCTGAAAACGCCACTATTGCGATGGCAGAGATGCATACACCAGGGGCAATTTATCTGCCTTTGAATAATCCACATATCTCATTGCACCAGCTCAATACTGCTTATGATACGTTAACACAAGAAAGTCGTACCGCTATTGCCAGTGCCGAGCAAGCCATCAATGACTATCTCGCTGAACCTGAGCGCGATGTACTGAATATTCAAAACATTCCTGAGATGATGCGCCAAGTGGCCGGTGCGGTGCGCTTTTTGCAACTGCCAACGCCTGCTAGTATGCTCAGCCAATTGGCGAGCTATTTGCAGCAACGTATCAATAGTGGAACCCGTATCGATGATGACACATTAGCTTATATCGCTGATGTTATGATGGCAGTAGATCATCATCTAGATGGTTTTGAAAACCATCGCCCAGTCAGTAAGCAAGCACTTGATGTTGGGCAACACAGCTTGAGCCAGTTACTTGCTGCTTAATGAATTACTTTAATAGGCTCATATCTAAGCTGATATGAGCCGTCTTTGACCGTTCGGAAACTTGCCTTATGTCAAGCGCCTTTATACTTAATGACGAAACCATTTTATGTCGTCAGACGCCTAGTGGCTGGTGGCCTTTGCAGATTCAGTTGCCTCAATCAGATAACCAGACAGAGTCAAGCGCTAGCGACTATCAGCAAGCTTATCAAATTGGACAGGTAGCGCTATTTGAAAGCTTAGCGCCAAGCCACTGGCTACCTAGTGACGCTACAGATAGTCTAAATGAAGCCAGTGAAAATACTGACCCTAATGCCATAACTGCTCAAGCAGCCAGCGCGATTACTTATGACTATGCAATAGCACATAATATTGCCTTGCCTATTATTTTAGAAAACAATACTTTAGAAAACAGTAATTTAGAATCTAGAACTTTAGAAACCGATAATTTAGAAAATAGTAGTTTTGAGAGTAGCGCTAACGCTTTTGTGCCTTATCGACAGCTTATCACCCAACTTCCTATGGCATTGTCTGATCAGCTTAGCCAAGCCATACAGTTGTTACGTTGGCAAGCAGATACGCAGTTTTGTAGTCGTTGCGCGGCGCCAGTTGTTCATGCCAAACGGGATGATCGCGCCATGGTCTGTCAAATTTGTAGGTTGCGGCAGTATCCGCGTGTGCAACCCTGCATCATTACTGCCATTACCCGACCTAATCCGCAAACCGGTGAAATGCAAATTTTATTAGCCCATCATCATCGTTATGGTCAGCAAAAAACAGCGCTACAATCACTACAATACGGTTTGATTGCAGGTTTTGTAGAAGTTGGTGAAAGCCTAGAGCATGCGGTGGTACGTGAAGTGGCAGAAGAGGTGGGTATTAGTTTATCTGATATTCACTATGTAAGCAGTCAGCCATGGCCATTTCCGTCCAATTTAATGCTTGGCTTTCGAGCGTCGTATGCGGGTGGTGACATTGTCATACAAGAAGATGAGCTCTCACACGCCGACTTTTTTGACCTCTCAAATCTGCCAAAAATACCGTCGAAAGGCAGTATTGCTTATGAGCTGATTGCGCAGATTGCCCACGAACAAGGGTTATCGCTTTAAGCTCTAGCATCAAAGTATGATTGATAAATGTCGCCATTATCCTATTTATTCTAATGTCAGCGCTCAGAGCGTTTAGCACTGATATGAAGGTTTTCAATTAAATGCAAAGTAATACCAGCGAAAGTAGCACCAATATCCGCTTAATTAATCTGCCTATCTTGTTCGATACGTTGAACATACGAATTTTGCCTGCCAGTATACAAGCAAAGATTGCGCGCATTGACGCTTGTCTACCGCAGACACAGTGCGGTCTTTGCGACCATGCAGATGGCTGCTTACCTTATGCAGCTGCTATCGTACTAAATAATGAAGCGTACAATAAATGTGTGCCGGGTGGTCAACCAGTTACTGATGCTATCGCGCAAATTATCAATCAAGAAGACCTTGTATACAATCCAAATGATTTGAATAGCTTAAATAACAACGCAAAAGATGATACAGTTTCTAATACGCTAGCGCTTACCGCTAAACCTTCAAAATGGCCAATAGATGCCATCTCGCAGCGCCCTGTTGAAGTGCGCGCTGTTATTCGTGAAGACGATTGTATCGGCTGTACCAAATGTATTCCTGCCTGTCCAGTCGATGCCATCGTCGGTACTGGTAAGCATATGCATACTATTTTTACTGATTTGTGCACCGGCTGTGAGCTATGTATCGCGCCCTGCCCTGTTGATTGCATTGATTTGGTCACCATTGAGCGCACGCTTTCGATAGCTGAGCGTACATTTGAACAAGAGGATTTGCGCCAGCGCTATCATACCCATTTAAAACGCGTCAGTGAGCAGCTTGCGGATAGCAGCAATAGCAAGCCCGTGGTCAGCATGGTAGAGGCTAAGTTGAATAATGCTGCCAGTCAGTCGTTAAACATCAGTGAAAAGCAAGCGAAAAACACCATTGCCGCCGCCAAGCTACGCAGCAAAATTAAAAAGCTAGAAAAGCAGATTAGTGTGCGCCCAAATGAAAGTAAACAAACAGAGCTTACAGCATTACAAGCAGAGCTTTCACAGCTTTAATAATCAATAAAACACTAGCGAACAATGATAGTAAAAACACCATGAGTAAAACCGTCAAACATAAAACTGCTGATACCCCACCATCGAGGCGGATGCCCAATCGTGACGTGCGCCCATTTTTTGAAAAATTGGCAGCGACGATTGACGAGCCAGTCACTGAGCTGAATTATGGCAGTAATTTTGAGCTGCTTATCGCGGTGATTTTATCAGCACAGGCAACCGATGTGAGCGTCAATATTGCCACGCGCAAGTTATATCCGTTGGCGAACACGCCTGAGTCCATTTTGGCATTAGGTGAGGAAGGACTTAAAGCGTATATTAAAAATATCGGCCTATATAATGCCAAAGCTAAAAACGTTATCAAAACCTGCCGTGATTTGATCGAGAAGTTTGATAGCACCGTACCTGATAATCGCAAAGACTTAGAATCACTGGCTGGCGTTGGGCGCAAGACCGCTAATGTGGTCTTAAATACCGCCTTTGGACAGCCTACTATGGCAGTCGACACCCATATCTTTCGGGTAGGTAATCGCACTGGTCTCGCCACTGGTAAAAACGTATTAATCGTCGAAAAAAAACTGGTCGAACGCATCCCAGATGACTTTATCGTTGATGCGCATCATTATCTGATTTTGCATGGGCGCTATACTTGTCAAGCACGCACACCGAAATGCGGCGCTTGTCCTGTCTATGAAGAATGTATGTTTAAGGATAAAGCAGCGTTTTTAGAAGTATAAATACACTTTATAATGAAGACTTTAATGAATTTATTGTTTGTTTGCAGCAAAAACCAATGGCGTAGTCCAACTGCTGAAAGAATTTACCAAGACCATCCTAATTTAAATGTTCGCTCTGCTGGTATCAGCCAATCAGCTCGTAAACTTATAAATTCGATAGATATTAATTGGTCAGACATCATATTTGTGATGGAAAATAAGCATAAAAGTTATATAACTGACCATTTTCGCGACCAACTTAATAATAAAAGGCTGATTGTTCTAGATATTCCTGACGAATACCAATATATGGATGACGAACTAATTAAATGGTTAACAGAATCAGTAAACGCTTATTTGCTTCAATATATGAGATAAAATCATAATACTCCTCATTCTTTTTGGCCAGTTGCTACACAGTGTCTCTTCATTAATATCAACAGCTAGAGTTTTACTTCAATTCACGTTAAAATGTCATAATTTTTTGATTCAATTTTGCCTCTTATTTTCCGTTAACATTTAATAATGACTGAGTTTATAGATTACAGTCCTTGCAACTAAGCGATCCTATTATGCGCGAATACAACTTATTTACCTCAGAATCTGTGAGCGAAGGTCATCCTGATAAAATGGCTGACCAAATCTCAGATGCTATTCTTGATGCTATTTTGCGTGAAGATATTCATGCGCGTGTGGCGTGTGAGACACTAGTCAAAACTGGCGCAGTAGTATTGGCTGGTGAAATATCAACGACCGCCAACATCGACTTTGAACGTATTGTACGTGATACGGTCAACGGTATTGGCTATCATCATTCAGACTTAGGTTTTGATGGCGAGACTTGCGCCGTGATCAACATGCTTGGCAAGCAATCCCCTGAGATTGCCCAAGGTGTCGATCGCAGTGACCCTGAAGAGCAAGGTGCAGGTGACCAAGGCTTAATGTTTGGTTATGCC
Organism: Psychrobacter sp. DAB_AL62B; assembly: GCF_028895345.1. Classification (NCBI taxonomy): domain Bacteria; kingdom Pseudomonadati; phylum Pseudomonadota; class Gammaproteobacteria; order Moraxellales; family Moraxellaceae; genus Psychrobacter; species Psychrobacter sp. DAB_AL62B. The sequence goes on from NZ_SAXC01000008.1 coordinate 38,533, forward strand.
AGTAATGAGACTGAAGTATTAATGCCAGCTCCTATCGAATATGCCCACCGTCTCATGCAGCGTCAGTCAGAGTTGCGCCGTGCTGGTGAATTACCGTGGTTACGTCCAGATGCCAAAGCGCAAGTGACCCTAAAATATGACGGCAATCTTCCTATTGCTATTGATGCCGTGGTGCTATCGACTCAACATGACCCAAGTATCTCACAAGCAGATCTGCAAGAAGCAGTAATGGAATCTATTATTAAGCAAGTATTGCCAGCGGATCTATTGCATGCCGGTACGCGCTATCATATTAATCCAACTGGCAAGTTCGTCATTGGTGGTCCGGTCGGTGATGCAGGTCTTACCGGTCGTAAGATTATCGTTGATACTTATGGCGGCATGGCGCGTCATGGTGGCGGCGCATTCAGTGGTAAAGATCCTTCCAAGGTTGATCGTAGTGCAGCTTACGCGGTACGTTATGTCGCCAAGAATCTAGTTGCCGCTGGCATTGCTGATCGCTGTGAAGTCCAAATAAGCTATGCAATTGGCGTTGCTGAACCAACTTCTATTTCAATCAATACTTTTGGTACTAACAAGATTGGCAACGACGAAATCATTCGCTTGATCCGTAAACATTTTGACTTGCGCCCTTATGGCATTACGCGCATGCTTAATTTATTGCAGCCTATGTATCAGCAAACGGCTAGTTTTGGACACTTTGGTCGCCAAGGTTCTGAAACGGCCTTTACGTGGGAAAAAACAGACAAAGCTGACATTTTAAAAGCAGATGCAGGTTTATAAAACTTGCATTAAATGCTCTATTATTTTAGCCAGTTTTTAAACTGTCATAATAAATTTAAATCTACCTACCATTATTAGGACTCGCTTATGTCTCAAGACAATATTCAAGACGATATTCAAAGCAACATTGAAGACAATATTCAAGACGACGCTCAAAACAATAATATTGATGCAAGTCTTGAAATCACTCCTGAAATGCAGGCGTTTTATCAACGTGCGGATGCCATCATCGGTGTTGCAAACAGTCAGTTGGGTTCTGATGCCCACTCAGGACAAGTAGGTGCATCACTACTCTATGCAGCAGCACGTTATAGTGCCTCTGTTGCCTCTATCGGTTTTGTAAAGGGTGATGACTTTGCCAAAGAAAAAGACGATATTGTTGAGTTCTATGTCAAACAATACCGTCAAATGCTTAGCGACAACTTAACTGACTATGCACAAAATTTCGATAAATATGTGCAGATCAATCAAGATGATAAGCCTGCTAAATAAGACTCTTGTTAAATAAAACTACAGTATTTAGCTGAATTTTCTAAAGTTAAAAAGAGTTTTATAATAATAAAATTTAAACCCAAGCTTAACGTTAAGCTTGGGTTTTTTGTTGACGATGATTCAGTGGCTGACTGCTGATAAATAAGCTACTATAAATTTAGACCACTTTATGACTGATATGGTTGAAGTTAACGGTCGATAACAGGACGTTATCGAATGCTATCTATAAGGAAATATTATTATGAAGCATTTATACAAATCACAGCTTTCATCGCTGTCATGCTTATCATTATTAGGGTTATCAGTGACCATAGCCTTAGCCGGCTGTAATAACATCCAAAGCATCGATGCGCCTGATACCTCCCCTATTCATACTACTGAGTATAACAAAGACCAAAGTCAGGCGGCGAATCAAGGATCTATCAACAACCCTTTTACCAAGTGCCCGCCTTATAATCCTGAACAAACGATGTGTACGGCGCAATACGATCCTGTTTGTGTGACCGTAAAGAATCGATCAGGAGTCAGCTATCGTACTGCGGGCAACTCATGCTCAGCGTGTGGCACAACCGCAGCAGTCGGTTACGTTAAAGGACAATGCTCATAGCTCATCATTAATAAACTTACCTAAACACCCTTTAGTAAAATAAACTAGGTAGCGCACACACATAAAAAAAGCCCCAGCTTCATCATAAGCTGGGGCTTTTCTATTCAACGATGGGCTAATAAATACCTATTCAGTCGGTTTTTCAATATCAGGCGGGCCCGTGAGCAAGTCTTCATCTCGGAATTCATTTGCTGAATTATGCTCGGCTGACTCTTCAGTGATAAACCATTGCTGGTTGCGGTACAGTATCAAACGATCTCGACTTAAGCCACGCAGTAATGAATACAGCATAATCAGTATAACAACTGCAAAGGGGAAGCCTGAGACAATAGAAGCTGCTTGTAAGGCGCCTAATCCACCAGCTGCCAATAATACCGCAGCGATAACGCCTTCAGTACCTGCCCAAAATAAACGCTGAATCTTTGGTGGATTGGCATCACCACCTGAGGTCAGCATATCAATAACAAAGCTGGCTGAATCTGATGACGTCACAAACCACAGCACAATCATGACAATAATCAGTAAGGTTGCCGCTTTAGCAAATGGATAAAACTCCATTAATTTAAAGATAGCACTACCATAATCCACTTTTACCGCTTCAACTAATCCTGGACTTGCTAGACTAGGATCAGCCGCAGCCATCAACTCCATGTGCACCGCCGAGCCACCAAACGCTGTAAACCATAAAAATAAAATAGTAATGGGAATAAGTAGTACACCCAATATAAACTCGCGAATGGTACGACCACGAGAAATACGCGCGATAAATACCCCAACGAATGGCGACCAACTAATCCACCATGCCCAATAGAAAATCGTCCAAGAAGACTGCCAGTTTTCTTCGCCAGCATATGACTCCGTCCAAAGACCTAATGGAATCACTTGATGTATATAGTTACCGATGTTTTCTACAAAACTGTTTACGATAAACTGGGTCGGCCCTAAGATAATAACAAAGCTTAGCAGTACAATGGTCAGGAAAATATTGATATCGCTTAAGCGCTTGATACCTTTGTCCAAACCCATCATCAGTGACAGACCGGCAAGCATAGTGATAAAGGCTATCAAAATAATCTGTACGGTAATGTTATTAGGAATACCAAATAACGTGTCAAGACCAGAGTTAATTTGCAAGACCCCAAGACCCAAAGTCGTTACTACCCCAAACATCGTACCGAATACCGCTAAAGTATCAACCGTATGACCCCATGGACCATAGATTTTTTTACCAATCAAAGGATATAACGTCGATCGAATCGCCAATGGCAAACCGCGGCGATAGTGAAAGTAGGCCAATGAAAGCGCAACCATGCCATAGATTGCCCATACATGCAGACCATAATGTAAGAACGAGATATTCATCGCTTGCTTGGCAGCAGCAATCGTCTCAGGCTCACCTAGCGGCGGTGCCATAAAATGCTGTAGCGGCTCAGCAGTACCCCAATAGAGTAATCCAATACCGATACCGGCTGAAAATAACATACCAATCCAAGAAATCAGATTGTATTCAGGCTTTTCTGTCTGGTATCCAAGCCTGATATCACCGTATTTACTAAATATTAAGTAAACACTCATTACTAAGGCTAGATTGACGACGACAATAAAGAACCAGCCAAAGCGTACAGAAATAAACGCCTTTGCTTGGCCAAATACCTCATTTGCAAGTTCATTAAAAAAAGCACCGAAAATAATAAACGCGACAATTAAAATTGCCGAGGATAAAAACACTGGCTTACTAACGCGAGGAAAAGGGCCCAATCGGCCAACTTTTACATGATCCATTTAGTCATCTCAATTTTTTTGGGTGTCCACCTTAACAAGATATGTACGAACTATCAAATCGCAGCAGTCACCTCTTTTTATCATAAAAATTAATGTCACTAAAGAAACCAAGTGACTGAGTATTTTGATTTAAACATTCTTTATCTTTTTTAGACAATATTAATGATAAGTAAACATATGATTATATTAATAAAAATATACTTTAAAACTGATAAATTTTATTTAAAAAAACAATATAGTGCTGCTGGTTTTAATTTTTCGAAGCATCTGAAGTGTAAAGCGCATAGTAAGCGACGAAAAATTAAATCTCTTGATACGTGGCTATCCATCCATCTATTAATATACCAATTCCATATTGTACTGGTTATACGTCGTGCTATTTTTAGTTTATTTATGTAATAATCGTAAAAGCCTCCCCTCAGCACCATCTTCTAATAGCCATACCTCTCCATTCACAACCAGCACACTACGAATGCGCTCACCCATATCATAGCGATAACGCTCAGATGCCGTGTTATTTTCATCAAAATTAACCACAATGAGCGCTTTTGATGATAATCCGCTGATAAGTGCATTTCCTTGCCACGCTGGAAAATCATTATATTTACCAGAGGAATAAATACTCATTGATGAAGGCGATATCACTGGTGTCCATGTAATGACTGGCGCTGCAAATTCGGGGCGGGTATCATGGTCGGGAATATCTGTACCCGTGTAGTTACGCCCATTGGACACCAGCGGCCAGCCATAATTCTTGCCTTTTTCAATAAGGTTGAACTCATCACCGCCTCGTGGACCCATTTCATGCGCCCAAAATTTTCCTTTATTATCAAGTGCCATGCCAAGCACATTGCGATGACCGATTGTCCAAAACTGAGCGGCGATGTCATTGTTATTATCTGCAAAGGGGTTGTCTGTTGGTAGCGAACCATCCGGATTTAATCTAATGATTTTACCCAAGTTGACTGCCATATCTTGCGCTGGGGTCTTTTCTTGTCGTTCACCTGAGCTGATATATAAATATTGCCCATCAGGTGAGAACAGCAATCGATGACTATAATGCCCTTGTCCTTTCATCTTTGGTGTCTGCTGCCAAATGGGAGTAATCGACTGTAGGTTTGGTGCACTGCTATTAAAATCTGATAGTTTGGCCTTGATAACCTTAGCGCCAAAGATATTGCTATCACTTCCCTTACCTGCTTCTACATAGCTAATATATACGTTATTAGAAGTGGCAAAATCTGGCGCAATGATAATATCTCCAAGACCGCCCTGTCCGCCATAAGCGACTTTGGGCACGCCAGCGACTGCTGTTTTAGCACCAGTTGCCGTATCAACTATAAATAACTCACCTGTCTTTTGCGTTACTAGTAGTTTTGGCGGCTTATTATCAACTTTTGGTAGTGCAGTCATTGCCCAAGGCTCATTAAAAGTAGCGATTGCCTTAGTAGTAAAAGCAGGTTTATCGATATTTTCTTGCCTATCAGCGGTAGAGGTCTGCGCTTCTTTATATTCCGCAAGATCTGCATTGGTATTGACTGCTGAAGGATTGGAGCAAGCCGAGGCGCTAAACAACAGAGCAGTTACGATGATAGGTAAGGCTAAAAATACATTGATGCTTTTGGTTTTTATTATTATCATTTTTTATCTCCATAGATCTTGTATTCATATTATTAGAGCTTAGGTCAGTTATAACATAGTAAAAATATTAAAACGGTAAAATAATGATTGAGTATCAAACAAAAACCCCTTACTCGCTCATGGCAAGTAAGGGGTTTGATATAACATTCAAAACGACCGTTAAAGTTTGCTATTAGCTCATTCTAAGCTTATCAAAGGTCAACTTATCATCAGCACCAACATCGATTTTGATGATGTCACCAGCGACAAAATCACCTGCTAGCAGCTTCAATGACAATGGGTTTTCGATCTCTTGCTGAATGGCACGTTTTAACGGACGCGCGCCATAGACAGGATCATAACCAACTGCAACCAACTTGTTCATGGCTTCCGCTGATAGCTCGATATCCATCTCACGCTCATATAAACGCTGACGCAAGCGATTCAATTGAATCTCAGCAATACCCGCCATCTGTGACATACCCAGTGGATGGAAGACCACAATTTCATCAATACGGTTAACGAATTCTGGGCGGAAATGTTGCCCAACCGAATCCATTACTTCCGCTTTGATATCCTCGTAGCTTTCACCAACCATTTCTTGAATTTTATGCGAACCCAAATTACTGGTCATAATGATGACGGTGTTTTTAAAGTCAACCACGCGGCCCTGTGAATCTGTCAAACGCCCATCGTCCAACACTTGCAGCAAGATATTAAACACATCAGGATGCGCTTTTTCGACTTCATCAAACAAAATTACACTATAAGGCTTGCGGCGTACAGCCTCAGTCAAAGCGCCGCCTTCTTCATAACCGACGTAACCTGGAGGCGCGCCCACCAAACGACTGACACTATGCTTCTCCATGTACTCACTCATGTCGATACGTACGATGGCATCTTCACTATCGAACAAGAAGTTCGCCAGTGATTTGGTCAACTCCGTTTTACCGACACCCGTTGGGCCTAAAAACAGGAACGAGCCTGAAGGACGATTCGGATCAGACAAGCCAGCACGACTACGGCGTACGGCATTGGCCACCGCTTCGACCGCTTCATCTTGACCGATGACACGCTCATGGAGTTTTTCTTCCATCGCTAGCATCTTGTCACGTTCGCCTTGCATCATTTTACTAACTGGAATACCCGTCGCGGCGGCAACCACTTCTGCAATTTCGTTATCAGTGACTTTATTGCGCAGTAGCTTTATACCACTGCCCTCACCTGTCTGCTCTTTTTGTTCTGCTAAGTCAGACTCAGTGATGCGGCGCTCAAGCTGCGGGATAGTCTCGTATTGCAGCTTACTCATGGTCTCATAATCGCCCTCGCGACTGGCTTTATCATAAGCAGTACGCGCTTTGTCCAGCTCGTCTTTTAGCTGCTGGCTACCTTTAACCAAGGCTTTTTCTGCTTGCCAAATCTCGTTGAGATCGGCGTATTCTTTTTCCAGCTCTTCAATTTGCATATCAAGCACTTTACGCTCTGCTTGTGCGCCAGCGTCTTCTTCATTTTTAAGCACTTCGCGCTGCATTTTTAGCTGAATCAAGCGACTATCGAGCTTACCTAATGCTTCAGGTTTACTGTCCATCTCCATACGCAAGCGACTGGCAGCCTCATCAATTAAATCAATCGCTTTATCCGGTAGCTTGCGATCAGTAATATAGCGATGACTCATACGTGCAGCGGCAATAATAGCGCTGTCTTGAATATCAACGCCGTGATGCAGCTCATAACGCTCTTTGAGACCACGCAATATCGCAATGGTGTCTTCGACCGTTGGCTCATCGACCAATACCTTTTGGAAACGACGCTCAAGAGCAGCATCTTTTTCAATATATTTGCGATATTCATCTAAAGTGGTCGCGCCGACACAATGCAGCTCACCGCGAGCAAGCGCTGGTTTGAGCATATTACCGGCATCCATCGCGCCGTCACCTTTCCCTGCACCCACTAAAGTATGCAACTCATCGATAAATAAAATGACATTGCCTTCTTGCTTCGATAAGTCACTGAGTACGCTTTTGAGACGCTCTTCAAACTCACCGCGGAACTTTGCACCCGCAATCAACGCGCCCAAGTCCAACGACAACACTTCTTTACGGCGTAGACCTTCTGGCACATCACCATTGATGATTTTTTGCGCCAAGCCTTCTACAATAGCCGTTTTACCAACACCCGGCTCACCGATGAGTACGGGATTGTTTTTGGTCCGACGTGAGAGCACTTGAATGGTACGGCGAATCTCTTCATCACGACCGATGACCGGATCAAGCTTCCCCGTTTCGGCCAGTTCAGTCAGGTTAATCGTATATTTATTCAGCGCATCACGTTGATCTTCAGCATTTTGATTATCCACTGTGTCATCACCTCGCAATTGCTCAATCACTGCTTTTAACTTACTCGCCGTCACGCCAGCCTTTTCAAATATCTTTTTGGTTTCGCCTTGTTCAGCGAGTGCCAGCATTACCCATTCGGTGGCAATAAAATCATCACCTTCTTTTTGCGCTTGGCGATCTGCCAAGTTCAAAATTTTAACCGAATTTGGGTTTAGATTAACGTCGCCTGTTGGCTCTGAAATCGTTGCTTGATTGTCCAATGCCTTTGCCACGCCATTTTTCAACGCAGGAATAGACGCGCCCGCTTGCTGACAGATTGATAAATTAGATTCATCTTGTAGCAATACCGCAAGCAGATGCACCGGATCGATACCGGTATGATCACGCCCTAATGCTAGGCTTTGTGCTTCTTGAATCGCAGATTGCAACTTTTGCGTAAATTTTTCGAACCTCATATTTGTGTCCTCTTATAATTGATATAAATAGTATATTCGGCAGCAGACTTATGCTGTCCACCTACCTTCATCTACTGTCTATATATGGTATATAGTGAAAAATTTCAAGCTATTTATAGGCAAAACCTTATTAATAGTAATGATATTACTCATGGTATCTGAGTAACTACAGCAAAAGAAAAATCACGATATAAATGTGAATTAAAATAAAAAAATCCGAGCTTTTAAGCATAAACCTTTAAGTCTAAAACCTTAACATTAAACAATAGCTTCTACTCAACTATTTCAATAGCTGTGCCAACCTTCACAGCCGCCATGATTTCATCCATTTCATCATTGGTCACTGCCATACAGCCTGCCGTCCAATCGCGTTGCTGGTTGAGCATTGCTAATGCACCAAAACCATTTTTCTGCCCATGAATCATAATCGCGCCACCGGGGCTCACACCTCGTGATTTCGCATTGGCTTTATCTACAGTATTGGGATAACTGACGTGCATAGAACGATAGTATTGAGATTTTTCATTTTTATAATCGAGTGTATAAGAACCTATCGGTGTACGCTGATCGCCTTCCTGTTGCTTATGTCCAATCGGATTACCACCGAGCGCAATATGATAAGACTTAATCACTTTATCACCACTTAATAACTGCAAACGACGCTCTGATTTATCGACAAATACTTTATCGATAATAGCGGCACTGGGAATGGGCGGCGGATGTTTCGCGGTATCTTTAGCAGCAGCGATAGCACTTGTACCGATAATAGTAGCAAAACTAAGCCCTGTGGCGATAAATAACCAGCTTGAATACTTACTAGAATGTGGACGAAAAAATGACATAAGCTTGAATCCTTATAACTAATATTTAATAGCAATGAGTCATAATATATCAAAGCACTATGCCATGTTTTGTAGCCAAGTTTTGTGCAAAAGTTATGAATAAGATAAAAATGGGTTCTGACAGTCGCTAAACTAAACCATACGAATGGCACCATCAAGACGAATGACTTCACCATTTAAGTAGGCATTATCAATGATATGCATAACCAACTTAGCAAATTCATTGGGATTGCCCAGACGTTTAGGATAAGGAACGCCTGACTCTAACTGCTCACGTGCCTTTTCCGGAATGCTTTGCATCATTGGGGTAGCAAAAACCCCAGGTGCAATGGTCATGACGCGAATACCGTGGCGCGCCAGCTCACGAGCAAGCGGTAAAGTCAGACCGACCACGCCCGCTTTTGATGAAGCATAACTGGCCTGCCCTACTTGCCCATCAAAAGCAGCGATAGAGGCTGTATTAATAATGACACCTTGATCCGCATTTTTCTCTGCATTGTTTTCTACATTACTACCATTAGCCACACGCTTAGCGATACTGGCTGCGACCAAACGCGCGACATTAAAAGAGCCAACAAGGTTGATATTAACGCCGCGACTAAAGGACTCAAGATTCGCAGGATTATTATCACGATCTAGTAGCTTTTGCACGACAGCGATACCAGCACAGTTAATCGACCCTTGCAGACCGCCAAACTCTTTTTCAGCCATAGCGACAGCCGCTTGCACATCATCGCCACTAGTGATATCACAGCGTACAAAACGAGCATTGTCGCCAAGCTCGTCGACCAGCGCCTGCCCAGCTGATTCGTTAAGGTCGGCGATAATAGCTTTGCCACCTTTAGCGACAATAGCGCGAACCACTGATTCACCCAAACCTGACGCGCCGCCGGTAACCAAAAAGCTGTGTTGTTCAATTTGCATAATTATTCCTTGATATTATTATTTAACTGTCTGTTTTATTATCTGGTTCATACTTTAATGTATTTAAGAGGCGGATAGACTTCTCAGTAAAAAGCGCTGAATCTTACCACTTGGCGTTTTTGGTAGCTCAGACACAAACTCAACTTCACGCGGATAAGCATGAGTTGATAGACGCTTGCGTACCAAATCTTGAATTTCCCTAGCAATCTCATCAGTCCCAACAATACCATCTTTTAGCACCACATAAGACTTAATAGTATGACCGCGCACCTCATCAGGTATACCGACGGCGGCTGACTCTGCAACTGCTTCGTGCTCGAGCACCGTATTTTCAACATCGGTTGGACCCACGCGGTAACCTGCGGTAGTAATGATGTCATCATCACGTCCTGAGAACCAGTAACTGCCATCACTATGGCGCTCGACCACATCGCCTGTTAGATAATAATCGTCAACGAACGCTTGTTTTTCATTCCAGCTATAACCACGGAAATAAAACGCCGGCGATTGACTGACCACCACTGCCAATTGCCCTTGCTCGCCATCAGGTAATACCTTCATATCATCATCTAATACCACAAGCGTATGCCCTGGTAGCGCCATACCCATTGAGCCGACTGGGCATTTATGTGCTAATGCATGGTGCTCGCAGCAGGTCATACCCGTCTCTGTCTGACCATACTGATCGCAAACTTTGCAGTTTAAATAAGTATCAACCCAATTCACCACTTCGGTATTTAAGGTCTCGCCTGCTGAGTTAGCACAGCGTAGCGACAACTTTGCATCGACATCGTTATGAGCTTTTTCAAAAACGCCGCTCGACTTCATCATACGAAATGCCGTTGGTGAAGATGCCAAATTGGTAATCTTGTGACGCACCATAAAGTTGCGAGTATTCTGAGCATCAAAACCCGCTTCATTAAAATAAGTAGTGACGCCTAACAATAAAGGACCCGTGATAGCATAATAGAGCCCATATGCCCAGCCTGGATCGGCCATATTCCAGTAATGATCGTCCTCGCGTAAGTCAATGGCATAGCGCATATATAAATAAAAGGCTGATAATGCAGCTAATGGCACGCTGACGCCTTTTGCCTTACCTACTGTCCCTGAGGTAAACATCTGTAAAAATGGTGCATCAGTATTCAAAATGACCGTATCTATGGTTTGCGGCTGCGTTGCTATCATTTCAGCATAATTATCATCAACCGAGTTATCATCACCCCAACTTTTTGAATTTTCCGCGCTATCAACCAGTACCATTTTAGTTTGCTCGGCTAAGTCTTCGAACTTGCTGCGATTTTCTTGGTTGGTAAAAACGACTTTGGTATTGGCTTTATCCATCCGGTACTTAATTGAATCATAACCAAAAGCGGTGAATAACGGTTGATACACCGCGCCAATCCGCCAAATTGCTAATACAATGGTTAATAATTCAGGCGTGCGCGGTAGCATAGTCGCTACTTGATCACCCGCTTGCACACCATAAGACTTGAGTAAGTTAGCCACTTTCGCGCTTGCGGCATCTAACTCAGCAAAGCTCATGTGCGTCACGTTACCAGCCGTATCTTCATGCACCAGCGCAAGCTTATCCCCACGGCCGTCACGCACATGGCGTCCACAGCACGCCATATAAGCGTTCAAGCGATCGTCTAAATGCTCGCCAAAGATTTCTGTCGATAATGCATTGATATCAAAATTATTATAATAATCGCTGTAGCTCGTTGGCGTACTTGTAATATGCGCAGTAGTATTTGAAGGTGAGGTGTTCATAAGCTAATCCTTTAGCAATCGAGAGTCACTGGCGAAATCAGAGTTTTAGAAATAATAAAACAGTCATATCCTATCGACTATTTAGGTTTATTAAATGACGTATATTCTATTAGTAACGCATTTCTATATTTATTTCAATACATAACGTATCATTTTTAATATAAAATATCTACTTAGTAAAAATTTATTGTAGCGCCCTTAAGAACCCAAGCAAGGCCTTCTCTTCACAACTTTGATATTGTTTGGTGCGTCCACGACGAGCCTGTTTATAAAGCGCGAAAAACTCACCTGCTAAAAACCGCTCAATAATAATAGGGTTGATATAAGAAGCACGGCAGACAGCAGGCGTATTGCCAAGTTCCTCTGCTACTTCTTTGACCATATCAGTGACCAACTGCTGGCGCTCAGAGCTACCAGCCTCACTGGCTAATATACTTTCTCCTTCTGACGTTTGCAGTTGATCGTACAAATGACTAGCAGCCAGCACACTTGCCATCCATGTGCGAAAATCCTTTGCGCTGTATAAATTACCGCTATACATTTTACTTTCACAATCATTAGCGCAAGTATGCTTACGTATGTATTCATTGATATCGGCGCTATCAACCACTTGCTTATTACCATTGTCATCCAAATATTTAAAAATCTGATAACCCGGTAACTCAGAACAGGCCTGTATAATTTCAATCAAACGCTCATCTTGTAACTCAATATGATGCGCTTTGGCACTTTTACCGACAAAGTCAAACGCCAGCCCATTATCCGTCTCGCTCACGTGCTTGCTTCTCAGTGTACTCAAACCGTAGCTTTTATTGAGTTTTGCATAGCGGCTATTGCCGATACGGATCAAGGTGGTTTCTAGCAGTTTGACCACCGCCGCAAGCACATTATCGCGTGATAACGGTGTCGCTTCTAAATCTTTTTCAACCTGCGCGCGTAGATTTGGCAACGCTTCGGCAAAACCTATCATGGCCTGAAATTTGGCTTGGTCACGTACGCGATCCCATTCTGCATGATACAAGTATTGTTTGCGGGCTTTGTCATCACGGCCTGTCGATTGTAGATGTCCTTTGTCATCTTGACATATCCAAACCTCTGACCACATCGGTGGAATCACGAGAGCATCAAATCGCTGGCGCAGAGCCTTATCCTTTACTGTTTTTCCAGTGGCGTCTCGATAGGTAAAGCCGCGCCCCCAACGTCTGCGTCCATAACCAGGCTCATCGTCGCTGACGTAGCGCAAACTTGCTAGGCTAGCTAGGTGCTCATAATCATGGCGCACATCTTGGATTATTGTCTGCTGACTTGCCTTAACCATAACGATACTCGTTTGATAACATAGTTGTTTTAGCATAATTAACTACGGCAATTATTGCTGTGTGTTTGCCATGGATAAAGTGTAATCCTGTGTAAAATAAACCGATAAAGGCCTTGTAGATTTTAGCCGCTAAGGCATAATTTAAGATAAATTTACTAAAGGCACCGCTAATATGACAAATCCCAATCCTATAAACACAACCAATAGCTCCTTAAAAATAATGCCGTTATCTGCCGATGACTATGAACTTTGGCTCAGCTTATGGCAAAGCTATCTGACTTTTTATGAGAGCAGCTTGCCATTAGAAACTACGAATGCAACGTGGAACAATGTGCTCGATAGCAATGTACCTATTTATGGGTTTGGGGCTTGGTTAGATGATGCGTTAGTCGGAATCACTCATGTGGTGCTACACCCCAATACTTGGAATAGCACTGAATGTTGCTACTTAGAGGATTTATACGTGCATGAATCTGTACGTGGAAAAGGCGTAGGACGTGCATTGATTGAACATGTTTATGAATTTGCCAGTAAGAAAAACTGTAATCGTGTCTACTGGACAACTCAAGAAGGAAACACAACAGCTCGCATACTTTATGATACGCTGGCTACGAAAACGGATATGGTGCAATACCGTAAAAACTTATAATGTATATCAGCTCCTTTATTATTCATAATAAGACCTGAAATCAAAATAAAATACCCATAAAAAAACGCCAAGCGTAGAACGTTTGGCGTTTTTTTATGTCATCTTAATCTAAGCTAAAAAACTATTTACCATAAGTACATAAGTAAGCCGTTTCTACATCAACTGTAACTTGGAATTTCTGATTGGCGTCAATGGTAAATTGCTCGCCAGCATTAAAAGTCTGCCATTCATCGCTTTCTGGCAGCTTTACCGTCAAAGCACCGCTAACGACTGTCATGGTTTCAAACTCGCTGGTACCAAATTCATACTCACCAACTTCCATAACACCGACGGTCGCGGGTTTAGTTGCCGTTTGAAAGGCAATAGAAGTCACTTTATTATCAAAATAATGATTAACGCTTGGCATAATTTTCCTTAATTAGATATTAATTACTATTCAAAACCGTCTTTACAATCCCGCTTTTAGGCTCGCTTCGATAAATTGATCGAGGTCGCCATCTAGTACAGCTCCGGTGTTAAAAGTCTCGACGCCAGTACGTAAGTCTTTGATACGAGAGTCATCGAGTACATAAGAGCGAATTTGACTGCCCCAACCGACGTCAGACTTGCCATCTTCGACCGCTTGTTGAGACTCCATCCTCTTTTGCATCTCAAGCTCATAAAGCTTCGCACGTAGCATCTTCATTGCCGTTGCTTTGTTACCATGCTGGCTGCGCTCGTTCTGACAAGTCACAACGACGCCAGTCGGTTCGTGCGTAATACGTACTGCAGAATCGGTAGTATTTACGTGCTGACCACCAGCCCCCGATGAGCGATAAGTATCAATGCGTAAGTCAGCTGGATTGATATCAATCTCAACATTATCGTCGATTTCAGGTGACACAAATACCGCGGCAAATGAAGTATGGCGACCGTTATTACTGTCAAATGGTGATTTACGTACCAGACGATGCACGCCTATTTCGGTACGTAACCAACCAAAGGCATAATCGCCCTTAATCTCAATAGTTGCTGACTTGATACCAGCGACACTGCCAGCGGACACTTCAATAACGTCGACTTTAAAACCATGTGCTTCTGCCCAGCGCGTATACATGCGCAGCAGCATTTCTGCCCAGTCTTGCGCTTCAGTACCGCCGCTGCCTGATTGGATATCCAGATAGCAATTATTCGGATCCATCTCACCGCTAAACATCCGGCGGAATTCTAAATCCGCCACACGTTTTTCAGCATTGTCGAGCTCGGCTTGTACATCAGCAAGTAATGACTCGTCTTCTGCCTCTACTGCCAGCTCCAACATTGCAGACGCATCTTCCAATGTGGTTTCAAGCGACACCACCACATCAATGACCCCATCAAGTAGGCTTTTTTCTTTATTAATTTTGGTCGCACGCTCAGGATCGTTCCATAGCTCGGGGTTTTCTAATTCTAAATTGACTTCTTCTAAGCGTTCTTGCTTACCATCGAAGTCAAAGATACCTCCGCAAGTCCTGCCCACGCTCTGATAAATCTTTAATTCTTTCTTGATACGGATTGATTTCCATAAGTGTTCCTGTGTGTTTTAAAAAATACGGTGGCGCTATTTTAAATGAGATTTGCACAAAATGTTTGGCTAATTCTCGCTACTATTCTAGCAACTACTTTATCAAATCGACCAATCTTCTACTGCCCAGCGATGGGCAAACGCGTGTGCATGCAGCGCAGCATCGGGAGAGACACAAATAGCCACATCCGCCCATTCAAGCAACGGAAGATCATTTTTGGAATCAGAATAAGCATAGGTTTTATCATATTGCAATCCTGAGGCTTGCTGCTTATCTAGCCATTTATCCAAATGATAAATCTTACCCTCTTTGAAATTTGGCTTATCGGTTAATTTACCGGTATAGCGCTCGTCTTTTATCTCAAGCGGCGTCGATAACACATTGGCATCTTCAATCCCAAAACGTTTAGCGATAGCAGAAACCACAAAATCATTGGTCGCAGAGATAATCACTACATCGTGACCTTTTTCAATATGCTGACACAATACTTCCATCGCTTTTGGACGGATATGCGGCTCGATTTCACTTTTAATATAATCTTCTCGTAGCTCGTGCAGTCTATCCATCGGTAGGCTGCTTAAGAATTGCGCGACAAATTCATTGTACGCCGTCGCATCAAGCGTGCCTTCGATGTAATCGTTATAAAACTTCTGATTGGCCGTGCGATACTGCGCTTCATCGACAAGATTATGCTTGACGATATATTCGCCCCATAAATAGTCACTATCGACATCGAGCAAGGTATGGTCTAAATCAAATAGGGCTAATGTGCGTGAAGTTGGCTGGCTGTCGATGCTTGGCGTACTCATAATAAAATACTCATTAAGGATAATTGATGATGATTAATAGGGTTTTATTCTGGTTGCTCAATCTCTCTGAGACCGGTTTTAAATTTCTGACAACGCTCTGCATAGTGCAGCGCTGACAGTTTCAGCATTGCTGCCTGCTCATCCGTCAATGTTTTGACCACTTTTGCAGGAGCGCCCATGACCAGCGAATTATCTGGAATCTCTTTGCCTTCGGTAACTAGTGCTTTGGCACCAATGATACAGTTTTTACCGATTTTGGCATTATTTAAGACCACCGCACCAATACCAATCAAACTATTATCACCGACTTCGCAGCCATGCAGCATTGCCAAGTGACCAATAGTGACATAGTTACCAATCTTGACTTCAATACCCGCATCGGTATGAATCACGCTGTTTTCCTGTACATTACTATAGTCACCAATATGGATACGCTCGTTGTCACCGCGAATGACTGCGCCGAACCAAACGCTGGCTTGATGACCCAAATACACATCACCAATGACTCGTGCGGAGTCTGCCACCCACCCGTTAAAAGGTACAGCGAATTCAGGTGCTTTGTCTAAATATTGATAAATCATAATCCATCCTTGATGAGTTCTATTCAGTTGTTATTATTCGTAAATGTAGTTGGCACTGATGTCGGCTATAAAACTGATCTATAAATATTTTCGTGCATGATGTAGGAGCAAGCATTTATAGTATAATGCCATTTCTCTTCATCTGCCCTACCAAACTCTCTTTAGGATTGCCTCAATGATCAGCAAAAACGCTTCCGCTATCATTTTATTACCCAGTAGTTTTTTATTATCGAGCAGCTTGCTTGTTGCCATGCCAGCTCAAGCCGGCAGTAGCGATAATATCGACAAGGCAAGCGACATTCTATCTTTTGCCATACCAGCAGTTGCTTACGGTAGCACTTATTATATGGATGATAAAGAGGGGCGAGAGCAATTTTATTATTCATTTGCAACCAATGTTGCAGCGACTTATGCCCTGAAATCTGTGATTGATAAAGAGCGACCAGATGGCAGCGATGATAACGCTTATCCATCCGGCCATACTTCAAGGGCGTTCCAAGGAGCTAGCTTTATTCATAAGCGCTATGGGCTAAAATATAGTGTTCCCGCCTATATTGGCGCGGGTTTTGTCGCCTATAGCCGTGTCGAAGCCGATGAACATGATGCCATTGATGTATTAGCGGGAGCAGCTTTAGGTATGGCGAGCAGTATGTATCTGACAAAAAGCTATCAAGATGACCAACTACATATCGCCACCAATCTCTCTCCAGACTATTATGGTTTATCGGTACATTATAATTTTTGATAAATAAATTTTATTAGCTAGAAATTAAGACGCATTTAGGCTTTATCTGAATATTATTCACCATACTTATCCTTAAGGTGCTGGCCCTTAACGCAAAACTCTAGTATAATGCGCAAAATCTGTGCCAAAGCGAGCGGACATGATGTAAGTTACTTATTCACCCCCTAGTGAATCCTGTACCTTTTCATCTATGATGTCTTCTCGCTTTTTTGTGGAAAAATTTTGGCGCTGTCTCTTTTATTATGGTTATTTAGCCGCAGTTAAATAGCAATAATCAAAAAAGCAGCGCTTTATTTTAACCAAAAAATCAGCATAGAACTCACTAATAACAGCGGAGGCAACCCTTGAATTCATCGACAGAAATACAAGCAATTTTGGCACTAGCGGACGGTACGATTTTTCATGGAATTAGTATCGGCAGCCTCGGTCATCGTGTCGGTGAGGTGGTTTTTAATACAGCCATGACAGGGTATCAAGAAATCCTCACTGACCCAAGTTATGCTCGTCAGTTAGTAACCCTCACCTATCCGCATATCGGTAATACCGGCACCAATAGTGAAGACACAGAATCCAATACTGTTGATGTGAAGCGTCAAGTGTGGGCAGAAGGTCTTATCATTCGTGATGCAACATTGGTAACCTCTAACTTCCGTAACACTGAGCCTCTAACCGACTATTTACAGCGCAATGATACGGTTGCTATCGCTGAAATTGATACCCGTCAACTGACGCGTTTATTGCGCGATAAAGGCGCTCAAAACGGCTGTATTATGACTGCGTCAAACGGCGACACCATTAGTAAAGAGGATGAAGCCCAAGCCATTAAACTGGCACAAGAATTTGCTGGTATTGAAGGCATGGACTTGGCAAAAGAATGCTGTACGCCAACCACATTTGAATGGACAACGGGAACGTGGGAATTATCGGATACCCTACTTAACCGTAATGTGACCGGTAGCCATGACAGCGGCACGGGTGGCTTTTTTAAACAGCTTGGTGCTCATATCGATAAAAAATTCAATGTCGTGGCTTATGACTTTGGCGTAAAAACCAATCTATTGCGTCTGTTGGTTGATAGAGGCTGTCATGTGACTGTTGTACCAGCACAAACCCCTATCGCTGATGTGCTCGCGATGAATCCAGATGGTATTTTCTTATCTAATGGTCCTGGCGATCCAGCCACTTGTGATTATGCCATCGATGCGGTACGTCACATCATTGAAGAAACAAGTATTCCAACCTTTGGTATTTGTTTGGGTCATCAGCTGATTGGTCTTGCCAGCGGCGCAAAAACCATCAAAATGAAAACCGGTCATCATGGTGCTAACCATCCGGTACAAGATTTGGCGACAGGAAAAGTATTAATAACCAGTCAAAATCATAGCTTTGCTGTAGATGAAAACACACTGCCTGAGCATATTAAATCAACCCATCGCTCATTATTTGATGGTACTAACCAAGGTATGGAGCTGACCAATAAGCCAGTATTTAGCTTCCAAGGTCACCCTGAAGCCAGTCCTGGTCCTCATGAAGCTGCAGCGTTGTTTGATAAATTTGCAGATATGATGGAAAAAGCTAAAACAGATCAGGCTTAAGTTAAAGCTATCATTATCAACAAGCTAGGCGCTAAGAACAATTATAGCGCCTACTATCACGATATACAGCACAATCAATAATACTCGACACACATAAAACCAAAGTACACCTTAATTAAAACATCACTCAAACGAAGGTAGCCCTAACTATGCCAAAACGTACCGACATAAAAAGCATTCTTATCATTGGCGCAGGCCCTATCGTCATCGGTCAAGCGTGCGAGTTTGACTACTCAGGTGCCCAAGCCTGTAAAGCATTAAAAGAAGAAGGCTACCGCGTCATCTTGGTCAACTCAAACCCTGCAACCATCATGACTGACCCTGCTATGGCAGATGCCACGTATATCGAGCCAATTACATGGCAAACGGTTGAGCAAATCATCGCTAAAGAACGTCCTGATGCTATCTTGCCAACGATGGGCGGACAAACTGCTCTAAACTGTGCGTTAGAGCTAGACAAGCATGGCGTATTAACCAAATATAATTGTGAACTGATTGGCGCGACCAAAGACTCAATCGAGATGGCAGAAGACCGCAACTTATTTGATAAAGCCATGAAGCGTATCGGCCTTGAATGTCCACGCGCTGAAACAGCTGAGACTATGGAACAAGCGTTTGCTACCCAAGAAAAAATGGGCTATCCGTGTATCATTCGTCCGTCATTTACCATGGGCGGTTCAGGTGGCGGTATCGCCTATAACCGCGATGAATTTATCGAGATTTGTGAGCGCGGTTTTGACTTATCACCAAACCATCAATTGCTTATCGATGAATCGCTAATCGGTTGGAAAGAGTATGAGATGGAAGTGGTTCGTGACAAAAACGATAACTGCATTATCATCTGCTCTATTGAAAACTTTGACCCGATGGGCGTGCATACTGGCGATTCAATTACCGTTGCCCCTGCGCAAACTTTGACTGACAAAGAATATCAAATCATGCGTAATGCTTCATTGGCAGTACTACGCGAGATTGGTGTCGAAACGGGCGGTTCAAACGTACAGTTTGGTATCCATCCTGATACCGGTCGTATGGTCGTTATCGAGATGAACCCACGTGTATCACGTTCATCAGCATTGGCATCAAAAGCGACTGGCTTCCCTATTGCTAAAATCGCAGCTAAACTGGCGGTTGGTTATACGCTTGATGAATTGCAAAATGACATCACTGGTGGCAAAACGCCCGCCAGTTTTGAGCCGACTATTGATTATGTCGTCACTAAAATTCCACGTTTTAACTTTGAGAAATTTCCACAAGCGGATAATGTTTTATCAACGCAAATGAAATCGGTTGGTGAAGTAATGGCGATTGGCCGTAACTTCCAAGAGTCGATGCAAAAAGCTTTACGCGGGATGGAAACAGGCAACGATGGTTTTGATGAGCAAATTGACTTATCAAAAGTGAGTATTGAAAAGGCACGCAGCGAGATCACCAATCGTTTGACCATTCCAACGCCTGAACGCATCTATTATATTGCTGATGCTTTCCGTATTGGTATGAGCGTAGATGAAGTATTTAACTTAACCAAAATCGACCCATGGTTCTTGGTACAAATCGAAGATATCGTGAAAATCGAAGCTCAAGTTAAAGCTTTAGGTTTTGGTGGTTTAACTGAAAAGAACTTACGTAGCTTTAAGCGTAAGGGTTTATCAGATTTGCGTTTGGCAAAATTGCTCGGCGTCTCACAAAAGCAGCTACGTAAAAAACGTTGGGACTTAAACGTTTATCCCGTTTATAAGCGCGTCGATACTTGTGCAGCAGAATTTGCTACCAGCACCGCTTACATGTACTCAACGTACGATAGCGAATGTGAAGCCAATCCAACGAATAATAAGAAAATCATGGTTATCGGTGGTGGTCCTAACCGTATTGGTCAAGGTATCGAGTTTGACTATTGCTGTGTACACGCTGCTCTTGCCATGCGCGAAGACGGCTACGAGACCATCATGGTTAACTGTAATCCTGAAACGGTTTCAACCGATTATGATACTTCTGACCGCCTCTACTTTGAGCCAATCACGCTTGAAGACGTGTTAGAAATCGTGCGTATCGAAAATCCTGATGGCGTGATTGTACAGTTCGGTGGTCAAACACCATTGAAACTAGCACGCGCTCTTGAAGCCGCTGGCGTCAAAATTATTGGTACTAGCCCAGATGCGATTGACCGCGCTGAAGATCGCGAACGCTTCCAGCATATGATTCAGCAGTTAAACCTTGTGCAACCAACCAATGCCCTAGCGACTAGCTTAGAAGATGGTTTGGTCAAAGCAAAAGACGTTGGCTATCCGTTGGTAGTACGTCCATCATATGTACTTGGTGGTCGCGCGATGGAAATCGTCTACAACGAAGACGAGCTAAGACATTATCTACGCACCGCTGTACAAGCCTCTAACGAAGCACCAGTACTATTAGATCGCTTCTTAGACGATGCGATTGAAGTCGATGTCGATTGTGTTAGCGACGGTACAGACGTCGTGATTGGCGGTATCATGCAGCATATCGAACAAGCTGGTGTTCACTCTGGTGACTCAGCCTGTTCATTGCCACCTTACTCGCTATCTGATGAGCTATGCGATGTGATGCGTGCGCAAACTGTCGCTATGGCAAAAGAGCTTGGCGTGATCGGTTTGATGAACGTTCAGTTTGCCGTAAAAGGTGAAACGGTTTATATCTTAGAAGTCAATCCACGTGCTGCGCGTACCATACCTTTTGTTTCTAAATGTATTGGTATCTCATTAGCGCAAATCGCGGCGCGCTGTATGGCTGGCACGTCGCTAAAAGACCAAGGCTTTACCACTGAAATCGTTCCTTCATTTTTTGCAGTCAAAGAAGCGGTCTTCCCATTTGCTAAATTCCCGGGTGTTGACCCAATCTTGAGCCCTGAGATGAAATCAACCGGTGAAGTAATGGGCGTTGGCAAAACTTTTGGCGAAGCTTTTTATAAAGCCGTTATCGGTAGTAATGAGCGTCTGCCAGGTCTACCAACTGAAGGCGAAAACAAAACGGTCTTTATCTCTGTACGTGATAGCGATAAAGAGCAAGTTGCGCCTATCGCTCGTCAACTGATCGACTTTGGCTTTAATATTGTTGCCACTACAGGTACGCAAAAAGTATTGGCTGAAAACGGTATTGAGTGTAAGCAAATTAATAAAGTCACCGAAGGTCGCCCGCACATCGTTGATGCCTTAAAAAATGGCAAAATCGATATGATTATCAACACCACCGAAGGCAAGCAGGCACAAGAGGATTCATTCTCCATCCGCCGTAGTGCGCTACAAGGTAAAGTATTCTACGTCACCACTTTAGGTGCGGCAGATGCGGTTTGTAAATCTTATGCGATTGACTTGCCATTTGAGGTGTATAAACTGCAAGATTTACACGAGCAAGCAAAGTCTATTGTTTAGCTCTATTGACTTGGCTGAAGAATTTCAGTAGATTAAGCATAACCGATAGGCTTGCCTAAAAGCTTATGCAAGCATTGCTCATTGTCTGACATGACAGCAACGCTTGAAAAAAACACTTTTAAAATGATAGACCTAAAAAGCATAGTGGCTAAACTGCGACTATGCTTTTTATTACGTAAGCTTAAGTGTGCATATTGTTGAGTTGAGGTGAAATAACCTCATAAATGATAGCCAACTTACTTATTACGCAGTCTTAACCATTACTCTTTTTATATTTTATACCCATTGCAACAACACTGACACCATCTCATTATGAGGTGGTGTGGTGTTATTGGTTTAAGGAAAAAACATGCAACGTTACCCCATGACTCCGCAAGGACATGCCGCTTTAGAAGCTGAATTAAAACAGTTAAAAAGTGTCGACCGTCCACGCATCACCGCTTCTATCGCTGAAGCACGCGAACACGGCGATTTAAAAGAAAACGCTGAATACCATGCTGCTCGTGAACAGCAAGGCTTTTGTGAGGCCCGTATCCGCGATATCGAAGCCAAACTTGGCGGCGCGCAAGTCATTGACCCTACGACTTTACCAAAAGACGGTCGTGTGATATTCGGCGTCAGCGTCGTTATCGAAAACATGGACACTGAAGAAGAAAAACAATATAAAATCGTTGGTGACGACGAAGCGGATTTTAAAGCCGGTAAAATCTCTGTCAACTCACCAATCGCTCGTGGCTTAATTGGTAAATCTGAAGGCGATGAAGCCCGTATTGAAACCCCAAAAGGCGTAGTCGAATACGAAATCATGAAAGTCATCTACGATTAATATAGTTGTCTTTTGTAGTGAGTCAAATAGTAATTTTCTTAAGAATTAGATAAAGTAAACCACACAAAAAGTCATTGTTTATAGGAAAGTAATTACACAACGCTGCTTTTCTACCTAACTCGTTTTAGTGCATAATTGTTGGGTTGAGATTGCTGAGCATATGCTTAGTTATTCATTAAAATAATGACGGATAAATCGGTAATATTATAGGATGGTTCGATAGATAGCTTTTATCGTTTGGCTGTCTATTATCAGTACTGTTGCCCTCGTTATTTGACCTGCCCTGTAGCGTCAATTAACGAGGGTTTTCTTATTTAAGCGTTCTCCATTTTTGTTTTACTTATTATAATTTTAAAGGACTTTATTATGATCATCACTATGAATCGCTCGTCAGTTGTTATGCAAAAAACAGCTACATTTACGGCAGTATCCGCACTGTTGGCAGGTACTGTTATGGCTATGTCTGCTGCCAATGCCGCCACTGAGGTGACCGTTCTACCTTCTGCGGGCGGTAGCACTACCGTGGTCGAGCAGTATTCTGATGGTAAAACGGCTGTTATCACCGCCACGCCTAATAGCATTGGCATGCAAGATGGTATGCCGTTTGCTGTGACGCAGGTGACCAATGTACCGCGCTACGTGGTTCGCCAAGTAGCCAGTAATGGTGTTAGTAATACTGTCGTCACTCAAGGTAGTGCCACCGTTACTAGCGTACCTGTAACCAATAAGATAACCAACCAAAGCAGCCGTGTTGACGTCATCGCAGTACCGACCAGTACAGTCACCCAAGTACTGCCTGTTACCACAGCGACCCAGTTGCCAGTCATCAACACGTCAGTCATTAGTGCACCTGTGACCACGATTACCTCTATAGATACCTTGCAGTTGAAACCGACATTTAGTACGCCAGATGTGGTCAATGCCAAAACTAAAGTGATGAAAATCCTTAAGAATAGCGATGGACGTGAGGTTGCAGTACCGGCTAACCATATCGCACCTGGTGATGTCATTGAGTATCATACCGTTTATACCAATACCACAGCGCAGCCAGTGACTGATATCAATGCCATGGTTTCTTTGCCAAATGGTGTGAAATTGGTATCGTTGAATAGTCCGCTACCAACACTTGCGACCACTGGTGGCGATACTTATCAAACTATTCAGCAAGTGGGTAATACGGTGGTCGTACAAGAGAATTACTCAGGATTAAAGTGGGATCTTGCAAACCTATCTACAAACGCTCCACAAACAATAGTCATTCGCGCGAAAGTTCAGTAGTCAGAGCTTATACAGTTTAATATGTATAGTCGATACCTTTTAAAACGGATGCAATGCTACTGGTATAGATTTTGCGCAGCCTCTGTCGGCGTAGGCACAGCACGCAAGGAAAATTTGTACCAGTAGCATGTTTTAATTTATGTCTCTATTTTATTGTGAATTAAATATACGCATTTTTAAAGGTCTTGTTTATTCAAGGCCTTTTTTTAATGATATAATTTTGTAAGTTGTCGCTTTATCGCCCATCAAATTTCATCCCTTTACTTATTCTTTATTACAAAATTATTAAAAACTTAATAATAGAAGCTACATAAATGAGCATCTTAACCCTAAAAATACTGCTCTTCTGTTTAGTCCCTGTAGGATTGTTCATCTTGTTCAAAGGCATTATGTTATTGAGAAATACTTTTACAGGCAAAGTACTATTAGATCTGCCATACCTTGATAGAGTGGGATGTTTCACTATTTCAAAATCAGGGATTTATTCCATTTGGCAAAAAGGGCCTCTTTTTAAAAAGACCCCTATTGCTAAGTTTCGACCTCAAATTCGTAATACGTCTACTGACCAAGTAATTAATCTTAGTGACTCACTAATGTCCCCACGCTCTAACAACTTCTCAAGTGGCAGTATAGAGATGTTTACTTTTAATGCTGACGCCGGTGATTATGAATTAAAGCTAGTTGCCGGCTCAAGCGTCTCAAGCTTTCAAAAAATTATTGGAGACGTACTGCCCTTAGCAGATATGGATCTAAAAAAATACGCTATCGAGGTTCGAAAAAGTCAGTCGCAATGGCTAACTATGCTTTCAATTCCTATAATGTTGCTTGGCTTTACATGTACTCTGGGTGGATTTGTATTGGGACTACTGGCTGATCAGATATTTATATAATTTATAAATATCTCTTTAATTCTCTACTAATAGCACGACAACAGTTGTCGTATAATACTGTTATTTTCTTAATAATTACAGTGACTTAGTATTCAATTTGTTAAAATATTATCCTGTTAACGAATTGGTAATTTCCTACTCATGGCTACCATCAATTATGAACGACTCCAAGGCAAGCTCAATATTTTAGCCGATGCCGCTAAGTATGATGTTTCCTGCTCCTCCTCCGCTGGCACTCGCAAAAATCAAGGCGGTGGTCTCGGTGACGCCTCAGCAACAGGCATTTGTCATAGCTATACCGAAGATGGTCGCTGTGTTAGCCTACTCAAAATCCTACTGACCAATCATTGTATTTATGACTGTGCTTACTGTACGTCACGTAAAAGCAATGATACGCCACGCGCCGCTTTTAGTGTCGAAGAAGTGGTTGATTTGACCATGCAATTTTATCGTCGTAATTATATCGAAGGGTTATTTCTTAGCTCAGGTATCTTTAAAAGTGGCGACTATACGATGGAGCGCTTGGTCGAGGTCGCTAAGATATTGCGTACTCGTGAGCGTTTTAATGGCTATATCCATCTAAAAACCATTCCGGGTACGTCAAAAGAATTATTGCTTGAGGCTGGATTATATGCAGACCGCTTAAGCGTCAATATAGAGATTCCGACTAAATCAGGATTGGCATTGCTTGCACCAGAAAAATCTCATGAGCAATTAAAAGCACCGATGGAAACGGTAAGAGAAGAGATTATTACCATTCGTGAGAGCCGTAAAACGCATAAAAAAGTGCCGAAATTTGTGCCAGCCGGTCAGACCAGTCAGATGATTGTTGGCGCTAGTAACGAGACCGACCTGCAAGTGATCCAGCTCTCAAGCCACTTTTATAAACAATATGATCTTAAGCGGGTTTACTACTCTGGTTATGTGCCGATGTTATCTGATGATCGCCTACCTGCTATCGGTACGCCTGTGCCAATGGTACGCGAAAATCGCCTTTATCAAGCGGATTGGCTAATGCGTTTTTATGGTTTTGGTGCGCACGAAATTGTTGAACCAGAATCGCCATTTTTAGATTTGGATTGCGACCCGAAGCTGGCGTGGGCAATTCGCCATCGTGAACATTTTCCCGTCAATATTCAAACGGCAACTTATGAGATGATTGTGCGTATTCCCGGTATCGGCACAAAAACGGCTAAGAAAATCCTCAAAGCGCGTAAGTTTAATCAATTGACGCTTTATCATCTAAAAAAGATGGGCGCTGCTGTCAATCGTGCCAAATACTTTATTGCGACGACCGGTAAAAACGAGCATCTAGCGCATTTAACCCGTGATAACTTTCGCCAATATGTTCTGGCACAAACGCAGACCAAATTTAAAGACCAACGCAGTGGGCAACTGGCTTTGTTTTAATCATAAATAATTTTGATAAATTGAGCCATAATCATCAAGTTATCTTAGGACAAAAAATGTCGCCATCACTGTCAGAACTTGCTGGAAATCAAACTCATCAGCTAGGTCAATTAACACCAAACATTGTGCTTTACGAGCCAAGTTTTGAAGGTTGGCTGAGTGCTGTATTTTATGTTTACGCACACAAACTTCAAGACAATGAGGCACTTCAATTAACGGCACAAGATTGTTATGTGCCCTCATTAATTTCTCAATCGACTAGCGTGGTCACTGATGAAAACAAAGCTGAGCGCGTGCTGATAAAGCTCAATGAACTCTTAGGTCGCTCAGGTATGCGCAACATACTGTGGGGATTTTTATCTGAAAAAGACTCTATCGGTACTACTTTATTTCATGTGGTCAAATATGCCATCGATTATCCTAATCGCCTTATTATGGATGATTTGGGTAATCTCAATGTATTAGAGCTGGTACAAACGGTCAAGTCTGTTTGTCGTGAAAAACACCGTATGGAAGCGTTTGTGCGTTTTGAGCATACCGTTGATGACGTTTACTTTGCGCGCGTGGAGCCTGATTTTAATGTTTTACCGCTGATTGGTGAGCATTTTCGCCAGCGTTATCAAGATCAACATTGGGCAATTTATGATCTCAGTCGCGGGTTTGGTATTTATTATAACAAAAGTCAAAGCACGCCTTCGCATCCTGCTGCCCTGCAAACCATTACTGACCTTGACGATGCGGTATTACGTAACCCCGCCAGTATTCATAGTGAAGATGAGCAGCGTTATCAGCGTTTTTGGCAAGGTTATTTCACCAACGTTAATATCAAAGAGCGTAAAAATTCGCGCTTACATAAACAGTATTTACCACAGCGCTATTGGAAATACCTCAGCGAAAAACAAGTACTGCCTAATGCTGAGCATCTACAAAAACGTCGCTAATGGTTTTGATTGTTCAATTAAAGCCTTTAGGTATAACTCTCTTCTAGCTCTCTTAAAAAAACCAACTATCTAACCTTATCTTTTTATCTTGATGGTTGAGTTTTGGCGACTTTTAACTGACAATAGCAACTTAATATTCTAAACCAGTGACCCACGCCATTATGAAAGTTATGCGCTTACTGTCGTCTTTAAAGCATGATGAATCCGAGCGCGGTATTTTTCATCTTGGACGCGCATTGGTCAAAAATGAGCATACTTCGATCATTATCTCTAGTGCTGACGAAGATAATGATTTGGTCAGACGTTTAAAGCGTGATGGCAATCACTATCACCAGCTATATATGAATAAAAAGTCTTGGCTGTCATTGCTACAGGTCGCCCCTCTTCGTCGTCTCATCGAAAAATATGATCCTGATATTATTCATGTGCATTCGCGCACACCTGCATGGATATTACATTTAGCGCTGCGCCGTGCGCGTGTTAAACGTCGACCAAAGCTGGTTTCGACGATGTATGGTTTTTATCCTATCAATAAATACTCACAAGCATTGCTCGATGTCGATACCATCATTACCGTGTCTGATAGTGTGACCGATTACCTTAAAAAAGGACTGCGCCGTGAAGACCTTGATCCTAAAGTGATTAAGCGTATCTATCGCGGTATTGATACCCGCCGTTACCCTTATCGACATAATCCATCTGTATATTGGCTAAGGTATACATTTGCTGAATATCCTGAGCTTGAGAACAAAAAATGGCTGGTATTCCCCACTATCATTGGCAAAGAATATGGACAAGAATGGCTTATTGATATCTTGGGTAATTTAGAAGCAGATTTCCCTAATATTCACGTCATTATTATGGATGAGGATTATCGACCTGGTGATGTCGCCCATGAGGACTTTCGCCAACGCAGCAATACTTTAGGATTTTCTGAACGCATCACCTATGTAGGCAGTAAACGTAATGACATGCGCGAGTGGCTATCAGCAGCCAATATCGTGTTGGCACTTGCTAACGAGCCTGAATCAATCGGTATTAATGCCCTGCAAGCTATTCATCTAGGTACGCCTGTGATTGGCTGGGATCAAGCGGCGTTTAGTGAAATTTTACAACCGCTTTATCCGCAAGGTTTAGTGAAAAAATACAATGCCAATGCGCTTTGTAAAGCAGTAAGAAACCAGTTAGAAAGCGTCACTCGTCCTGAGATGACCAATAAATTCACTATGCGTGAAATGATTGAAGAGACCCTTGCTGTGTACCAAGGTCTGTATGAAAAATCGCTAGCAGAAGGACAGGCACAAGCTGAGGCCGCCGCCGTAAGGAGAGTTAAAAAAAGCCTTAAACCAACAATCAAACCTTTTGATAAGCCCTCTGAGCGTTTGGTTACTCAACAGCCTTCTACATCTATTGTTCTTAAAAAGAAAGCTATTGATAAAGGTACTGATTATAAAGTCAGTGACAAACCTGAGCGCACGCCAGTAACGGAACCTTTAAATCCTAATACTATAGCTAAGAGACCTATAGCTACTGAAGATACCGACTCTGAAAAAAAACCACCGAAACATCCTGATTCTTTGATGGTCAAAGATAAAAAGCTTGATGGATAATGTTCAACTAGCGAGCTTCTTTAAGCTGCCCACTATTAATATTAGTATGCCAAAAAAGCCTAACGTTTGACGCTAGGCTTCTTTTATTAACTTGTCTCGTCCTGTCCTAAAACCACACATCCTTTATTAGAGAAAGGGGTTCGTTTTACAGTAAACCACCTTAGCTAATATCAGAACACCAGTATTTAGTCACGACATACTCTTCGATACCGTATTTCGAACCTTCACGACCGAATCCTGATTGCTTAACGCCGCCAAATGGCGCCACTTCGGTCGATATCATACCAGTATTGTGTCCGACTATGCCGTACTCAAGACTTTCGGTTACGCGCCATGAGCGTGCGAAGTTACTACTATAGAAGTAAGCAGCAAGCCCATAAATAGTATCGTTGGCAGCTTTAATCGCTTGTTCTTCGGTTTTAAAGGTGAATATTGAAGCGATAGGACCGAATATCTCTTCACTAGCAATATCCATATCGCTACTCAGATCAGTAATCACTGTTGGGTTAAAGCTAAGCGCTGAGGCATCATTTTTATCGCCACCAGTGATAATCCTCGCCCCTTTATCGAGCGCATCTTTTAGGAGTGCTTGGACTTTCTCTAGCCCATCTTTATTGATTAAAGGGCCAATATCAACGTCTTCAGCCATGCCATTGCCGACTTTAAGCGCTTCTACCTTTTTAACAAATATCTCTAAAAACTTATCTTTAATGCTGTCTTGAACATAGACACGATTAGCGCAGACACAGGTTTGACCGGCATTGCGAAACTTAGAGGCAATTAAGCCTTCAGCTGCCTTTTCTAAGTCAGCATCATCAAAAACGATAAAAGGGGCATTACCACCTAACTCTAAAGACAGTTTTTTAACAGTAGGGGCACATTGCGCCATAAGTTTACGACCTACTTCTGTAGAGCCAGTAAATGATAACTTTTGAATACGTGCATCACCGGTCAAAATATCACCAATGACTGATGATTTACCCGTGACTACTTGGATGACACCAGCTGGGATACCTGCTTGCTCAGCCAATACGCCAAGTGCTAATGCAGAAAACGGCGTGGCGGTAGCAGGTTTGATAATCATGGTACAGCCCGCAGCCAACGCAGGAGCCGCCTTACGAGTAATCATCGCTGCTGGAAAATTCCAAGGCGTGATGGCCGCGCAAACGCCGATAGGCTGTTTTATAATAACATGGCGCAGCTGCGACTTGGTAGCAGGAATGGTATCGCCATAGACACGCTTACCTTCCTCTGCAAACCAGCGGATAAAGCTATTGGCATAACCAATCTCACCGCGCGACTCGCTTAATGGTTTACCCTGTTCAGCGGTCATAATAATCGCTAAATCTTCTTTATTATCATCGATTAGATCGGCCCATTTCTGTAGTAAATCACTACGTTCTTGAGCCGTTTTTGCAGCCCAACTAACCTGTGCTTTATGAGAGTAAGCAACTACATCCTCAACATCTTGCTCGGTCAAGCTTGGCACGTTACCAATAACTTCACCATTAAAAGGATTGGTGACATCAATAGTGGCTGCATCATTGGCACCATGCCAGCCCTCTTTAAGGAAGCATTGTTGTTTGAGTAATTCTGGGTTTGATAGATTTAATGTATTTTTAGACATATCTTTTTGCATAGTAACGCTCCTTGGCGTTGCGCTTATTTATTATTATTAATAAAGCAATGATTACAGCTACTAATGAAACCATTATTATAAGAACGTTAAGACGCTATTCGCAACCCTCACTAACACTTCTATCACCATTCTAAGTAAAGCGTTACTATTATGACGTTTTCACAATACATCTAAGAATATCAACTTTTATATTTATTTTTAAAATTCGCTTATGCATGTAACTGCTGGTTATTACCCGGATAAAACTTAGCTAGAAGTTACGAGAATGCTTGGATTCCTGTCTGCGCACGACCTAAGATCAGCGCATGAATATCATGCGTCCCTTCATAAGTATTCACCGCTTCTAAATTCATGACATGACGAATGACGTGATATTCATCAGAGATACCATTACCACCATGCATATCACGGGCAACGCGAGCAATCTCTAGCGCCTTTCCGCAGTTATTACGCTTAATTAGAGAAATCATCTCAGGCGTCGCTTTGTTATCATCCATCAAGCGTCCGACACGTAGCGCTGCTTGTAAACCAAGGGTAATCTCAGTTTGCATATTGGCAAGCTTTAACTGCACTAACTGTGTCGCGGCTAATGGACGATCGAACTGTTTGCGATCAAGGGTATATTGACGTGACGCTTTCCAGCAAAATTTAGCTGCGCCCATCGAACCCCATGCGATGCCGTAACGGGCCTTATTTAAACAACCAAACGGGCCTTTTAGACCGCGTATATCTGGGAAAGCATTGGTTTCAGGGACGAACACTTTATCCATCACAATCTCGCCAGTGACTGAGGCGCGCAATGAGAACTTGCCCTCAATTTTCGGCGCTGATAAGCCTTTCATACCTTTTTCTAAGACAAAACCTCGTATTTTACCTTCGTCATCTTTCGCCCAAATAACAAACACATCAGCAATCGGACTATTGGTAATCCACATTTTGCTACCAGTCAGCTCATAACCGCCAGCGACTGCGTGCGCCCGCGTCAACATCGAAGCAGGATCTGATCCTGAATCTGGCTCGGTCAAACCAAAACAGCCGACATATTCGCCAGTGGCAAGCTTGGGGAGAAATTTTTCTTTCTGCTCTTCAGTGCCGTATGCCCAAATCGGATGCATGACCAAGCTTGACTGCACACTCATCGCTGAACGATAGCCTGAATCAACCCCTTCTACTTCGCGGGCAATCAAACCATAAGCGACATGTGATAATCCTGCACAGCCATAACCTTCAATCGTTACGCCAAGCAAGCCCATCTCACCCATTTGGCGCATAATATTGCGATCAAAGTGCTCATGACGGTTAGCTTGAATGATTCCAGGCATGAGCTCTTTTTGACAAAATTGCTGTGCACTATCGCTGACTATACGTTCTTCTTCAGTTAATTGATCGCGCAATAAGAAAGGATCTTCCCAGTCAAAGCTAGGGCTAGCATTGGTACGCAAAGTAATAGGGACAGACATGGCTCATTCCTTAGCTGATTTATATAGCTGTTTTGGTTTTATTAAATAAGCAAATATTAGAGCAGTTCATATTCGGCAGTTATAGCATCGTAAACCATAACCGAACCATCTGCACTAATCTGGTAGCGACTGCGCACATGAGCAATGTAAGGATCGCCACCGCAGATTTCATCGTGAATTTCAATAGCGGCAAACTCCCAAGTTGTCGCTATGGTGTCATCATTGTTGCTCTCAGGGAGAAACTGTAAACAATCCAGATCTGCGTTCGGACGCTGTTCTAAAGCCACTATTAATAATTCGAATGCCGCCCTCTCGGTGATACCTAGTGGAGTCGATTGGTTGTCGACTAAGCCAACTGTTTGCTTTAATTCGGGCAGTGGATGACAAGCCGTCAGCAAAGCAGCGATAAAAATGCTCATGGTTGCTTTGAGGTGCTGCATATCTAACTCACTTAACTTTCTATTTCATTAAAGTAGTATTCGTTATTGTGGAAACACTTAACTATATGTGTATGATGAAAGATACCTAAAACAAGTTAAATAGGAAAGGATATAATTTTATCCCATGTAAAATTGACTTTAGTCACGACAAACCGATAGTCAAAAGCTATGATTTTAAGGAATAGGAATGCTTATGCCGACTTTATACACAAGCCCATACCGAATAATTCCTCTGCTCACCGTGTTATTACTAGGTTTAACAGCTTGCACACCAACAACGGATACCGTTAGCGATAACGACGTTGATAATACTAGTGAGGTCAAAGTCGATGAGCGCATGGCTACCGATATCTCGCCCTCTGGCTCTTTTACTACCAATAGCCTTGATAATATAAAGATCGGTGCTACCTTTGACCCGCAGATATTAACGCAAAACACTGAAACCTTGGACAACTGCTTCGGCGCACAAAGCCCCTCTCATCCTGCTACCGACTACATGATTATCGATAATACGGTAGTTGAAATAAGCACGTGGAGCAAAGATATTTCATCGGCCTATGGTGTTACGACTGGTGATAGCCTTGATCAGCTCTATGCTAAGCATGACGGTCAATCACCTGAGGTCGAAGACAGTCCTTACGGCAATCCCAACGAAAACATTATCATTTATTATTGGTATAAAGATAATGGACAAAATTTAGGCACTAAGTATCAAGTAGATAATGATGTCGTAACTAGCATTAGTATTGGCCTTGAATCAGCATTGAGGTTATAGGAAGGTTATGCTTGAATAGTTACGATAGATTTAGATAGGTGATCATGACAGCATTTTTATATAGTTTATAAAATATTTTTACCCAACTCATCAAACTTCAATCCAAACTTCATTAAATACTTACGTAATCGGTCGCTATCATTGGGACTTTTGAGCTTATCTCTTGAGTTGGCATATAAATATCGCCCCGCCGTTGCTTGGTTCTTATGCTGAATACAAACCTTAATTACATAGGCCAGTTGCACCGCATCAAAAGGGTCAATAGTAGTCAAAGTTTCCTCGTCAAGGCATTGACTTAAAAGGTCATAGCTACCCTGCTCTAAGAGTCCACTATCTAACGTGGTTTCAATCTCATCTTTACTTAGGCTATTTTTCGACTGTAGAATATTACTTAATGGTAGCTGCCATAGCTCTTTTAAGCGCTCAATCTCTGCCCGCACATCCTCCATTCTAATAACCTTACTTTCAGCAAGCGTAGTCAGCCGAATCATACTGGCGGTCAAATCGCGAAAGTTGCCTTGCCATGTCGCATCAGCACTCATGGCAAAGGATTCATACAGCTGCCGTGCTTCTACAGTAAAGCGATATTGCTGCTGTTGCTCGCTACCCAAACGTGCCAGCTCATAATTGATATTGGCAGGTAAATCCTCTAGTCTATCTTTAAGTGATGGCAAAAAAAATGTCCATGTGTTGAGCCGTGCAAATAAGTCCGCACGAAACTCGCCATTGGCAACCGCTTGCCGCAAGTCTTTATTGGTTCCTGCCATTAGTTGAAACGAGACGTTAATCGGCGCATCACTACCCAGCGGATAAAAGCGCTGCTCCTCTAGTGCCGTTAATAACATTGCTTGCTCATCCAGCCCGAGCTCACCGATTTCATCTAAAAACAATAAACCACCGTCTGCTGATTTTAATAGGCCATCACGATTGCTCACTGCACCTGTAAATGCGCCTTTGACATGACCAAACAGTACACTCATTGCCGTGTCACCACGCAAAGTGGCACAATTGACCTCGACGAATTTATTCAAAGCATATTTAGCTTGTGTCGTACTGTCAGATTTTATCTTTTTTAGGGCGTAGATTTGGCTTGCCAATTGCGACTTGCCTGCCCCTGTTGCTCCCATTAGAAGTATTGGTGCAGTTGAACGAGTAGCGACCTTTTCGATATCGGAGATGAGCTGTTGATAAGCAGCATTTTGAGTGACGAGATTGGCTTGCAGGGTTTGCCAATGCTGCTGCTTTTCCGCCTCAAAGCGTGCGCGTAAACCATCATAACGCGAGACATCCAAATCTATTACTTGATAGCGACCTTGCGGATCAGCTTGGTCAGGTCTCGGACAAGGAGAAGTTTGCAGTAAATCAGCAGGAATAAATCCTGCCTCTACCAATAAAAACCAGCAAATCTGCGCCACGTGCGTGCCCGTAGTCAGATGCAGCAAATAGTCAGTATTATCTTGAAAGTCGAACGCTGCCGCGAAATCATATAGTTCGGCATACACATCAGCAAAATCCCACGGACTAGATAACGAGACATGATGACCAATAACTTGTGTCTGCGGACTGACTTGTGCCACATCATCGACGATTATATTAAACAGCCGTTTATCACGGGTGCTATATAAGATATGTAGTTCATCAACTAGCAGCTCATCATGCAATCCCAAACTCACCGTCGGACGCCAGCGCTGCCAACGCTTATCGTTAAAGCCATTGTCTAAAGTGGTGCCGAGGAAGCCGATAACGGCAGTTTTGTTAGCCATAGTATTATTCTTATAATAAATATAGAGCAGTCCATTATTATAGTTAATATATATCAAATTCTATTTTTATAGAATATTTTATATTAGATAATTAGCTTAAATTTAATATTAAAATTTATCCTTAAGTATATAGACTCATTTAAATCATTAATATCATATACTTAGGTATTAAATATATAGAAACATTAAACTTGGCACAGCCTTCGCATTGTATAAAGTACAGCTTATTCAATAATAAATGATATTTTTAAATCTAAGGAAAGTGCTATGCAACCAACCACTCATAATATTATTCAGGACGGTGGAACCCCTATTCGACTTTGGACAAAGGGCGTACCTGTTGACCCAAAAGCCTATGACCAGCTTATTAAAGCTTCGCAAATGCCGTTTATTTATAAATGGCTGGCGGTAATGCCTGATGTGCATGTTGGTATTGGCGCGACTATCGGTACGGTGCTGCCGACCAAAGAAGCCATTATTCCAGCAGCGGTCGGTGTCGATATCGGTTGCGGTATGATGGCGGTGCAAACCACTTTGACCGCTAACGATCTGCCTGATAACTTGCTAGGTTTGCGTACTGAGCTTGAAAAAGCCATTCCGCATGGTCGTAGTAAAACTCGTGGACGCGGTTCACGTCGTGATGTTGGTGCCTGGTCAAATCCTGATAATAGCGTAATGGATGGTTGGGGAACGTTGGTCGATGATTTTAACTATATAAGCCAAAAGCATCCTAAGCTTAAAAACACCAATAATCTTAATCATTTGGGAACGCTAGGCACGGGCAATCACTTTGTAGAAGTCTGCTTGGATGAGACCAATCAAGTGTGGATTATGCTGCATTCAGGTTCGCGCGGTGTCGGTAATGCTATTGGTCGCTACTTTATCGAGCTGGCGCGTGAGGATATGCGCAAGTGGTTTATTAACTTGCCTGATAAAGACTTGGCTTATTTTGCTGAAGGTACAGAGCATTTTGATGACTATTGGTTTGCGGTCGGTTGGGCGCAGCGATTCGCTTTTAAGAACCGCGAAATCATGATGGAAAAAGCCATCAAAGCGCTGCGTAAAATCATTACTAAGCCCTTTGATGCCAAGGTTAAAGCAGTGAACTGTCATCATAACTATGTGGCAAAAGAAGAGCATTACGGTGAAGAAATCTTTGTGACTCGTAAAGGCGCGGTACGTGCTCGCGTTGGTGAATACGGTATCATTCCGGGGTCGATGGGCGCAAAATCCTTTATTGTACGTGGTAAAGGTAATGAGGAATCGTTTTGCTCCTGCTCGCATGGTGCAGGTCGGGTGATGTCGCGGACCGAGGCGAAAAAACAGTTTACGGTCGCCGATCAAATCGCGCAGACTGAAGGGGTAGAATGTCGTAAAGATGCGGAAGTGATTGACGAAATTCCAGCAGCCTATAAGAATATCGACGATGTGATGAAAGCGCAAAGTGACTTGGTAGAAGTAGTACATACTTTGAGGCAGGTGGTTTGTGTTAAGGGATAGTTTGATATTTCCGCATGTTACAATAATATAAAACTTCAAAACTTACTCACTTAGAGGTAAAAAAATGAACTTAGATAATGTAAAAATACCCAGCCCAATGTTTGGATTAATTGAATACCTTAATGACTACCATGAAGATAAAATTCAAAATACTAACCTAGAATTCTTGATTAAAAATTTAACAACACATTTTTATAAGCTTATTTATTCAATAACTAATTTAAGTGAAATTCAAAGTGATAAAGATTTATTTAAGAAATACAACTCATCTGGCATTGTCTTAGCTCAGCCTACTGAGTATTGTTTTTATAAGATAAGTACCATACGTGACATTGCCTATCAAATTGCTGATAAATTAATAGATTTTTCTAGCGAAAGAAATACATATAACTTAGAAAACCCAAAGAAAGAAATGACTAGATATTCATTTCTTTCTTATAAATTTGAAAAGTACAATAATACTCAATCTACACAAATTTCAATAGATTGGTTTAAAAACATAAATAAAATCAGAAATAAAATAGTTCATGGAGGTATTAATATAATGCCTTTTTACCTTGAAGATAAAGAATTAGCTTGCTTCCAAGCATACGACAAGAACTTAGAAGCCATCATTCCTATAGACTACTATTACAGCAATAGGTATAACAATAACATTAATTATACAGATAATTTTTTTGGGCTATATGCTCATGCACTTTATTCATACTTGACTGAGTTTTTTAGTTTTGTGATATCAGAATTATCATGCCCAGAAAGACCTTACAATCATAGCGATGGTGTGATTTTTCTAGACTATGAGGTTCCATACAAGTGGTGGTACATAGGAGGAGAAGACTTTGAACAGTTAAAAAAGATTACTAGAAAAATTATTCTACTCAAAAAAAGTGACGGTTACTCCATGAATCAATTCGAAATAGATGACCCTAACTTAAAAGCTATTTGTCTTAAGAACTCTTTCAGATTAATCAGTGACGCTGAATTTTGATTAGCTTAAAAACATCAAAAAATAAGAGAGAATCCTATGAAACTCGCAGAAGCCCTACTTATCCGCAGCGATATGCAAAAGAAGCTTGCCCAGCTCAAAGGTCGTATTAGCAGCAACGTCAAAGTCCAAGACGGCGATACGCCAAGCGAAGATCCTAATGCGCTGATGATCGATGCCAGCCAAATTATTAGCGAATTATTCGCATTGATCGAACGTATTCACCGTACCAATGCCATTGCTAAGACGGATAAAGGTCAATCGATGCTGACACTACTGGTTGAGCGTGATACCTTAGAGATGCGCCATAAGTTATTGATTGAGGCAATTGAAGCCACTGATACTGAGGCAGATCGCTATAGCCATCGTGAGATTAAATGGAATATCATAGTCTCGGTCGCAGGATTACAAAAGCAAGCCGATGACATCGCTATGAAACTACGCAAAATTAACATTGTTATTCAAGCCAATAACTGGCAGATTGATTTGGTTGAATGATTTGCTTAAATAACAATGTTAAACCACATATTTTAGAATTTTCTACGTGCTGAATATAAGCGCATAGACGACCAGTTTGGAACCGACTGAGCGAGTGTCAGACCCCTTACTTCCACAACAGGGGGTTGAAAACATACTGTAGTGGCCGCTACGCGTTGCGGGCAGACGCTTTTTTTACACCTCATGCCCCGTACACGTCACTGCTCACATAGCACTATTTAGACCTTACCACCAGACACTGACAGTCGGTTTCAATTTATTTAGTTAATCGGAATACTTTTGAAAATTCTATTTATGAGCAAGGAGTAACAACTGTCTGGGAGACAGTTGTCCGCAGCGCAAGACGGAAGGCTGTGCCTGTAGATATTTTCCTTGCAAGCCTTGAGGAGGAATAAGCGAAGCCTGCTTTGCCCAACGCATTTATTTTTATGGCTCTCTAACATTTCTATTTTTATAAAATCTATTCAACTATCCTTACGCGATGAGTGTCATCAAAAAAACGCTAAAAACATCCCAAAAAATAAAAAAGTCTAACATCATGCCAATATCAAAAACCAAACCTCTAAAAATCGATGGCAGCACTGGCGAAGGCGGTGGACAAATTATCCGTACCGCATTGTCTTTATCTATGCTAACTGGCATTCCAATTGAGATAGTTAATATTCGGGCTGGACGTGCTAAACCTGGATTGATGCGTCAACATTTAATGTGCGTGCAAGCGTCACATGCGATATCAGATGCTAGCGTGTCAGGCGCGAATTTAGCTAGTACAGCATTTAGCTTTACGCCAAATATGATTAACTCAGGCGATTATGCTTTTGATATCGGCTCGGCTGGTAGTACCAGTCTCGTACTGCAAACTGTACTCCCTGCCCTGCTGTTTGCTAATACCGATAGCAAAGCTGCTTCAACCGTAACGATTAAAGGCGGCACTCACAATCCAATGGCGCCAACCATAGACTTTTTACAACATGCGTTTATTCCTGCGCTTACTAAGCTGGGTATGCAAGTAGATATTGAATGTCTGCAAGCAGGTTTTGCGCCCGTTGGTGGTGGCACCATTAAGACAACGATAACGCCGTTTTTGCGCCGTGCTGACTCGTCACCGTTTAAACTAACGGAACGCAGTGAGCTTATAAGCATGGAGTTGGTCGCTAGTAATCTAAATTTAGAGTACGACATTTGCCAACGTGAACTTGCCAGCGCGAAAGCGCTATTGGTTGAATCTGGAATCGACGAAACACTTATTACCACAAGATGTAATAAACTAATTGGTATTGGAGAAGGCAATACTTGCTACGCGAAAGTAACTCATAAAATTGCTGCAACCCACAATCATGAACAAAATCACCAAGAGATGTTTACTTTGCTCGGAGAAAAGTGCACTTCGGCTGAAAAGATAGGCAATCGCTTAGCAGGACTGGTGAAGCGTTACTTGTTTAAAACCGATGCATTAGTCGACGAGTATCTAACCGATCAGTTGCTGCTTCCTTTAGCTTTATCCGGCGGCGGTGAGTTTACCGCGCGCGTCATCAGTCAGCATACCGAGACTCAAGCTTGGTTAATAGAACAGTTCTTACCGGTTAAAATTACCTTTGACATTATTGATAACGATAGAACAATAGTCAAGATTATGACTTAAAACGAGTGGGCTGCAGAAATCGAGTTAGCACACTGTTACCCAATTACACCGATGCAGTGATATCATAAGCGTATAATGTGCGCGTTAATTATAAGTTAAGATAAAGCTAGCTTACTTCCAAACCATCTGTATCGATGATTAGGGTATGCTACTTTTATCTCTTACTAGTAATTAGCGCGTTTTTTAACTTTCATGTCTTATTGTTGAGCGTTGCTATGCCCCAATCTCGTACCAATCTAAATCCCAAACCTGACCATAACTCTCCTTATTTGACCGGTGTATTGCTGCGCTATAGCACCTTTGGCGCTGCTATATTACTGTTCTTAGCGGGCGTACTATTATTTAATTGGTGGCTGATTGTGATTGGCGGTATTGGGGTCGCTATAGGTATTTATGATTTGCTGCAATCAAAGCACTCTATATTAAGCAACTACCCGATCGCAGGGCATATCCGCTATGTACTGGAGGATTTTCGTCCTGAGATTCGTCAGTACTTGCTAGAAGATGATAAAGAACAAGTACCGTTTTCGCGTCAGCAGCGCGCCTTGGTCTATCAACGTGCCAAAAATGTCAGCGATACTAATGCTTTTGGTACGCTTGATAATTTATATGCTCATGGCAAAGAGTGGTTTTTACAATCAGCAATTAGCGAACCGTTAAAAAATAAAGATTTTCGTATTATTGTTGGCGGCGAGCGTTGTCAGCAGCCGCATGATATGTCAGTGTTCAATATCTCAGCGATGAGCTTTGGCAGTTTATCAGCCAATGCCATTATGGCGCTCAATCAAGGCGCAAAGATGGGCGGCTTTACCCATGATACCGGTGAAGGCGCAATCAGTCCTTATCATCGTAAGTTCGGTGGCGACTTGATTTGGGAGCTGGGCACGGGTTATTTTGGTTGCCGCGATGACCATGGCAATTTTGACCCGCAATCCTTTGCCGAAAAGGCTATCGATCCACAAGTGAAAATGATAGAAATAAAACTATCACAAGGTGCGAAACCCGGGCAAGGTGGTGTGCTACCCGCAGAAAAAATTACCCAAGAAATTGCTGATACCCGCCAAGTACCGATGGGGCAAGATTGTGTATCGCCCTCTTCGCATTCGGCTTTTAGTAACCCACGTGAGCTGGTTGCTTTTTGGCAACAACTACGTGAATTATCAGAAGGTAAACCCGTTGGCTTTAAGCTTTGTATTGGTCAGCCGTGGCAATTTATGGCGATTGTTAAAGCCATGATTGAAGCCGACAACTATCCTGACTTTATCGTTATTGATGGTGCTGAAGGCGGTACAGGTGCAGCGCCCGTTGAGTTTATGGATAACG
This sequence comes from Psychrobacter sp. DAB_AL62B, assembly GCF_028895345.1. Classification (NCBI taxonomy): domain Bacteria; kingdom Pseudomonadati; phylum Pseudomonadota; class Gammaproteobacteria; order Moraxellales; family Moraxellaceae; genus Psychrobacter; species Psychrobacter sp. DAB_AL62B. The sequence goes on from NZ_SAXC01000008.1 coordinate 79,772, forward strand.
TCGGCATGCCGATGGTCGATGGCTTTTTATTAGTACACAATACCTTAGTCGGTGCCGGTATCCGTGACAAAATTAAGCTTGGCGTCAGCGGTAAAATCGTCTCCGGCTTCGATATTGCACGTCTGATTGCATTGGGCGCAGACTGGTGTAACTCAGCACGTGGCTTTATGTTTGCCGTAGGTTGTATTCAATCGCGCTCATGTCATACCAATACTTGCCCGACAGGCGTTGCAACGCAAGATCCTTATCGTCAAAAGGCACTCGATGTGCCCAGCAAAGCGGATCGTGTCGCAAGCTTCCATAAGAACACGCTTAAATCACTTGCCAGCATCGTAGGTGCAGTTGGTCTGCAACATCCAAGTCAATTGCAGCCTTATCATATTGCTCGCCGTTTGGATGACGGGCAGATCAAGCTGCTGTCTAAATTCTTCTATTTTACCGATAAGGGCGCGCTGCTCAATAATAGCGCGCGCGCGGACGTGTTTAATCAAATGTGGGTGATGGCAAATGCTGATAGCTTCTTAGCCAATAACGATGCCTTAATTGCTTATAATCAAGACTCGCGTGATAAAGGTAAAGAAACCAGTGCGACAACAGATCAGGGTCTTGGGAGTTTTGTGAATATCACTGGCGGTGGGCGGTTAATCGGTAACGTTAATAACACTTTTCGCGACTTTCCACCTACAAGCGACTAAATACTATTAAGTAGTTAAAACAGACAAACTCTGTCCACATGATAAAAGATACGTCATTGATGCCAAGCTCCATTTTTACTAGACCTCACACCATACTGGCAACAGCACTTATGGCATTTAGTATAAGTGCTTGCCAGCCAACGGGCACCCATAGCACTGCCCCTGATACGACTAACTGGTCGTGTCAGTCGCAGAAATTGCCGTTTGCTTATAGTGTTTGTCACGTTAAATCTGAGGTATTAGCTGGCGAACGTTATTCACTACAGCTGTTTTGGCAGCAAGCCAATAGTACTCAGCCGTTACTGTCTTTTGATAACTTATTAACGACTTTGCCAGCAGAACAAACACTGAATTTTGCCATGAACGCTGGCATGTACAACGAGAACTACGCGCCCATCGGCTATACCGTTATCAAAGGTAAAGAGATTCGTGCGTTAAACCTTAAAGAAGGTGGTGGCAACTTTCACTTATTGCCTAATGGTGTGATGTGGTGGGATAAGACTGGCGCAGTGCAAATCACCGAAAGCAACACCTTAGATGAGCAGCTAACAAGTGGTCAAGCCCAACCTTGGTATGCCACTCAATCGGGCCCTATGCTGGTTATTAATAATGAGATTCATCCGCAATTTAACCCTCATAGCACATCAATCAAGCTTCGTAACGGCGCAGGCGTTTGCAGTGATGGCAGCATACGGTTTGTTAATAGCGATGAGCCTGTGACATTTTATCAATTTGCAGCGCTGTTCAAAGACGATCTAAAGTGTCCAAATGCGCTGTTTTTGGATGGCGGTATCGCTTCAGCGTTGTATGCGCCCAGCATCGATAAACACGATAAAAAAGAGATGGGTGTTATCATTGGGCTCATTGAAACTGAGAAGTAGCCGTTATCAATCATAACGGCTACTTCTTATTAAGTGATTTATTACTGAAATGAGCCAAATAATGCTCAAAACCGTTACTACCGTGCCATATAGTTGGTCATCTCTTCGACTCCATGCAACGTCATCGGATACATTTTATTATCGAATAACTTTTTAATCTCAACGATGGTTTGGGTATATTGCCAATAGGCTGGGTTTTCAGGATTGAGCCAAGCCACTTTATCAAAATGTGCTAATACCCTTTTTAACCAGACAATACCTGCTTCATTATTCATATACTCCACACTGCCGCCGACCGTCATCAGCTCATAAGGCGACATCGACGCATCACCAACGAATATGACACGATACTCTCGTCCATATTTATTAAGCAGCTCAAAGGTTGGCATCGGTGCGCTATGGCGACGGTCATTGTCTTTCCACACATAATCATACAAACAATTATGAAAATAAAAGAACTCTAAGGTCTTAAACTCATTTTTGGCTGCAGAAAATAGCTTTTCTAACGCTTCGACATGGATATCCATACTACCGCCGACATCGAACAGCATCAGCACCTTGACGCGGTTACGGCGCTCAGCCTGCATATGAATATCAAGCACGCCTTTCTTGGCAGTGCGTTTAATGGTTTCATGAATATCAAGCTCATCAGCGCTACCTGTACGCGCAAACTGGCGCAGATTGCGCAATGCCATCTGAATTTGACGGGTACCAAGCTGACTGTCGTCATCAAGGTTGCGGTATTTACGCTGCTCCCAAACTTTGGCTGCGCTGCGTTTACGCGATTCGCCACCAACGCGCACGCCTTCTGGATGATCGCCATAAGCACCAAATGGCGATGTGCCACCTGTGCCGACCCACTTGCTACCACCCTGATGACGCTCTTTTTGCTCCTTGAGGCGTTCTTCTAATGCTTTCATCAACTCTTCAAGTGAGCCGTACTTTTTAAGCAATCGACGCTGCTCATCAGTCAGGTTTTTTGGGTCTAATTTTAAATCTAACCACTCTTTAGGGACGTCAGTCAGCTTAGCCAACAGCTCATCCATATCGAGACTATCAACGCCCTCAAAATAATCTGCCATCGCCCGATCAAATTTATCAAAATGGCGCTCGTCTTTGACCATGCATAGCCGAATCAGCCGGTACATGTCTTCACGGCTGGCAAAGGTAGATAATTTTGCATCTTCAGGATGTGGCTGCATCATCAACCCTTGCTCAAGCGCGGCATTTAGATCAAGCAGCTCACGCGTACTGACAGGCACGCCGTAAGTACGCAAGGTATAGAATAGTTTGATAAACATAAGATATGCATCACTTATTGGCTGATATGGTTACGATTTGGACCTGTGTATGAGCTTGGTCATGTCCATTAAAAGCTCAGATCATGACCTCATTGTAAATAACAATGCTTAACGGCGAATCATACTTAACGACGCATAATATTGGCAAAGCGCTGGAGCAGGCTCACATCAGCTTCGTTTTTAAGCAAAGCACCATATAACGGCGGAATAGATTTTTCACCGCGCAAGTTTTCTTCTAATTCTGCTTGTGCCATATCATCGGCAAGTAATAGCGTTAACCAATCGACCAATTCTGAGGTTGATGGTGGCTTTTTGAGCCCTTGAATATTACGTAGCTTATAAAAGATATCAAGCGCATCATTGACCAGCTTTTCTTGAATATTAGGAAAATGCACTTCAATGATTTGGCGCATGGTTTCTTCTTCTGGGAAATCAATATAATGGAAGAAGCAACGACGTAAAAATGCATCCGGTAGCTCTTTTTCATTGTTTGAAGTGATAATTACTACTGGGCGTTGCTCAGCGGTAATGGTCTCGCCGGTCTCATAAACATAAAAAGACATCTTATCAAGTTCGTGTAGCAGATCATTTGGGAATTCAATGTCCGCTTTATCAATCTCATCAATCAATAGTACGCTACGCTCTTTACTGGTAAAGGCATCCCACAATTTACCCGGCTTAATATAGTTGCCAATTTCATACACCTTATCATCACCCATTTGCGAATCACGCAAACGCGATACAGCATCGTATTCATACAGCCCTTGCTCTGCTTTAGTAGTCGATTTGATATGCCATGTAATCAGTGGCATACCTAAACTTTCGGCAACTTCTTCTGCCAGTAAAGTCTTACCGGTACCCGGCTCACCTTTGATCAGCAATGGCTTTTGTAACGTCATCGCTGCGTTGACTGCCAGCTGTAAATCATCGGTGGCAATATAGCTTTGCGTGCCAGTAAATTTTTTCTTCGTTTTATCCGCTGTGGTCATAATCAAGTCTCAGTTATTGTTATACGTTAAAGAATTTAAGCGTAATAAAAGGGTTATAAGCAATCGATGGATGATAAATAATCATTTAGATTAGCACAGCATTGTTGATTGCCAAAATACTCATGCGTTCGCAGATACTAACAACTCTTACATATTTTTGAATGCGCTCAATTGCTCAAGTTAACCAGCAAAGAGCAAACCATCTCACATAAAAAAAGACACACACGGTGTCTTTTAAGATCATAAGAAAATCATGATGAGGCTAAAGTTAGAAGCAATATATATTAAAAACTAAAAGTATTAAGGCTGGTCAGCATCTTTAGACACTTTTTTAAGCAGCTTATTATCTTTTTTTAGACTAATCTCTGTCTCAGTATTTACTACTGGCACTGACGCGTCAGACTCTGTTGCCATATAGTTGCCGGACGCCAGCTGCATATTAGCTTGAGTATCCTCAGAGGTATGCCGACGGGCTTTGTCTAAGCTTGACTCAAATGCTCCGCGAATGAGCTGCCAAACAAAGCCAACAAACAAGCCCACCACCAGCACGACTAATATGGGTAATAAGTTCGCAATCGCGCCAGCTGTGTCTTTCATCATAATTGCATAGACAACACTGATACTGGCCGGTGCAATCACACTGGGGTCGCCAAGTGCAGTCCCTGGAGCGAGCAAAACGGCAAACAATATCATCCAGCTCATACCACCCAATGGCCGTGGTAATACCCGAGCAACCAGCACCCAAAGTACCAATACGATAATGACACCGCCAAGATACGCATACATCGGTAAGTCTGCTGCCGGCACGTCTTTTACCAACTGCCCCCACCAAATAGCAATCTCACCAAGAATGTCACTAATGGCTTCTAGCGGTAAGCTATGTAAGAGATTTTTTAACCAGTCCATGCGTTTTTATTACCTGCGTTTGTCAATAATGCGGGATATTGATGATAGTAACCATGTTAATCAGTGCCTAGTTTATCACGACTATTCACCAAAATGAATGACACTAAATGTTTCATATATGTCTATCTACTATTTTTAAAAAAGCAAATTAAGAAAGAGAACTAAGAAATAGAATTTAATAAAACGAATTTAAAGCTTTCATTTTGAACCTTCTTAAAGCCTTTTTTAGAGCATTTGCTAATCATAAATATTGTCTTGAGCTTCTCGTGCACGCAACTCTGCTTGGCGGCGCATGACATCTTGTGGTGGCATCTGCACAAAGTATCCTTGCGACTGTAATTTTGCCAATACTTCTGCTTTGTCGACACGAGCAAGGGTTGGCGTGGCTGCCAAATCTAAATGCATGACAAACTTGCTACGACCTAAGCTGGCACGAAAGTCTTTCGGTAGGACACCCAGCCAATCCTTAATCTCGTCGGTATCGTTAGGATAATCAGGACGCGCAACATAGACATACATATCATTATGTTTAGGGAATTTATAAATATCGCAATGCATAAGAACAACCTATCAGAAACTATCGTCATAGGTTAGCATATTTCAAGCAAATATCATTAGTCGCTTTACGTTTTGATATGGTAAATCGCTTTAAAAGCTATGCGCTACCATAGACATAAAAACGCTCACATCCTATAAAGTTTGGCGGATTATCTTGATAAAAAGTGATTTTTGCCAAAATTATTCACTTTAATACCTTTGATGACTTGTAAAAAAGCTGTGAACCTTCCATAATAAAAGCGTTTTTCAGGAGAGAGTCTTTAGCATCAAATTGGTTACGCTCATATCAATGAGCATGAGCTGACAGCCGCTATATGACCACCGAAGGCGCATCCACCCTGCCAATCGCTCAGGTAAAAGGACTGAAAAACACATGTCACAACGGTTTATCTGTATCGCGCTGATAGGCGTATTGCACTCTAAACCTTAGGCATAACAAATCTGGAGAGCGGTAAGGACGGACGACGCCTTACCCACCGAAGGGGAGAAAACGCGACATCATTGGCTTTTAAAAACAGACAATGATGGGTCGTGTTGAAAATCTCAGGTTACAGGACAGATAGGGCTTTTACCTAAACCGACGTTCAGCGTTTGTTTGGTGAATTGCTTTGTATTTTTTCTGTACCAACCTTTGATGTGATATTCGCGCCCTGCGATATTGCTTCTCGCTACTATGATAATGTGCATCAGCTATGATACTTTTCATCGAGTACGACTGATGTACACATAAGGACTTGTTATGACCGCTACTCAAGATATCACTGCTCAAGATAGCAATAGCCAAACCCCTCAGCGCACGCCCCTTTACCAGTCTCACGTTGATAGTGCTGGCAAACTGGTGGATTTTTCTGGCTGGGAATTGCCTATTCATTACGGCTCACAAATCGAAGAACACGAAGCCGTTCGTAGTGATGCCGGTATGTTTGATGTCTCACATATGGTTATTGTTGATGTGAAAGGTAGTGATGCCAAAGCGTGGTTACAAAAGCTGCTCGCTAATGATGTAGATAAACTAAAAACAGTTGGCAAAGCTTTATACTCTCCTATGCTTAATGAGCAAGGCGGCATCATCGATGACTTAATCGTCTACTTATCGAATAGTGAAGAAACGGCATACCGTATCGTCTCAAATGCTGGAACGCGCGATAAAGATATGGCGCATTTTGAAAAAACGGCGAAAGAATTTGATGTTACGTTAACTGAGCGTATAGAGCTTGCTATGCTTGCCATTCAAGGACCCAATGCGGTTGAAAAACTGGCACAAGTTAAACCTAGCTGGGCTGATACTTTAACCGCGATTAAGCCTTTTGTTGGTGCCGACTTAACGGATATCGAAGGCGCAGATTGGTTCGTCGCCCGTACCGGTTATACCGGTGAAGATGGCGTCGAAGTCATCATGCATGGCGATGATGCTCCAGCGTTCTTTGAGCAATTAAAAGCCAATGGCGTTAAACCTGCTGGTCTTGGCGCTCGTGATACCTTGCGTATGGAAGCTGGCATGAATCTTTATGGTCATGACATGGATGAAGGTATCAGCCCTTATGAATCCAATATGGGTTGGACACTTGCGTTAAAAGACGAGCGTGACTTTATTGGTCGTGAGGCACTTGTTAATAAACGCAAACAGTCAAAAGATGACAATACTGCCATGAAGCAAGTTGGCCTATTAATGACCAGCCGTGGCGTATTACGCGAAGGCATGGAAGTGACCATCAATCAAGGCACTGATAAAGAGCAAAAAGGTATCATTACTAGTGGCACCTTCTCCCCTAGCCTCAAAAATTCTATCGCCATCGCCCGTGTTCCTGCTACCCTAGCAGACGATGACAATGTGCAAATTGATCTGCGCGGCAAAGGTAAGTTCGTCGATGTACGCGTCCTTAAGCTACCGTTTGTCCGTAATGGTAAACAGCAGTTTGACTCATAGGCGTCATAAATTTTATTATTAGCTTCTACTATTTTTATTAAGTAACCTCTATCACTTAGGAGAGAGACCATGAGTAACATCCCAGCAGAACTAAAATACATCGCCAGCCACGAGTGGTTACGCTTAGAAGACGACGGTACTATTACTGTTGGCATCACTGACCACGCTCAAGAGCTATTGGGTGATGTGGTATTTGTAGAATTGCCAGACGTGGGTGACATCATCGCGGTTGATGACGAAATCTCAGTGGTTGAATCAGTAAAAGCAGCTTCTGACGTTTATGCGCCTATCTCAGGTGAAGTGGTTGCGATTAACGAAGCACTAGAAGATGATCCAGAGATCATCAACTCTGATCCATACGGTGAAGGTTGGTTCTTTAGAATGAAGCCTGACAATATGGCTGACTACGAAGCATTACTGTCTGCTGATGAGTACGAAAACGAGCTGTAATATTAGCTTTACTTACTCATATAAAAGCGAGGTTTGATTTAAGTCTCAGTTTTATCTAGAAAAAACATAACTCCTTATTATAGATACTAGCGTCAGCTGGTATCTATACTTTTTACTTATTTAAAAGCTTTTACCAATGAAAGATTTTTGCTAATTAAAGGCTCTTGCTATTTAAAAGTGCCTACTCGTTAAAAGCGCTGAATCGGCCAATTTATTACTTCCAATCGCTATCTCGTTTATTCGTATTAATCACTTGTCAGTTTATCTTAAAGATGTGCAATCGATAATGACTCAAGTTGATTACTCAATCCCCAGCATGGATCTTAATATGAACCCCAACACTGATAATAAAGACAGCCTCGCTACGCCTAATCATACACCGCAGCTACAAGCGTTTCGCGACATAGTAGAGTCGCGCCGTTCGGTACGCCGTTTTACGGACACGCCAATACCTGACGATGTATTAGCAGACTGTCTGCGTCTGGCTATGCTAGCGCCGAACTCTAGCAATCTACAGCCATGGGAGTTTTATGTTATCGATGATGCTGATAATCGCAAACGCGCGGTCAAAAACTGCATGAATCAAAATGCGGCAAAAACATCAGCGCGCTTAATCGCTGTCGTTGCTCGTACTGACGTTTGGCATGACCATGCTAAGCAGATTCTACGTGAATATCCTGATACGCCGGTGCCAAAAAAAGTCAAAGACTACTATACCAAAGTCGTTGCCATGGACTTTTTTCGTGGGCCAGCCAATGTAATATCAGCCGCTAAATGGGGTGCAACTCAAGTGGTCAGACGCGTCAAAGGTCCGATCAAATCGCCTTACTATACCTTTGAAGATACCAAAAACTGGGCAACCAACAATACGGCTTTAGCCGCCGAAAACCTAATGTTGGCACTACGAGCGCATGGCTTTGATAGCTGTCCGATGGGCGGCTTCGATGAACCTGCCATGAAGCGCTTGTTAAAGTTAAGCGACGAGCATCATATCGTGATGATGGTTGGGGCTGGCGAGCGTGCGGACAATGGCGTCTACAATACCCAGTTTCGCTTTGAGCAAAATCAATTTGTGCACTACGTATAATTAATCACGCTATTCTTTCTATTATTTATTATAGCAATCTCTGTTACCACCCTTTATCACCCTTTTCCAAGGATTGTCATGACTATTTCTCAAAACCCAACGTTCGATACCTTTAAAGGTTTATTTAACGAAGCTGAATTCGTTTATCGCCATCTTGGCTCTAATGAAACCAAGCAAGCGGATTTACTCAGTGCTGTTGGTTATAAAGATATGGCAAGCTTTATCAATGATACTGTCCCTGAGCCAGTACGCATGCATAAAGCATTAGATTTACCACTTGCCATGAGTGAGCACGCTGCTCTCGCCAAATTACGCAAGATGGCAGACGGTATTACCGTTAATAAAAGCTATATCGGTCAGGGGTATTCGCCTGTGCGCATGCCAGCCGTTATTCAGCGTAACGTGTTAGAAAATCCAGGCTGGTATACCGCTTACACCCCTTATCAAGCTGAAATTGCCCAAGGTCGTCTAGAAGCATTGCTTAACTTCCAACAAGTTTGTATCGATTTGACCGGTCTTGAGCTTGCTGGTGCGTCATTACTTGATGAAGCAACGGCAGCTGCAGAAGCTATGGCCATGTCAAAACGTATGAGCAAAAGCAAATCAAACCAATTCTTTGTTGATGAGCGCATTTATCCACAAACGCTAGACGTTGTTAATACTCGCGCCAAATACTTTGGTTTTGACGTTGTCGTTGGTGATTTTGAACTGGCTAAATCTGGTGATTACTTTGGTGCATTATTCCAATATGTCGGCCAAGAAGGCGATGTTAAAGACTTAACCGACGTTATCGCTGCAGTGAAAAAAAACAAAACCTATACCTCAGTCGTCAGCGACATCATGAGTTTAGTATTGTTAAAATCACCTGCTGATATGGGTGCAGACGTAGCACTTGGTAGCACGCAGCGCTTTGGTATTCCAATGGGCTTTGGTGGTCCACATGCTGCTTACTTTGCCTTCTCTGATAAAGCTAAGCGTTCAGCACCTGGTCGTATCATTGGCGTATCAAAAGACGCTCAAGGCAATACCGCTTTACGTATGGCGCTACAAACTCGTGAGCAACATATCCGCCGCGAAAAAGCCAACTCAAACATCTGCACCTCACAAGTATTACTTGCTAACTTAGCGGGTATGTATGCTGTGTATCATGGTCCAACTGGCGTTAAGCGTATTGCTACCCGTATTCATGCATTTGCTACTGCTTTTGCTGACGTGATTAAAAATGCAAATGGTGACAATAAGTTAAGCGTAGTTCATGACCAATTCTTTGATACCGTGGTGGTTGATTGTGGTTCAGAGCAGCTTGCGACGCAAATCTTTGAAAATGCGGATAATGTTGGCTATAACTTATGGCGTCTTGGCAATAATAAACTGGGCGTTGCTTTTAGTGAAACCAGTGACCAAGAAGACTTTAGCGTCCTAACCCAGTTATTTGTTAGCAAAGCGCATGATTTACCAGAAGCGGCTACTGTGTCATTAGATGCTGCGCATTTACGTACCGATGATATCTTAAGCCATCCAGTATTTAACTCGCATCATACCGAACATGAAATGCTACGTTATTTAAAATCTTTAGAAGATAAAGATTTAGCGATGAACCGTAGTATGATTGCCCTTGGTAGCTGTACCATGAAACTGAATGCGACCAGTGAGATGTTACCGATTACTTGGCCTGAGTTTGCAAACGTGCATCCTTTTGCACCAGTAGATCAAGTCACTGGTTATGTGGCGATGATTGACAGCTTGCAAGAACAACTTAAAGCCATCACAGGTTTTGATGAAATCTCTATGCAGCCAAACTCTGGTGCCTCTGGTGAATATGCCGGTATCCTTGCGATCCGTCGTTATCATGAGTCATTAGGTGAAATGAATCGTGATATCTGCCTGATTCCACAATCTGCACATGGTACGAACCCTGCAACTGCCATCATGATGGGCATGAAAGTGGTCGTGGTCAAAACTGATGACAATGGTAACGTTGATATCGCTGACCTAACCGCTAAATGTGAAGAGCACAGCGACAATCTAGGTGCTTTGATGATTACCTATCCATCAACCCATGGTGTATTTGAAGAAGGTATCCGTGATATTTGTGACCTCATTCATAACCATGGTGGTCAGGTTTATATGGATGGTGCCAACATGAACGCACAGGTTGCTATCATGCAGCCAGCGGAAGTGGGTGCTGATGTATTACACATGAACTTGCACAAAACCTTCTGTATTCCTCATGGCGGCGGTGGTCCAGGTATGGGTCCTATCGGTATGCAAGCGCATTTGGCACCGTTTATTGCCAACCACAAGATTATCCCTGTACATAATGCGCAAAATGATTGCTCAGCAGTATCAGCTGCACCTTATGGTTCAGCGAGCATTTTGCCAATCTCTTGGATGTATATTACCATGATGGGCCGTGATGGCTTGTTAGCAGCGACCAATCTTGCATTGTTAAACGCTAACTATGTTGCTGATCAGCTTAAAGGTGACTACCCTATCTTATATGCTGGCAAAAATGGCCGTGTGGCGCACGAATGTATCATCGATATTCGCCCATTAAAAGACGAAACCGGCATCAGTGAAAGTGATATTGCCAAACGCTTAATGGATTATGGCTTCCACGCCCCAACCATGAGCTTCCCAGTATCAGGCACCTTGATGATTGAGCCTACTGAGTCTGAATCAAAAGAAGAATTGGATCGCTTTATTAATGCACTGAAATCTATCAAAGCTGAAGCGATGAAAGCCAAAGCTGGCGAAGATGGTTGGACGTTAGAAGACAACCCATTAGTCAATGCACCACATACCGCCGCTGTGATTACTGGCAGCGACTGGTCACATCCGTATAGCCGTGATGTAGCCGCATTCCCATTACCTTATGTACGCGAACATAAATTCTGGCCAAGCGTTGGTCGTATTGATGACGCTTACGGTGATAAGAACTTAATGTGCTCTTGCCCAAGTATTGAAAACTACATGTAGTTTCCAATAACAGACTTCTCAGTAAATTGTCTGTTATGAAACTTAAAAAACCTCCAAGTCAGCTACTGACTTGGAGGTTTTTATTTGGTCTGTTTATTGTTCAGTCATATATTATTTATGTACTTTCAATATTGAAAGCTGTCATAAAAGCTTAATATCATTAGCATATGAGATAATTTATTTAAGTAAAAACCTTTTCTTGGAAAATACTATGCAGCAAAAAAACCGCACTATTCTTATTCACGGCTTACATCAAACCGCATGGATTATGCGTCCACTCGCTAAACGCCTACAAGCGCAAGGGCTTGACACTCATCAATATGGCTATCGTAGTATGCGCGATGGCATTCAAACCAATAGTGATCGTCTTAATAAATGGCTTGAGCAACATCATCATCCTGACCAACCCATAAATCTAGTCGGGCATAGTTTAGGCGGTCTTATCATTCGTGATTTTGTTTATCATTATCCGCAGTGGCAGATTGGACGCTGCGTGACACTAGGTACACCGCATATTGGCAGTATATGTGCCGATTATATTTGGCGACTGACACCAGCTATAGTAGGAAAATCGTATGTGGATGCTTTAGATGGTACCGTTGCGCCGTTACCTGAGCATATCACCTTGGGTATCATTGCTGGCAATCGCCCATACGGTTTAGGGCAAGTATTTTTGCACTATCATAATCGCAAACTGCGTAAAGCTGGTAATCCACTGCTCGATGAACATCTTGTCCATGATGGTACGGTATATTTGAAAGAAACAAAACTTGAAGCTGCTACAGACCATTTAATCATGCCGGTATCGCATACCGGCATGTTGGTCGATAATGACGTCGCTAAGCAGACAGGATATTTTTTACAACATGAACAGTTTAAACGTTAGTAAATACCAATAAAGATTAAACATTAATTCCCATACCTTGTTGTAGCTCTTTTTTATGCGCTTCAATCACTGGAATCAATGTTTGCGTTACCCATTTATTACGCCAGCCTTTTAAGCCTTGTGGTAATGCTGCTAGCCCTTGCTCAAAGGCGATAACTTCGTACAATTGTCCTAGCCATTTTTTACGCATCAATACGTTTTCTGGTACACCAATTTGTTCAGCACGCTTAGCGATTGCTTCTTGTACCGCTTTTGATAAGACTTTATTTTTAGAACGATAAGGTGGCAGTAAGCAAGGTGGATGCTCAACAGGCGCAAGCATTTTTGCGTCCTTAATCACCTTCATTAACTCTTCACCATATAGGCGCAGCATACTACGGTGCATGGTCGTTTTGTGCGCAAGCTCACGCATATTGCTTGGATTTTCAGTGATAATCTCACGTACCGCTTGTTTTTTAATCACAAAAGTACGAGGTTGATTAGTCGCACGTGCAAGCTCCTCACGCCATGTCGCAACTGCTTGTAATACCGCCATTTGTTGTGAGGTATAGCGATAATCAGCCATGGTCAGATACATGGCCTCATCTTCAACATGCTGTGCTTTATATAAATCATGGGCGTATAACTGACAGTCGGCCCACACATAATCGTATAAATTCTGCTTTTTTAGCTCATATTCAAGGCTCAAATATAACGCTGGCAAAAAGCGTACATCATCAATCGCATACTGCTCTTGCTCATCTGATAGCGGACGCTGTAGCCAGTCTGACTGACTTTGCTCTTTATCGATATGCATATCCAATTGCTCATCAAGCGCCTGCTGATAGCCCATTTGCAATTGTCCCGTCAAATAAGATAAGGCAATTTGGGTATCAAAAATATTGGTCAAGGGCGGGCAGCCAGACAATAGGTAAAAAATACCCAAATCTTCACCGCAAGCATGCCAAATAGCCACATCCACTTTAATTAGGGCTTGCCACAACTCATCTAACTGTAGCTGCGGCGCATCTAATAGATAAATATGATCGCCAACGTTAAGCTGTACCAATGCCAAGCGCGGATAATAAGTATCACGCTTGATAAACTCAGTATCTAATGCCACCCGCCCACAAGTGGCTAATGCCTCAATCACTTCATTCAATTGGCTTTGCTGACGCACCCAAGTGATAGCAACTTCATCGGCGATATCCAACAGCGCATCGATATCTGGTTCTAGTGGCAACCCTGCTGACTCTATATCAGTCTGGTCTGATTGCTTTGATAAGTCATCAGTAACAGCAGAAAGTTTGTCTTGAATGTTCGATTCGGTTAAAGCGTTGTTGGACACGGGCAGATACCTGCATTGATAAGAGGAAATAAAACGCTAAAATAGCGTCTTAATAAAATTAAAGGAGAAAATAATAATAAAGCCATTATAACAATATCATAAAATAAAATGGGCAAGCATTCGATTTTATAAAGATGCTATATAGATAATACGATGATAGGTACTATGGTAGACACTATGATGTTATACAGATACTATAAAAAAGAGCGATTTTGCATGGCTTGACCAAGCGTCATACTATCGAGGTATTCAAGCTCACCACCCATTGGAACCCCTTGCGCCAGACGTGTCACCTTATTAACATGACGACTGACCGCCTCACTGATAAAGTGTGCTGTGGTCTGACCTTCAACCGTCGTACCGGTTGCTAATATTATTTCTTCTACCGGCTCTTGTTTCACCCGCCAAACCAGCTGCTCAATATTTAAATCGTCGGCGCTAATACCATCAATCGGTGATAAGTGACCACCTAGAACGAAATAACGGCCACGATAGCCAGCTGTCTGCTCAATAGCCATGACATCTGCTGCAGTTTCGACTACACATAATAGGTTGTCATCACGCCTTGGGTCTTGGCACAGTGGGCAGATTGCATCATCACTAAAGCTATGGCAGCGCTGACATTCAACGATATCACGCATTGCCTCATCAAGCGCTTGAGCAAGCGCCATCCCTTGTGGACGTTTTTTAGTGAGTAGATGCAATGCCATACGCTGGGCACTTTTTTGACCAACACCAGGTAAAATACGCAACTGTTTGACCAGCTGATCAAATTTAGCTGTAAGCAAAGTGTCTTCCTTTTCAGTATTATAGAAATCAGTATCATGTAAATTATTTTACTAAAAACAGTATATATAATCTCAAACCGTAGCTATAAAAATGGGGTCGTATCATGTCGATAACAACCCCATTTCTAAATTCAATGTGTCATATTTAACGCAAATTAAAGCCTAGAACATACCTTGCATACCTGGTGGTAGACCCATACCTGAGGTAGCACCAGCCATCGTTTCTTCATATAACTCATCTGCTTGACGGACGGCATCATTGATAGCCGCTGCAATCAAGTCTTCGATCATGTCTGGCTCATCTTCAAGCAAACTTGGATCAATGGTCAAACGCTTGACCACATGACGACCAGTCATGGTCACTTTTACCAGACCACTACCCGATTCTGCATGAACTTCTTTATTGGCCAGCTCTTTTTTAGCATTTTCAACGTTTGCTTCGACTTTCTTTTGCATCGTTTGTGCTTGTTGCATTAATGCTTGAATATTCATAGTTGCCTCTTTGTTTTGTAATAATAAACAATTGATATTGTCATGAGTTAAAATAAAACACTAACAGCGATTATACCGTTATCTTTACAAACTGTCTAAACCACGCGCCAAATCTTTGATGATATCTTCGACATCTTCTAGACCAACTGACAGACGGATAAGACCATCTTTAACGCCAGCTTCCGCACGTGCTTCAGGCGTCAGGCGAAAATGAGTGGTGGTCGCAGGATGGGTAATGGTGGTTTTGGCATCACCTAAATTGTTGGTGATTGAGACCATTTGCGTTGAATCAATCACATGCCAAGCAGCAGCTTTTGGATCAAGTTTATCGGTAGCTTTAACTTCAAAGCCCATAATCGCGCCGTAGCCATCTTTCATATGATGCTGGCGTTTGGTCAATTCATGTGAGGGATGATCGCTCAAACCTGAGAAATGCACAATACTAACATTGGGATGATTGACTAAAAAATCAGCTACCTGATTGGCATTGGCACAATGCGCCTGCATGCGCAACTTAAGCGTCTCAAGCCCTTTGGTAAACACCCATGCATTAAATGGACTCATGCTGATACCGCCTGAGCGTATCACGGTAAAGGCTTCTTGCATTAGTTTGTCGCTGCCGACCAGCGCGCCGCCCAACACTCGACCTTGGCCATCTAAGTATTTGGTCGCAGAATGAATCACCACATCAGCACCCAAATCGAGTGGACGTTGCAATGCAGGTGTCGCAAAACAGTTATCAACCACCAATAGTATGTCATTGGCTTTACATAGTTGACTTAAATAACCGATATCACAAATCTGCGCCAATGGATTACTTGGGCTTTCGCAATAAATAACCTTGGTATTTGGTTGAACAGCCTTTGACCATGCGTCATTGTCGAAGCAGTCAACGTAACTGACTTCAACGCCAAACTTAGCCATATAGTTATTAAACAGACCAATAGATGAGCCAAATAATTGATTGGCAGCCAGTAGATGATCGCCAGCTTTTAAATACGCCAAGCACATGGTCAAAATCGCACCCATACCCGAAGCCGTGGCAACCGCGCGCTCACCGTTTTCAAGCGCTGCTAAACGACGTTCAAAGGTACGTACACTTGGATTGGTATGGCGCGAATAGACGTTGCCAGTTTTTGTGCCATCAAAATGGGCGGCAGCATCAGCTGCTGAGTGATAGACGTAAGAGCTGGTGGTAAATATAGCTTCTGAGTGTTCGCCCTCATCGGTACGATGCTGTCCTGCACGCACAGCAATGGTTTGCATGCCATAATCGAGTTCTAAATTTAGCGCATCATCGCGCCAGTTTGGATCTAATGTATTCAAATTGCTTTCACTATCCACTTGCGACTGACTCATAATGTTTCCATTGCACTGGTTATTATTAAAAATACGGCTTATTGTTGATTATAAACATCATTTATTCTCGTTATCATATCATGTCAACTTATTCCAAACAGCTGGTTTCAGATACTCACTACATATTATTTTTGAATAGCGATCGACCTGTTGATTAAGACGATATGAAAGAAATCACCAAGGCTACATCTAACAAAAACAACGTATTTATAATAGGCACAGCTGCCGACAACTGATAAACTTAGCGGCCATTTAAAATCTACCTTGGGCTGATATTATCCTATGCCTCATAATCAGTGTTGTCATTAGTATTGTCATCTGCAAAACCGTCACAAAGCTCACGCACGTTTTTCGGCAAATTTTTATTATATTAAGGCTCACTAAGGTAACTTATTTATGTCGATGTTCACTATAGAACCAAGCAACTTATCGTTGAGTCTGACACTCGGCCTGACTTTATGTCTTAGTGGATGCCAAATTCTACCAAAGCAGCCGCATTTACCTGAGAGCCAAGCACTATCGGCACGTGTTGAAGCGTTATACCAACAAGACAATAAAAAATCAGATAGGGTTCAAATAAAGCGTTTGGATAACGGTACGAGTATTACCAACTCAAACACGGATAGTATTGATTTGGTTGCGGCCATCAGTGAACAAAACGACATTCACCCCGATTTGTCAGGCTACCATCCGATCGTAACCGGCGCCAACGCTTTTGCCTCACGCAGTATTTTGACCGGCATGGCGACACGCAATATCGATGCACAATATTATATTTGGCATGATGATCAGGCGGGTCAGCTGATGCTAAAAGACTTATGGGATGCTGCTGAGCGCGGGGTCATTGTTCGTCTATTACTGGATGATTTTAATAATAATGCTAAGTTCGATCAGCATTTATTACGTTTTTCCAGTCACCCCAATATCGCCGTACGTATCATCAATCCATTGATGTATCGTAAATTTCAGACCTTGAACTATCTAACAGGCCTACCTCGTATCAATAGACGCATGCACAATAAAAGCATGATTTTTGATAAGCAAATCACCATCATTGGTGGGCGTAATATTGGCGATGAATACCTTAGCAACGATAAAAATAGTCAGTTTGCTGATTTGGATGTTTTACTGATTGGTAAAGTGGTGGCAGATATAGATAATAGTTTTGCCGATTACTGGTCGGCACCGATATCATTTGATATCGAAACCTTAGCCAAACTCGATAAAAGAGAAACAACTGACTTCTTAGAAGGATTAGATAAGTTAAGAGCAGATGAGAAAAATAACAATAAAAGTAGCTTAGCGATTTATAAGACTGCGATTGATGACTCTTCTATTGATACAGATTTAATCAATAAGCGTGTGCCCTTTCGCTGGACGGATATGCAGTTTTTAAGTGATGACGTGGGTAAATTAACCAAAACGGTGCCAGCGGACACCAACTTGGTTCATCAGCTACGCACTCTATTAGGTAGCCCATCAAAAAAACTGACCATTATATCTTCTTACTTTGTACCGACCAAAGACGGTGTCAATACGCTGGTAGAATTAGCCGAATCTGGTATCGATATCAAAATTTTGACCAATTCATTTGATGCAACCGATGTCACGGCTGTACATTCTGGTTATAGCCAATGGCGTCCTAGCTTACTGCGCGCTGGGGTCAAAATCTATGAGCTAAAAGCGACCGCTGGTGAAGAAAAACGCGAAAACAAACTCTGGAAAGCACGCAGTCAATCATCAACCAGCCTACATGCCAAGGCTTTTGCGGTAGATGATTATCAAGTATTCATTGGTTCCTATAATGTTGACCCTCGCTCCGCTAATATCAATACTGAGATGGGGGTGATTATCAATGATGATCAACTTGCCACCCAGTTACATGATGCGTTGAGCGACGACTTATTAAGCCAAGCTTATGAGGTTAAATTACAAGATAATGGCAATTTACAGTGGCATACCATTGAAGATGATAAAAAAGTGATTTACGATTCAGAGCCGCGCGTCGATGTGAGCGACCATGTTTGGCTTACTATCATGTCATGGTTACCGATCGATTGGCTGTTATAATAGTCATAACTTTATCTGATAAGCTTTAAATCAATATCTGATAATATTTAAATCAATAACACGCACTTGAATGCTCTTAATTTAAGTGCTTGCTTTTCAAACCTCTCAGCTCAATAACTTTTATTTTTTCGGCAAATCATTATTTATTAATACTGATTTGTCGTTTTTTATTATAGCTGGTTATCTATATAATGACCTTTTTAACAAATACTCTCATATGTGGATGCGCGACCTATTATGCCCTCTCGTTCTGAATATGCACTAATGTCCTCTAAAGACAGAAATACAGTACTGTTTATCTGCTTCAGCGGCGCAATCGCGTTCTTTGATTTTTTGATTTACTTATACCTCGCAGATATTATTGCCGCCTCTTTTTTTCCTGCTATTACCGATCCTGCTACTATAAAAATACAGGGGCTTGTACTGTTTGCCATTGGTTATTTGGCGCGCCCACTTGGCGGCGTCATCTTTGGTCGTTATGGTGATATCAAAGGTCGCAAACCCATGCTATTAATCAGTATTTTGGTTACTGCTGGCAGTGTATTAGCTATGGCTTGCTTGCCTACTTATGCACAACTGGGATTGATTGCGCCGGCTTTATTTATTATATTACGACTGATACAAGGGATGGCATTTGGTCTTTATGTACCGCTTGCTTGGGTTTTCGTAGCTGAGCATGTACCGCGCCAATACCTATCAGTGGGCTGTAGTTATGTCACCGCCAGTTTTTTTACAGGTGTATTATTCTCTAATGCTTTTTTTCTTTGGTTAAGCAATTCGATGACCGTTGACCAACTTGCTGATTATGGCTGGCGCATACCGTTTTTTGTTGCAGCCATCCTCAGTGTCTTGCCGTTATTAGGATGGCGATGGATAGATGAATCACCGTTTTTTGCTCAAATGAAAAACTCAAAACCGAAAGAGTATGTTGCTAAACCATTTACCCTTCTTTTTAAGCATTGTAAGCATTCCATATTTATTGGCATGGTTTTAGCCCTAATTGTTTCTAGTATAACGACCGTCGTCGTGCTCTTGCTACCTGATTTAATTGAATTACGCTTTACATTAGACAGTGATTTATTTGGTTTTTCACACAGCCTAGGCATTGTCTTTATGATTTTTGGCTGTGTCTTTTATGGCATCATCTCTAACCACCAAAATTTTGGCAAAATTTTGACGATAGGTTCTATCTTATTAATCGCCCAAATGTTTGCCTTTTTTTATCATCTGCAAGCAAGTGGCGACTACATCCTAATTATGTATGCCCTTTTGGGATTTTGTGCTGGCATCGTTGGTATGATACCCGCTATCCTTGTGCAATTATTTCCAACCAATGTACGCCTAACAGGAATGGCTTTTTGTTATAATATCGCCTACGGCATTGTAGGTGTATTGGTACCTTTTGGGTTGGGTTATGCCACTCTATATGTGAGTTTTTCACCCGCCCTCTATATCGCGTTCATCGGTTTTATTGGAATAATAATGGGACTTTATTTTTATAACTTGCCTGAATTCAAAAAAATTGATGAAGTCATTTAGGTAAAGGGTATTCTACTTGCCTGCTATTGGGTTCTCTTACTGTCTGACTTAGTGACCCTTTTACTTATATAGAATGAACTTATAGATTAACCATAAGGTGCAATGCGTAGTTGAACCATTGCGCCTTATACAGTCGTCATCTAGCATCGCCACATACAATCTAATTAATTGAAAACCACACTTGAAGAACACACTTAAAAACCCTCTTAGAAAATTAAGGCTTAACAACCATGGTTGATATGACCAACAAGCGCCTCTCAGTCGCGCCCATGATCGATTGGACCACCACAGATTACCGTTATTTTGCTCGCCTCTTTAATCCACATGTCTATCTGTATACCGAAATGATTAGTACAGGTGCACTCATACACGGTAATCGTGCGCGGCATCTACGCTTTGATACGCTTGAGCACCCGCTGGTGCTGCAACTTGGTGGGGCAGATATCGCTGAGATGACCCAGTGCGCCGAATTCGCTCAGCAGCATGGCTATGACGAGGTCAATATCAACGTTGGTTGTCCATCTGACCGCGTACAACATAATAAGATTGGTGCCTGCCTCATGGCGGAGCCCAATACAGTTGCAGATTTAGTGAAACACATGCAAGCGGCGGTCGATATTCCAGTGACAGTTAAACACCGTATTGGTATCGATGATTTTGACAGTTACGAGTTTATGGCAGATTTTGTGCAAACGGTGGCGGCAGCCGGTTGTACAAGATTCATCGTTCATGCGCGTACCGCGTGGCTACAAGGCTTAAGTCCGAAGCAAAATCGCGAGATACCGCCGCTGCGCTATGAGGATGTTTACCGTCTTAAACAAGATTTTCCAGCGCTTGATATCGAGATTAATGGTGGTATCGAGACGGTCGCTGATATTGCCACACATTTGCAGCATATAGACGGCGTGATGATTGGACGAGCGTTTTACCATAACCCTTACTTATTAGCAGAAGCCAATAGCTTATGGGGCGAGCCAGCACCTAAACGCTCAGATATTTTGGCGCAGCTCTATCCTTATTTAGAAGAGCAAATGGCTAAAGGTGAAGTGCTGCCAACGATGACACGGCATTATTTAGGATTGTTCCAAGGGCTGACGGGTGCACGAAAATGGCGACAGGCGTTGAGTGGTAAACCGCACTTGACGATTGACGATATCAAACGCGCTGCGGATGAGGTTTTACTATTAAACCCTGATGCTTAGCTGAATTTATAATATGAAATAATGGCTGTTAAGTATGCGCGAACAGCCGTTATTGCTTTATGCAACTTGCGCTAAATATTGCCCCATAGCCGCGCCATTATTTATAATATGCAATAATATTGGCAGCCATAACGAGCCTGATTTGATACGCGCATAGCAGAAGATCAACGCCAGTACCACAATGGTACTTATCTCATAAATGCCATATTGCAAGTGAATGACAGCAAATATCAAACTGGTCACAAAACTCGCAACTATCGCCCCGCGATGCTCGGAATATAATGAGCTAGAGAATTGCTCTGCAATGGCTGACCATAATATGCCACGAAATACTAGCTCTTCATAAAGTGGCGCAACAATGACCATCGCAAAAACCAGTAACCACACTGAGCTCACAGACTGATATAAAGGGTCTACAAACGCTAGCGGCGACGCATCAATCCAGTATGTTAATGCCTGACTGCCAATCATAAATATCAACAGCAGTCCTATCATGCCCACGCCAACCGCTAATGAAAACGGCTTTAACGCCAAATACTGGCGTAAATCACCTCCTCTTAAGCGAATGATTAAAATGCTGATTGCCACTAATAGTAGACAGCCTATAATGATAGAAATACTGACCACCGTTCCATCATTACTACCAAACAAGAAAATATCGCCTACGCTTGCATTTTTAGCGGCAGGCAATAATAGTTTGCCAGCGATATAAACGCCTATTAATTGACTAATAAAAAACGTAACCACCATTCCTATGACAAGTAGCAAGGTGCCTAAGCGCGAAAATAATGGCGAATGGTTAGACGGTGAATCAGAGTCGTTATTTACAGTCATCGTTGGATTTGGCTTTAGCATAACGTCGTAACTCAAGCTGGCAATTGTTGTTTTATCAACGCTAATACTTGCAGTGATACAGATTCTGGATGCTCAAGTGGAAACATATGACCGCCTGCATGAGTTTCATATGGAATATCCAAGCGTGACTTTATTTGCTGCGGGAAGCGGCTCTTCAAAAACACACTGTCCTTGCCAATAATCAGAGTAACGGCTGGCTTAGGAGCACGATTTGGGCTCAGCCAATACCACGATGGATTGGTTCGAAAGACCGCAACTTCACTTTCTTTGGGGATGGCGAGTGTCACCTTGCCATCAGCGCGCTCATGTAAACCATGCTCGATATAGCCCTGAAAACTGCGCTCATCAAAATTTTTGAAAAACCCTTTATGGCGCATTTTATCATACGCATCTTCTCGGCTATCCCAAACGTCACGGCGATGCTTAGACACCCCAGCTGGTGATAACTTATCCATCAAGCGATTATTCATCATTGGTAATCGATCTGCAGTTTTAGCAAGATGCCATAGGAAACTGACTTTGCCATAAATCCAAGGTGGATCCATGAGCACCGCTTGAGCAAAGTATTCTGGGGCGCGATATAGCGCCTGCAAGGTACACATAGCACCGAGCGAATGACCAACGCCTACCACTTGGGTGACACCATGCTTCTCACAGGTATTTTTAACACTATCAATAACTTGCTGTGTGAGACTGCGCCAATGATCATCGACGGGATAATCAGGGGTGTTACCCAGCATAGCAATATATTCAATCGTAAAAAATTCCGCTAAATTCTCAAAAAAAGGCTGGTAGACTGCACTTGGCATCCCATTAGCATGGGCAAAATGAATGACTGGCTTTTGTGTTATTTTAGATACAGGTAGCGCAGCAAAGGTTTGCAAGTTGATTCCATTCATGACAGGCTCTCATTAATTTAAATAGATATTTGGTATATTTTTTATAATAATTGAATATGAGATACAATTAAGGCTGAGCATAATAATACGCTCAGCCTCAACAATCATACACATTAAATCTAAAACATAAAGTCATTAACGCATCTGCGCATTACCCTCTTGTTGTGGTAACACATCAAGATTGATACTTGAACCAACGCCTGCGCCCAATTTAACCGCAAAGCGATCCATAAATAAGCTGAACGGATCAGTTGGGGTATAATTGACCACATTATCAAGTTTTAACTGCTTTTCTAAGCTTGAGATACTACCCTTTTTATCTGCTAGACCGAGTGCGATAGATTGCTCTCCAGTCCAAAATAGCCCTGAAAACAACTTATTCTGTTCAGGATTTTTTAGACGATCGCCGCGACCTTCTTTCACTGCATCGATAAAGTGTTTATGCGTATTGGCCAGCACTTTTTCGACGTGCTTTTCTTCGTAATCAGTGAGTGGACGTGACAAGCTTAAAATATCTTTGTACTCGCCAGCAGTAATGGTGCGATCTTCTACGCCGACCTTATCCATTAAGCCTTCTATATTATAGCTTGGCATAATAACCCCAATCGAACCAACCAAGCTTGATGGATTGACATAAATTTCATCAGCAGCTGAAGCGATATAATAAGCGCCAGAAGCACCAATATCACCAATCACCGCATAAAGCTTTTTATCGGGATACTCTTTACGTAAGTCCATCATGGTTTGCCAGATTTCGTCAGACTGTACGGGAGAGCCACCCGGTGAGTTAATATCTAGAGCCACCGCTTTTGAATTACTGTTTTTAAAAGCGCGAGTTAAGGCGTCATTGACATCATAAGCATTGGCGACATCACCACTACTAATTGTTCCTTGTAGCTCAACCACTGCTAAATGTGGCTTGCTGGTATCGATACCATCAAGACCAGATGCTGTTTCAGTGCTGCAACTACGACCGATCGTCAAAAATATCAATAGAATATAACCAAAGGTCAATAGCTTAAAGAAAATACTCCAGCGACGTGCGCGACGTTGCTCGACCACACTAGCTAGTAAAGTATTTTCAATCAGTCGCCATTCTTGTCCGCTCGGCTGGCTTGACTGCTGCATCGGCACTGGCTGATTTGCCGAATTGTCAGGACGTTTGTTAGGGTCTGGTGGCCAGTTGGGCATATAACTTCCTAAGTCAGAAACAATGTAAAACGATAAAAGAGATGATATAGAAACTATGTACAGCAAAAATTAATATTTCTTACTGTTCAAGATTTCTGTATGAATAGGCTACTAAGTATGGTGCCATTTCGCTCATGGTTCAATAGCGGATCTGTGAAATACGCGCATTTTATAATGGCAATATTATCAAGATAAAGGCTAAGGCTTAATGTAGGTATCAGTATCGGCAATAGCATTAACAGATAAAGCAGCTTCTAAAGGCTTATCATCATAGGTTATTATCTCACGTATTTGTTGCCGGCTTATTACATCAGCAGATATATGCGATGTACTGTGACCAAGCCATGTCGTGCGATTCATCGCTACATTTGTATTTTTTGTCTCAGCCGAGCACATTAATGACCACATTTGCCAGACGCGCTGATGAGTATCTGTATTCAAAATCAGACGTGATTGAGAAGTATGTGCTTGGTCAGTCGGTTGTTGGCGGTTTGACGTGAGTGTTTGTAAAGTAGCAGGTAATGACTTGAGTGGATCACTTGCATGATACTTTAGCACCCTTATAGGTTTGCTGCTATCAATAGCAACAGTGCAGTCCCAAACACTGGCATCCTCTATATTGCTCCAACCTGTAATTGCTTGCAACGTTAAACCACCGTTCGCTAGTTGCCATGTTTTACCTGATTCGCAGTGTTGGGCACTGATAGTCATAGCACTTTGAGAGTTATTAGCTACTTTATAAGCTTCCTGAAGCGCAGACCAACGCTCACTACGCCCTGCTTGCCAATATTGGCTAACCGGTAAACGCTGACTTAGCTGAGCGACTGTCATTGGTAAAAGCTCAGAGGCTTTGGGATTCATCGCATTGCGCGTATTGTCATAAGCGCGCGAATCAGTCACGCCAATACGACTGCTTTGTACTACGATGCCCTCTAGTTTATTAACGGATAAGCTACCCAATTGCTGCTCTAGTGCGGCAGATAATTTATCTGCTGTCAGACTACCGGGCATTGTTCTTGCATCCATAGGTCTATGGTCGGCTAAAAACAGCCAACTGACACTTTTCTTATCCGTGTTATTGATGACAGGATACTGTAACAAAGAAGCACTTATATATTGATCACCCGTTGGCAGAATATATAAGCTCGGGGTCATAGTTAGTGATTGCTGATTGGCATATACGGTCATGACTAAAAGGCTGAGCGGCGGTAGTGCTAACCAACGACTGATCAGACCGCGGGGCACCAACCAAGGCAACATGGCTAGTAATACCATGAGTAAAATCGCCAAATTGACGGGTGTATATAGCCACGCATCTGATAGCGCAGGCAATGCCGTTAGCCATGCTATCAGCTCATGTAAACTACTTACCATTGCAATGACAAGCGTCCAAATACCCTCTGCTACAGGAGGTAATATCAAATAGCAAAGTCCTGCTAACAGATTCAGCGGTACAATGATCCAGCCAAATAAGCCAATCGCAAATAGATTAATGACCAGACCCCACAGCGATGCCTTACCAAACAACAATAAAGTCACAGGCAGTAGAGCGATAAATAGCCAACACTGTAATTTAAATAGGTGTTTAAAGCCTATCCATATAGGTGTAAGCACATGACGGTTTTTATAAAGGTTGTTTGGAGATGAATTATTCGGCGGGCGACTATTCGGAGAAAAGTTATGAGTAAAGATAGGTGATTGGCTTGATTGTAATTGCTGACGCTGCTGTGAGGTATCATCATATTTGAGTAATAGCGCCACGGCGATAAAGGACAACCAATAACCTGCCTGCCATAACACATAAGGATCGCGCCATGCCATTAGCACTGCCAGTGCAAATAATACGCGCATGGTACTGATGGACAATAAAGTGAGCCTTGCCACACCTACGGCCAGTAGCATCCAAGCAGTACGAGCAGCCGGTACATCAAACCCAGTAAATAACGCATAAATAAACGCAGCGCTAATCATCACCCACCAACGTACTTGCCAGCGCGATACATAACGATATACTGCTGGATACAGACGATTCAGCAATAGTACAACAGCCCCTGCAAACATAATTGCTAAAAACAAAACATGCGTACCTGAGATAGCCAACAAGTGCGAAATACCTGCCAGTTGATATAAATCTTTAGTATCACGACTGATTAAACTGCGATCGCCGGTCAGCAAACTTAAAGTTACTGCTTTCGCTTGTTGTTCTGCGGCAGTATTTTCGGACCAATCTTGATAAAAGTGTTGGCGTAACTGCCAACGCCCTTGGTCAATACTAGTACGTAAGCGTTTTAGATAAGAATCATCAGATATTACCAGCGACGCTGAGTCATTAAGCGCCACAGTCGAGCTACTGGTAGCCAGTATATTGGCTACCCCATCAATATGACGACCCCGTAACCATCGATAACTATCAAAACCTGAAGGATTGTTTAGCGCTTGCTCAGAAGTAGCAAGCGGCGTAAGCGTCAAGGTCATAAATAGCTTATCACCAGGCTGCAAATGATTTAAGTCTATCATCTGATTTTGCTTAGTTGTTTTATTCGATGTGTGCTTAGATAGTTTTTTAGATGACTTTTTAGATGATTTGTTAGACGCCTTGTTTAATGGCTGTTTAACTGATTTTTTCGGATAAGCATTGAGCAATACACGATATTCAACACTTTCGGTACTATTTACGCTTAAATCACTTTCACTTAAATAATCGTTATTTACCTTATCCATGCTTAGGCTATTATTAAGCCCTGACCTATAATTCTCTGAAACTGTATCTAAATCTTGCGCCGTCAACTCAGATACCAATGGCGTTACGTAACTGATGGTAGCTACTTGCCGATAGCCACTATCAGTGGTGGCATCATAGACGCTATCACTGATACCCTCGATACTAACTAAAGCCTGTACACGCATTGGCTCAATGATTTTTGTGGCTTCTGCCTGTTGATGGCTAACTAAGGCTTGCAGCGCACTTCCAATAACCAGTCCGATTGCTAATATGGCGACTAAGATATGAGTGGCGATACGAGCAGCAAGCTGAGAGTAACGAGATGAATGGCGAGAAGGGCTTACACTATTGACGAAAGGTATATTGAATTGGCTAATAACCAGCAGAATAATGACAAGAAAAATGAGTGATAAAGATAGAATAGGAGTATTTACGATATCCATTAACCACGGATTAATTGGCAGCGCCATACTATCAGCAACTGCCAAAACACCCATCATAGCGATGATGATAAAGCTACCAATTAACCAGTACACCAGCGCTCCTTGCTTGATATTCTGAATGTTAAATTATGTCTAAGAACAACATTCTTATTAGCATAAATAAAGAATTGGGTTGTTCCGTTATTCTTACCTTAGCCATAAAAACCGCTATATCGAGCAATGGTATTTATACTGATATTACCCTATACTGATGACACATACTGCGATCGTGATTATCCAACATTATTATCCTGTTTTTCTGATAACATCCTTATCCGTATTTTTTATTAACAATATTACTGCATACTAGCCTATCAATATGATTGAGCGGGCTGTAGATAACGATCGAAGGCGATTCTGTGCCAAAAAAACGTCTGCAAGACTTGCTCCCTACCCCTGAACAAATTTTAGAAAGTCGCACATTAAAACTATTTGCGCCGCAACTTGCTGACCCGCGTTTGTGGCATTTTAATCGGCATAGCTTGAACAAAGCGGTTTATATTGGCGTGCTTAGCGCATTTTTTCCACTACCAGGACAAATGTTATTGGCATTAATCGGCGCGCTTATTTTTCGTGCTAATGTACCAATGGCGCTCGGTCTGACATGGATTACCAATCCGCTCACCAGCTTACCTATCTTTTATGCCGCTTATTATATTGGCGCCAAAATCCTTGACGTACCGATGATTAGTCTACGGCTTATTGGCAGGATGATTGCTGATTTTAGCTTATGGGCATTGTCAGACGGCGCCAATCCATTTATTACTTATAAAGGCACCGTATCAATATCGGCTTTTTCTTTAGGTATCACCATTCTAGCCATTATTACCAGTATTGTATGCGGCTTAGCATTTAAAGCGATCTGGCGTTATAAAACTGTGACCACTTGGCAGAAACGTCAGAGTAACTCCTCCGATAAACCACCTAAACCTTAATCAGCTACTGTAATATAAAGTGGTAGCCGGTATCGTCATCCAAACCTATAAATCGTCTTCTTTATGTTTCTCTATCGTGTTCAGAATATTATTGGTAAGGTTGGTATCCATCACAAAAACATCAACCACTGCCTCATCTTTAAGTAATATGTAGCGCTTGCCTGTTGCGCTATCCTGAGCTTTTAAATCGAAATCAACACCGGCTAAAGTAATGCTATCAAAAACAGGAGTCAGCAGCTCTATTTGCGCCTGCTTTTCAATCGTATCAAATAGTGTTGGATCCATATAAGCCTTTAATGGCTCATCACCCTCTTCAATACTACCAAAAGCCGCAATCGGGTCGTCATCTTTATTCATAACATCAATCCTCATTAAATAAAAAGGCTGCTATTTTGCAGCCTCTTTTTTATCTTATTTTTTATTAAAAGTCTAAGCATAAAAACATACTGCTCAGTAGCATTTAACATAAAACACTTAGCGCGCTGGCAATTACTTACCTTATTAAAAGCACACTATTTAATAATCTTCCCAATGACCATTACGCAATAGCAGCTGACGATCAGCCAGCGCGGCCAAATTGCGATCATGCGTCACCATCAACAGCGCCGTTTTCATTGTACTTTGTAGCTCTGATAACAGACCAAAAACGCTTTGTGCATTGTCATAATCTAAGTTACCAGTTGGCTCATCTGCCAAAATAAGCGATGGTTTGGTGACCAAGGCACGGGCAATAGCCACGCGCTGACGCTCACCTCCTGATAATTCACCAGGTCTATGTGCCAAGCGATGCTCAAGACCGACACTATTTAAGATATCAATCGCTTGTTGACGCGCTTCAGTCGTCGATACTTTTGGGCGCATCAATAACGGCATAGCCACGTTCTCAATGGCAGTAAATTCAGCCAATAGATGATGAAACTGATAAATAAATCCTAAGTGCTTATTACGCATCGCCCCACGTTCAGTCTCATTCATATTATTTAATAACTGACCATGCAGCCAAACTTCGCCGCTAGTCGGCATATCAAGTCCACCTAGCAGGTGTAGCAAGGTACTTTTTCCTGACCCACTGGTTCCAACAATAGCGATACGCTCACCGGCATTGACGGTCAAATCTAAACCTGTCAATACTTGTGTACTGACGGCGCCTTCATCATATATCTTATTGATATTAATCGCTTTTAAAATCGCAGACATAATGCTTCCTTTATTTTATTTATAGTGGCATTTACGCCTTTATATTACTCGTAACGCAGCGTTTGCGCAGGCTGGATCTTAGCCGCTCGGCGTGCTGGATAAATAGTTGCCAAAAAGCTCAACACAAATGACGCGCTCGTAATCAGCACCACATCTGTCAAGCGCAGCTGCGATGGCAGATAATTAACAAAATAAGCATCAAATAAATTTAGACCAAAGCTTTGGTTGATAAAGCCCAAAATACCACTGACCGTCAACGCAAATATCACGCCCAATATCGTGCCAGCAATCGTTCCGATAAAACCGATGACTATACCCTGAACCATAAAGACCTGAGTAATCAAACGAGGGGACGCGCCAAAAGTTTTTAAGATAGCGATATCCGCTTTTTTATCGGTGACCAACATGACCAAACTTGAAACAATATTAAAAGCAGCAACTAGGATAATTAAAAACAGCAGCAACCCTACCATTGCTTTTTCCATCTGAATGGCACCAAACAGATTACCGTGCGTTTGTGTCCAATCGCTAGGATACAACTGTTCAGGGGCAATCGCTGCGGCTTTTTGCGCCGCCATCGGTGCATTAAAGATATCATCAAGCTTCATACGGATACCCTGCGCCCCATCTGGGAGTCGCAGTAATTTTGCAGCGTCACCCATCGGAATAAATGCCATGAGACTGTCCACTTCTGGACTGATGGTAAATATTCCGGTTAAGGTAAAACGCTTAAAGCGCGGTATCACGCCTGCAGGTGATGGCGATGCTTCTGGCAGCACTAAAGTCACTTTGTCGCCCAATTGCAAACCCAAAGATTGCACCATCCCTTCGCCTAGCACAATACTGAACTCGCCATTTTGTAGCGTATCAATGCTCCCTTCCACCATGTGTTCGTTGATGATGGAAACATTTTTTTCATACTCAGGGTCAACGCCTGTGACCATAATTCCTGCCACTTGACCATTTGAGGTCAGCATACCTTGCAACTGAATGAAAGGTGCAACAGCGGCGACTTCTGGATCTTCTTTAATCTTATCCGCTATTTGTTTCCAATCACCAATAATCTCGGTTGAAGTGACAGTCGCTTGCGGCACCATACCCAAAATAC
The DNA here is from genome assembly GCF_028895345.1 of Psychrobacter sp. DAB_AL62B. Classification (NCBI taxonomy): domain Bacteria; kingdom Pseudomonadati; phylum Pseudomonadota; class Gammaproteobacteria; order Moraxellales; family Moraxellaceae; genus Psychrobacter; species Psychrobacter sp. DAB_AL62B. Next base: position 110,597 of record NZ_SAXC01000008.1, read on the forward strand.
GAGTTTTTAGCTCACGATCGAAGCCATTCATGACCGATAGTACCGTAATCAATACTGCCACGCCAAGAGTCAAACCAATCATCGAGATTAGAGATATAAAGGAGATAAAACCATTACTACGCTCTGCTCGGGTGTACCGTAAGCCGATAAATAACGCTAAAGGACGAAACATATTCAAACTCTTTATCTTATCTACGTGCGACTTTATATATGTTACAAAACAAATAGCGGCAGCGGCATCAACATTTTGCACCTGCCACAGAAACATATCAATCGAACACAAAAACAGGGTATAAGACAAGCCAAATGCGGCTGTCAAAAGGGAGCTAGTTTGACACAATTCGGCTTATATGTGCCAGTCATTCGCGCAAACTGCCCAGATTTTTTAATAAAAAATTAGGTTTTATTATTATTTTTCATGAGGGACTTGCTATTCTTTGCTTCTATACCTATATATTGTAGGCTAAGGACAATTGTCATTAACCCATCATTGTTGTTTGTTGCCTCTTTACTGACGACATTGCGAGCTATCATAAACCAACCATCTAAGATGTTGCATGGTAGTCAGCAATCACAGTTTCAGATCCAAACCTCATGGCTGACTTAAGTTTGAGTATATTCATGACTATTAATTACCAATATAAAAACATCCAATCTCCCACCAAAATCACTTTAACTGACGAGCAGTCCGCAGGTCATGCTGATCATTGGCGTATTTTGACCGATGACATGAGTCATGATGTACCAGAATGGTTACAGAAGATGATTGAGCAGGCCGCAATGCCTAAAGGACTCAATACCAGCGTCAGTGCCGCAAAAGACAGCTGCTTGCTCCTATCTGAAGACCAGCCTTGCCACATCAATCAAGTACTGGCCATGAAAGATGGTAAGCCTGAATGTTTTATCAATGCTTATCCTTGTGTTGATAGCCCCTATGGATTGACATGTAAAATCGAACGTATGATTGTCAATGACAACTCACACGATGCGGTACTACGCTTACGCACGACTGACGGTAGTATTATTTATGCTTTTGATCAACTTTATACCGCCAACCGTCATTTGTATCAGCAAGATATGGCTTATTTCGTCAATCTTAGTGCTTGGGCGCATGAGATTAAGCTAAGTGAACAAAACGAGGTGATTATGGTGGAAGACCAAGAGTCTATCCGCTATCACCGTGCCTTTAATGATATTGTCGCTGCCAATGACGGAAAAATACCCGACGATTTACAAGAGCAGATCAAAGAGTGGCAGCCAGAAACCAAAGAACAAATGGCACCAGTAGAGATCAATTTGGGCCACATGTGTGCCTATCTATTTGGCGACACCTTGGGACAAGAAGACGAAGCATGGTGTCAAGGTCAGGTGCTTGGCAAGCAGGACACGCTATTCAATGGTAAGCCAATCATTTTATTTGATGTCGTAATATTACGTGAGCAAGATGCCGATCCATTTGTGGTGCGTATTGGCGCGCTCAAAACGCCAGAGACTGCCTCTATTAAAGTTCATGATTATGTGCAAGCGAATGTTTGGCTACAAGCTGCTATTTATAAAGAAAATCAGAAACCACAAGCGGCTGCACAACAATCAAAAGCCAGCTAGTCAGCTTTGAGCAGCTCATTTTAGAATTTAACGGGCGCTCAAAATCAGGTTGAACGCTCAAATAAAAAGCCCCTAATATATCCATTAGGGGCTTTTTTGTATTCAGCTAGACATAAGTAAATCAATAAAAAATTAAGCCATCGTGGTCATTGACTTAATACGGCTATAAAGCTCTTTTTGCTCAGCACTTGGACGGGCAGTTTGTACCGCCATCAATTGTGACATATCACCTTCGACACGGATTTTACCACCCATAAACGCGCCCATGATCTCATTGGTATCGAAATCTGTGATGATCGACTGTAAAATGCTGCGATCAAGCAACAAGGTGGTCGTTGCCGCGTCATTTAAGCCGCGATGTAATAAACCATCCGCGAAACTGGCTTCGATATCTTGTTCGGCGTCAGATACTTTGAGATTAACAACCATATTAGCCAGCGCAGGTGGTAAATTTAACTCACCGGCCTCGTTACCCATCTGTTCAACTTGATCGAACCACTCATCTGTCAAAAAAACTGCCATATTATTATCCTTAATACTTATTATGGTAGGCTAATGCTGTTTATAACCCTAGCCTGACCGCTATTTAAATGATCAAAGTGTTATTAACATTAATGTCAAAAACACTCTATTACTTGCCATACTCAGTCTTATTATAAGATGCGACTTCATAATAAGTAAAACCTATTTGTAGCGCTAGCACTGCAATTGTTACAAAACCTTGTTAATAATTTGTTTTTTAACCTTGTTAGCAGTATATTTTTTCACCCCTAGAATAGTATGAAGATTGGGTATAAAATAGGTGGATAGTGCAGCAATAATAAGTTGCTTGCTAATATTTTTACCAAAGAGTTTGTATTTTGGCGCATAGTTCTGATGATATTTTATTAGGTTTGCGTTACAATACCCTTAAACAGAGTCGGGAGTTTTAACTAAACATTACGTAAACATGTTTTTTTGTCAGCCGCCGCTAGCATACATTGATGGTCGATAAGTTTTTTATCACCAGTTGAATATCAGTATTTATCTTCGTTAGTACTTTTTTTATCAGTAATAATGAAGATAAATACTTCGCCTCAATAGATGTTTGATGCTCAAGGAAGGCATACTTTCTTATTAAACCTGACATTTTATTAACAATCCTACTATCGACTAGCTGTGAGCGCCGTGCATTTTTAGCGCTGTTCTCTGCCCATCAGCAGCAGATACCTAGCGAAAGCTTAGCTTGATAGTTAATAACGTCAGCCTGATAAGATAAGTCAAAAAACAGCATGTACCGCAATCCTTATCTGGTTATTTATTTTTATATAATACAGATGCCGCGGAGAGTTAGTTAATTCTGTTGATAATTCGGGCTGTAAAGGAATCATCCAATGAGTTTACAAAACACAGCAGTCGCCCCAGTTGACCGTGAGTACGAAATTACTGTCGTAAGATTCTTTACGATAATGGCCGTAGTTTGGGGCATCATCGGCATGAGTCTTGGCGTGTTCATTGCTTCACAGTTAGCATGGCCAGCACTCAACTTTGACATTCCATGGTTGACATTTAGTCGTCTAAGACCACTGCATACCAATGCGGTTATTTTTGCATTCGGTGGTAGTGCTTTGTTCGCAACGTCTTACTACATCGTTCAACGTACGTGTAAGACAAGATTATTTGCCCCTTACTTAGCTTGGTTTACCTTTTGGGGTTGGCAAGCGGTTATCGTGTCAGCAGTGATTACGCTTCCTCTAGGTTTAACTACGACCAGAGAATACGCTGAGATGGAGTGGCCAATCGATATCTTGATTGCCTTGGTATGGATTTCTTATGCCATCGTTTTCTTTGGTACGCTCATCAAACGTAAGACCTCACATATTTATGTGGCTAACTGGTTCTTTGCAGCCTTTATTATTACGATTGCACTACTGCATATCGTAAACAGTATGGCTATTCCTGTTAGTGCGTTTAAATCTTATTCATTATTTGGCGGTGCAACCGATGCGATGGTGCAGTGGTGGTACGGGCATAATGCGGTAGGTTTTTACTTAACGGCAGCGTTCCTTGGAATGATGTATTACTTCGTGCCGGTACAGATTGGTCGTCCTATTTATTCTTATCGTTTGTCTATCGTTCACTTTTGGGCACTAATTGCCTCTTATATGTGGGCTGGTGGTCACCATTTGCATTACTCAGCGCTTCCAGATTGGACGCAGTCTTTAGCAATGGTATTCTCAATCATCCTATTTGCACCATCTTGGGGTGGTATGATTAACGGTGTACTTACTTTATCAGGCAGTTGGGATAAATTACGTACCGATCCGATCATTCGCTTTATGATTGTGGCATTGTCATTCTATGCAATGTCGACCTTTGAAGGTCCAATGATGTCAATTAAGACCGTCAATGCGTTATCGCATAATACGGATTGGACAGTCGGTCACGTACACTCAGGTGCACTTGGTTGGGTTGGTATGATTACCATTGGTTCGTTATATGTATTGTTACCACGTATCTATAACAAGCCAAAAATGTATTCAATCAGCTTAATCACCACGCATTTCTGGTTGGCGACAGCGGGTACTATCTTCTATATCGTGTCGATGTGGATTTCAGGTATTGGCCAAGGCATGATGTGGCTTGCTACCAATCCAGATGGTACTTTAGTATATAGCTTCGTTGATACGGTTGAGTTCTCACATTTCCCATATATTGGTCGTGCCTTTGGTGGCTTACTGTATGTATCGGGTATGTTTGTGATGGCATATAACGTTTATAAAACACTTAAGATGCCAGAAGGAAAGCCTGTAGATATCGCTGACCCAACGGATCATGAACCTAGTGTTGATAAACCTTCGGCAGCTAACGTATAAGGAGCGATCATGGCTGGTACACCGCATGAAATTATTGAAAAAAATACAGGCTTGTTGGTCATCGGTATTGTGATTGCTATTAGTTTTGCAACGCTAGTTGAAATCGTACCGCTAATATATGATAACAAGGGTCCTGAAGAAGGTGGGGTGAACGCTCCCCTTCCTGCTATGGAACCGTGGACTGCGCTTGAATTTGAAGGTCGTGACATCTATATTCGTGAAGGTTGTCACGTTTGTCATACCCAAATGATTCGTCCGCTACGTGCTGAAGTTGAACGTTATGGGCCGTACTCACGTGCTGCAGAATCAACCTGGGATCATCCATTCTTATGGGGCTCGAAACGTACTGGACCTGATCTAGCACGTGTCGGTGGACGCTATTCTGAAGATTGGCAAAAACAACATCTTATCGCACCACGTTCGTTAGTGCCTGAATCAGTTATGCCTGGTTTCCCTTGGCTTGCGACCAACGAAGTTAATGGGTCCAACGTTCAAACCAAAATGCGTCTATTCCGCGATCGCTTCGGGGTTCCTTATACTGAAGAAGATATCGAAGGAGCGCCAGATGCTGTGCTTGGTGCCACTGAGCTTGATGCTTTGGTTGCCTATTTACAGCAATTAGGTACTGCAATGGAAGGACAGCGCTAATGGGTATTGGTGAATTACAAACAATTGCAACCGTTTCTGCCTTCGTAGCTTTTATAGGTGTGGCGTGGTGGGCGTATTCGCCAAAAAACAAAAAACGCTTCGAAGAAGATGCACAACTTGCGCTTGATGACGAGGATGTAGAAGCCTTATCTGAAGAGCAGCGCAATAAGGATAAACGATGACATTTTTTTGGAGTACTTGGATTACCGTACTGAGTTTCATGTGCTGGGCGTTTATCCTCGGTGTTTTACTAATGGTATTGAAATATAAGCCAGAAGTAGAAGAAGACGGTACCACAGGTCACACTTATGACGGTATTCAGGAATACGACAAGCCGCTGCCTAAATGGTGGCTAGTGATATTTTTTGGTTCAATCATTTGGGGTGTTGCCTATTGGGTATTCTTCCCCGCTATGTTTCCAAAACACTGGGATGGTATTGCAACCGTAGAAGTGGATGGCAAAACCGTGCCATGGACCTCTCACAACGAGTTGAATAGTGACCTTGAGAGCAACAACAAAGTATTTACGGATAACTTTGAGCAGAATATTTTGGCAAAAGCGGATGCTAGTGGTGCCACTAAAACCTTGGCTAGCCTATCTGAGATGCAAGCAACATTGCGTCGCAGCGAGACTCCACCAGCAGACTTACAGACCAAAATTGATGAGAAAACGGCAGAACTTGCGCCTTATGTAGAAAAGCTTTCTGAAAACCCGAATGCTTTAAAGGTCGGTAGCCGCTTATTCTTACAGAACTGCTCGGTGTGCCATGGTTCTAACGCTAAAGGTGCAACTGGCTATCCTAACCTGACTGATAACGATTGGCTATATGGTGGTGAGGCTACTAATATCTTGACCACACTACATAAAGGTCGCGTTGGTGGTATGACAGCATGGCGTGATCAAATCGGTGAAGATGGTGTACGTGCGGCTGCAGAATACGTCCTGTCTATCTCTGGCAATCAGCCTGGTTATGATCTTGATCAAGCTAAAGTTGCCCAAGGTGAAACCATATTTAAAGAACCGACTAACTGTGTACTTTGTCACGGTCCAGAAGGTAAAGGTATGATTTCAACAGGTGCGCCTAATCTAACTGATAATATTTGGCTTTATGGTGGTGACCGCGAAACTATCCGTGAGACCCTTCGTTATGGTCGCGCCGGTGTAATGCCTGAGTGGGAAACTAAGTTAGGTAACGAGCGTATTATGTTACTTGCTGCTTATGTTTATTCGCTATCAGACCGAGGTGCGCAAACAGCCAAAGTAACAATGCCTGCCAATGCCACTGCTTCTAAAGCAGCAGCACCCGCAGCGGCTACTGCTAATTAGTAGCACTTTGTTAGATTGCTAACTCATAAGAAGTTAATATTTAAAAAGGAGAACTGTCATTGCAGTTCTCCTTTTTTATTGAAATAATTTTGCTCAATATATTGAGTTAATGATATTTAATTAGAACGTCAGTATCCATTATTAACAGATAATTTTGATCATCAATTTTTTCTGATAGCTAAGACTACAGACTAGGTAAACCATAGGCTATCTATCGCTATTTATATTCATATAATGATTGTTTTTTTAGATTGTCTCCCCATTTATACTAAGGAGAATGCTAAAATAGTCGCTATTATAATTCGTTATATATGATCGCTCATTTGGTAGTTGAAATAGTATTCAGATTTGCAGTACGACTCCACTACTTACTGACATTGATAACACCGCACGTCTACGCATCTTGTTTTTAAAATAGGTGTTTGTTACCCATGCCAGCAGACTGATTCTTTTCTTAAAGAGGCAAGTTTATGTCAGCACCACAACCCAATCGAATTCCTGTTATTGAAGTCGATCTTAACGCCACCAAAAAACGTATTCATCCTAGATTTGTCACCGGATTTTATCAAAATATCCGTATTATCAGTATGTATGCATTTTTGGCGCTGTTCCTCATTCTACCGTGGATACGTTATAACGGTAGGCAAGCCATATGGTTTGATGTCCCATCGCAACATTACTATATTTTTGGGATGACCTTTTTAACCCAAGATTTCTACTTTATTGCAGCATTTGCGCTCATTGCGGCTTTTACTTTATTTATGGTCACCGTTTACGCAGGGCGGGTATGGTGTGGCTATGCGTGTCCGCAGACTATTTGGACGCATATGTTTCAATACACTGAGAAATTGGTGATTGGCGACCGTAACAAACGTATTAAGTTCGATAAAGAGCCGATGAGCGTCAGCAAAGCTTTTAAGCGCTTTTTGGTTTATTTTATTTGGTTTGTATTCTCGATGATTACGGCCACTACTTTCGTCAGCTATGTGTCGGGCACAGATGCCCTATATCAAAGTTGGCAAATGATCGGATTTATACCTTTTCCTGATTGGGCAACGTGGATATGGGTTTCAATATTTATCTTTGCCTTTTCTACTTATGTTAATGCTGGCTATATGCGTGAGCAGATGTGTATTCAAATCTGTCCTTATGGCCGCTTTCAAAGTGTTATGTTCGATAAAGATACACTGGTTGTCTCTTACGATTATGAGCGCGGTGAGCCTCGCGGCGCACGTAAAAAAGGCACCAATCCTGAAGACTTAGGTGATTGTATTGAATGCCTAATGTGTGTGCAGGTCTGCCCTACTGGGATTGATATTCGTGATGGCTTGCAAGTAGCGTGTATACAGTGCGCGGCTTGTGTCGATGCCTGTAATGAGATTATGGACAAGGTTGGCTATCCACGAGGACTGATTCGTTATACTACGGAGCGGCAGTTGGTGGAAAAAGAAGAGACCCGAGTATTCAGTCCGCGGTTTTTCGCTTATCTGACCCTACTGGCAGTGTTATGTGGTGGTGTTATTTACGCCTTATCGGATCGTGTGCCATTAGAGATTGATATTCGCCGTGACCGTAACCAGTTGTCCTCAACCAATGCTCAAGGGATGATTGAAAACAGCTATATCGTGAAATTAACCAATAAAACACAAGAGCCGCATACTTATAAAATTACTTTAGCGCCACAAGACGGTATGAGTTTAGAGCTGCGCTTTAACGATGTACCGCTAGAGCCGGGTGAAAGCTTCGATATGTCCGTCAGTATTTATGGTGATCCAGATATTATCGAATCAGGTCAAACGCCAGTGACTTTAAATGTAGTGAGTGAAGATGGTAAATATAAAGTCAGTAAGCAAAATATCTTTACCACTCAAGGTCAGTAACGTTTAATTAAAACTTCCAACTTATTCTGCTAATGGCTTGTTTATTGAACGCTTAAATTTTAGATAAATCAGGCACTTAGCAGATGCAGTATCTTTTAAATCAAGCTATACTGGCTGCGATTATTGATTATCATTCGTCTAGCAGCTTTTAATGGTGGGTTTATCAGTTGCTAGATTTAAGTAGTACTTTACTATTTACTAATAGGTATTTTATGTCTGCTCCAGCACCGAACTTTAAGCATCAAGATAGCCAACCATGGTATAAAAACTACATGGTCATTATCTTTGTGATTGCTATGCCAGCTTTTGTGGTTATTGCCTGTATTTGGTTTGTTTATTACTCTTACCAAATTCGTGATAGCGTGGTGCGTGACGACTGGTATATGGATGGCAAGACGCTATATCACGATGTTGGACGTGATAAACTGACATATGATTTAGACTTGCACGGTAAAATGCAGTTTTCAGATGCTGGTAATGTTACTTTTTATCTGAATTATCCTGAGAAAAGCTTGCAAACAGGCAAGCTACTTAATGGAGAGGCGCTAACTTATCCTGATACATTGGATTTATCTATCTCGCATGCAACCGACATCAAAAAAGATCGCGATGTGGTACTACAACACCAAGAAGGTAATAAGTACAGCGCGCAAGTGCAGATTGACCCCTTAAAAGCGAAGTATTATTTACAGGTCAGTAATGATGGTAAAGATGACTGGCGTATGCAAGATGTCGCTAAACTACCGCGCTCAGAAGTTAGCTTTAATCCGCTACCTGTCTTTGATAAAAGCTGATATGGTTAAAAGTAAACATTGCTAAAATAAGAAAACCAGCCATCAATCTATAATGAGCTGGTTTTTTTATGGAGATAATCTAAAGAGATATAACTAACAACAAGTTAAATAATTGGATTAATCGTTGGGATTTTTTGCGTTGTTTGGCTGCTGTTGACTGTCTTAGTGTGCTTTTCTGCTTGCGTATCATGACTGGCAAATTTTGGATTGAATATCTGCGTTTTTGGCGATAGCGGTAATCCAATCTCGGCCAGCCTTTCTGTTTGCCCAGCTTGAATATTATCGCCTTCAAATAAACGCTCGTTATCGTCACGCTCGAGACTTAATCGCTCAAAGTCGAACAACTCGCGATCTGCTAATTGCGAGGGAGCAACATTTTGCATCGCTTTAAAAATAGACGCTAAGCGCTGCGGGTGCGCATCATCCCATTCGCGCAGCATATCATTGATAATCGCACGTTGTAGGTTGGTTTGGCTGCCGCATAAATTACATGGAATAATTGGAAACTCTTTTAAGCGCGCATATTCAATAATGTCCTTTTCTTCAACATAGGCTAGCGGACGGATGAGCATGTTTTGCTTGTCATCACTAAGCAGCTTGGGTGGCATAGACTTCAGCGAACCGCCATGAAATAAGTTCAAAAAGAAAGTCGCCAACATATCGTCGCGATGATGACCTAGCGCAATCTTGGTCGCGCCGATTTGTTTGGCAAATCCATACAGTGAGCCACGGCGTAAGCGTGAGCATGCCGAACAATAGGTTTTGCCTTCTGGCACCACACTTTTAACAATGCTATAAGTATCTTTTTCTAAAATATAATGCGCGATGCCCTGCTCGTTCAGATATGCTGGCAAAATTTCTTCAGGATACCCTGGCTGCTTTTGGTCAAGATTGACCGCCACGACATCAAAATTAATCGGTGCAATACGTTTTAGCAGTAAAAGAATATCAAGCAACGTATAGCTGTCTTTACCGCCTGAGACACAAACCATTACCACATCGCCGTCTTCGATCATATTAAAATCACGAATCGCCCATGATACTTGGCGGCGTAGCTTTTTTTGTAACTTGCGAAAGTATGCAGACTCAGTCAATTCTTGCTCGTCCGTCAAGGTTTCAGCAGCTTGCTCATCAGTAGAATCAACATCGCCCTCATCGTATTGCATTTCATCTATACCAGACTCGACATCAGCTTCCAAATCATAACTGTACAAGTCAGCATTCATAGAGCTATCTTCAAACTGAGGCGTGATTTGTGGCGTAAACAAGGTAGCTGCATTCATAAATTACTCAATGTCTTTACAAGGATTGTTTTACTATAAAAATGTGAAATAAATTGATTTAATATAAAAAATCAATCAATTTAATATAAAAATGGTTGCGATAAAACAATATCTGGCTATGTCCTAGCATTGCTGCTTTTCAATGAAACAGAACTTTAAAGCAGCAGCGATTATAACAAAATTTGCTAACAGATTGAAAATATGACATTAAATTATAGTATTAAATCTCTAAATTCGTCTAAACCCTGCCTTATGGATAAATAACGGCTGACGGCTTATAAGGCATTTTTTCTGATTTTATAATATTGCTTTAATATTATTTTAATACTGTCTCTAAGGTTCAGTAATGGCCGTATTTTTGCTAAAATAGGCGTTTTTCGTAAACCAATAATAGATACCACTATGACGAACGTTACTCCACAGACCACTTCCCCTAATCAAGAAAATACTGCCGACTTGAATGCACTTCATAAGAGCCAAAATGCTGTTGTGCTACTGTCAGGCGGACTTGATTCAGTGACTTGTTTATATTGGGCAAAGGCACGCTATGCCTCTGTGACAGCAGTCAGTTTTGACTATGGTCAACGTCATAATAGTGAGCTTGTCGCCGCCAAAGCCATCGCTGACGCCGCAGAGGTGAATCATAGAATCATTGATATCGACATCGCCCAGCTTGGGGGCTCATCGCTAACTGACCACAGTATGATTGTGCCTGATGGCGATGCCGATAAATTCCCTAATAAAAAGCATGATGAGATTGATAACGACGCCATTCCAAATACTTATGTACCAGCGCGCAATACCATATTTTTATCTTATGCGCTGGCAGTGGCAGAAGTGACCGACTCCAATCATATTGTGATTGGTGTTAGCTCAGTTGATTATTCAGGCTATCCTGACTGCCGTCCTGAGTACATTGCGGCCTTTCAACATATGGCAAACCTTGCTACCAAAGCTGGCGTGACCGGTCATCATTTATCGATTCAAACACCGCTGCAACAACTATCAAAAGCCAAAACTATCGAGCTTGGTCTATCGCTAGGAGTCGATTATGGACAGACGATTTCTTGTTATCAAGCAGATGCAAAGGGTCTTGCCTGCGGTGTCTGTGACAGTTGCGCTTTGCGCCGTCAAGGTTTTGCGCAAGTAGGCATCGCTGATCCAACCCATTATCAATCTTAATAGCAAAAATAGTTGTCTTAAAAAATAAGAGTAAATCTCTTAAAATAAAGACCATTAAACATTCGCGAAACATTCGCTTGCATTAACACAGCACGCTGCCGTTGTATTTTAAGCAATATACTTGCTATGGTATGGACGAATAAACCTATCACAAGATATGAGTGCTGCTATATAGCTCAATATATAAAAACAAGCACTCATTAAAGTAACAAGTTTTGCTGTGAATATAAAATTTAAGAAATTGACGTCACCCGTAAGAGGATATTTATGAAGTTGTTGCCAGTATTACCCCTAGCTCTCGCCGCCTTGTTTACAATGCCACAAGCAAATGCTGCCGATATTAAACAGAGTAACATCAATACCTGCGTCAACGGCGCGGTCAAATACAAAGTGGCTGACAAAAGCACAGCAACCAAACTTTGTGATTGCACCATTGGTGTCCGTAGCAATATGACCATCGGTCAAATGTGGGAAATTGAAAGCTACGCGCAAAACAAAAAAGACCCATCAAACCTACCTTATGTGAAGAAAATGCAAAAAGACTTGCAACAATGTACTGTTGGTTTAGATTTAAAGCAGCCACAAAAACCTGCTTAACCAATAATTGCTCGAAAATACAAAAGACTGGTCATTGCCAGTCTTTTTTGTTGCTAATACATAAGTGAAGTGTAAAGCCGAGTATTTATTTCTATTAATCTGCTAATCTGCCTATAATAAGACCACTAACAACAATATATGCTTAACCAAAACTAATAAGGATTTTACGATGGCAAAGCCGACCACAGAAACCATTACCCTACCTGATTTCCCAGTTACGATCGTACGCGAGCTAGATGGCAATTTTATCCATGACGACATTAGTCTAAAAGAGCTCGTGGCTAATACGAGTAAAGGACTGATCCTTTATTTTTATCCAAAAGACAATACGCCTGGCTGTACCACACAAGCGACAGAATTTACCGCTCATCTTAATGAGTTTGATGATTTAGGCTATGACATCATTGGGGTTTCACGCGATAGTGTCGAATCTCACGAAAACTTCATTGCTAAACACCATCTTAATATCTCCCTTATCAGTGATAGTGATGAAAAACTGTGCCAATATTTTGACGTGATTAAAGAAAAAAACATGTATGGCAAAATTACTTTGGGTCTTGTACGTTCAGCATTTGTATTTGATAAAAATGGCATACTCACTCATGCGCAGCGCAATCTACGAGCAAAAGACTATACAGAGCGTTTATTAACCATACTAGCACCCTAGTTTGTTGAGAAATTTTGCGAGACTTTTTTTTTGATATTCTTTCATTGTGCTTTTGATAGTCAGTTTTTTATTTAAGTTGGATTCTATCAATAAATTGACATCAAAATAGAGCCGACCACTAAAACACCAATCAATCATTAAACCATTTTTATTTGAGAATAATATGAATAAACAGCCTGATAGCGCATCTGATCATAGTAATGATAAAAAAGTGACACGCAAGGTATCTGTTGCGATTATTGGTGCTGGCACTGCTGGGCAGAATGCCTTTCGCCAAGCCAGAAAAATAAAAGAAGACGCCCTTATCATTAATGATGGATTCTGGACAACCACTTGCATTGAGATTGGTTGTATGCCGAGTAAATTACTGATTGCAGCGGCTGATCGTGCTTACGATACCAATCATTCTAGCGAGTTTGGCGTTCATGCCAGCGCTCAGATAGATGGCAAGCAAGTCATGGAACGCGTTCGTGCTGAGCGCAGTCATTTTGCCAGCTATATTAAAGAACAAGTGGATAGCTGGCCTGAAAACAACAAAATAGCCGGACGTGCTCATATTAATAAGCAAGGGCTTATCGAAGTCAACGATGAGTTGATTGAAGCAGAGAAAATTATCGTCGCCACTGGCAGCTCAACCTTTATTCCAGATGACTGGGCAAAGAAGCTTGGCAAAACGTTACTCACCTCAGATACCGTCTTTGAGCTTGCTGATTTACCAAAATCAATGGCGGTGGTTGGCGCAGGTGCCATCGGTTTAGAGCTTGCTCAAGCCTTCACACGCTTAGGCGTTGACGTTACTCTATTTAATCAAGTCAAACGAGTTGCTGGTTTAAAAGATGATGATATAAACAACAAAGCCATTGATTGCCTAAGTCGTGAACTGACCATGCATTTGGGTAGTAAGATCATCAATGTCGGTAGCCAAACAAGTGCGGACAATGCAAAAGGTCACCAAGAAAATGGAGACAATGCAGCCAGTGCAGCCGCATTTATTGACTATGAAGATAGTGCTGGCGCGTCACAGCAGTGGCAAGGTGAGTATGTATTGGTCGCCACAGGTCGCCGCAATAATATAGATGAGTTGGGCGTTGAAAATCTCGGCGTTGAGCTTGATAAGAAAAATCGTCCAAAGCAGCTCGATAAAAGAACCGGTAAAATCGGTGACTTAGAAGTCTATATCGTTGGCGATGCCAATGCCAATCTTCCACTACTACATGTAGCGAGCGATGAAGGTTTTAGTGCCGGTAGCATGGTCTGCGACAACAAGAAAGACGCCTATATTCGTCCACCAGCCACGCCATTTTCGATCGTATTTTGCTCGCCACAAATCGTTAATGTCGGCATGTCTTTACCCGAAATCCAAGAAGATTCAGAGCTTGAGTATGTCATTGGAAAAGTGAGCTTTGACAATCAGGGCCGCAGCCGGGTGATGGGTGTCAACTGTGGTCTGTTGCATATTTATGGCTGCAAAAAAACAGATAGAATCTTAGGCGCGAGCATGGTTGCTCCTGACGCGGAATATATCGGGCATATATTAGCGATGGCTATTACCAATGATTTAAGTATCAAGGACATGCTTGATATGCCTTTTTATCATCCTACTATTTTAGAAGGTCTACGTACCGCGTTACATGATGTTCAGCAAATGATGAGGATACCTTACCAATCTAATGACACACAGCAAGATAACTCTTAATCGATTACTAAGCTGTACTATAAATAGTATGCTTAATGTTCATTATCGCTCATGTCAGCCAGATTTAGACTTGATTTGTATCAACGATTTGAGCTAATTTATAATTAGAGTTTTATAACCTAGTTAATTTAGAACTTAGTCAATTTAGAACCAGACTTTGCATGGATGAGACAATGGCAATCGCTAGTATTACTGACTTCTTTCAAGAGATTGTTCGCGACTTACATACTAGCCTTTATCTTGCTATTGGAGGCTCTATCGATGAAGGGACATTGGACTGGTCATCTAAATCGGTAGAATTGGTGAGTACTGGTATCAAAATCCTAATACTGCTTGCGGTATTGGGATTTTTTTATTGGCTTGCTATTTATATTCTCAAAAAAAGTAAATCTCGAATTCGTCTCAATGAGCGCCGCGCAAAAATTGTCCGCTCAATACTGCGTTATATTTGGATAGTGACCAGCTTTATTGCCATTATGAGTCAGCTTAATTTTGAGCCAGATACTATCAAGGCGACTGCCAAAGCAAGTACCTGGGCTGGGATATATTACGTGCTATGGACATCATCTGGACAAATTATTCATAAAGTCTTACAGCATTATGGTCTGAACGCCTCGATTGAGCAGCTACTCAAAAATATCTTGTCGGTACTACTTTTAGTGTTAGGGCTTGCCAGCGTCATGGCGCAATTTGGTTTTGATATTGTCTCGCTAGTGGCAGGTTTGGGTATCGCCGGTTTAGCAGTAGGTTTTGCTGCGCAATCAACGCTTGCTAATTTTATTGCCGGTATTACTATTTTGCTTGAGCAGTCTTTCCAAGTGGGTGATTGGGTTAATATCAATGACAATGAAGGTCGCGTCGTGGTTATCGCTTTGCGCACTACCCATGTCTTAACTCGAGACAATATTACAGTCATCATACCTAATTCGAATGTTGCTTCTTCTGTGGTCATTAATCTAACCTCCAAAAACTTTATACGCTTTGATATCCAGATGCGCATTGCTTTTGAAGATGATATCGATACCGCGCGTAAGGAGATTTTACAAGTGCTGACTGATAGCGATGTGGTACTTAACCGTCCTGAGACTTCAGCGACCGTGGCAGAGATTGGAGAATACGGCGTATTTTTTATCGTACGCTTTTGGGTCAAGCCAGCAGCGGTTGCTCGTATGCCAAAAATCAAAGAGGGTTTACGAGAGAATATCAAACGCGCCTTTGATGCCGCTAATATCTCGACCCCTTACCCTCATATGCGTCTACTTATGCCAAAAGACGTTGATTACCCGATTGCCACCAAGCCGTTTGCGACAACTACTCAGCTAGTAGAAGAAAAACCCAAGCTCACTAAAGGCGATTAATAGCTGGCGACTCATTTATACCGTAATGTTATTAAGCATATTTTCTAGGCCCATTTTTTGTAAATCACCCTGCTTTATACATGAGCATTTTGCACCTAGTTATCTTAAACATCAGCGCTTTAAACCATATTCTATTGAATTATGGTAAAATTAGCGGTTAAACATCTTATTTTATGATGTGCATTATTTATCAATTTAGCCCACAGGTATCCGTATGACCGAAACAACCGCGCTCGCCTCTTCCATAACACCTTCGCAACTATCTTCACAAGCACCTTCACAAGCATTGTCGCTTGACCTTATTATCACCTGTGCCGATGGGCTTGAAGTACCGCTACAGACTGAGCTAACAAGTTTTGGTATGGCAAGCGAAATTAAAAGTACGGGGCGTCTTGCGGTTACGGGTACCTTGCGTGATCTATATACTATTTGCCTTTGGTCGCGCGTAGCATCTCGCGTATTGATGCTCATTAAACGCAAAAACATCAACACCGAATACGATGTGGCTGAGCAGCTTTATGGTTTGGCAAAATCGGTCAATTGGACGGAACAATTCAGCTTAGAGCAAACCTTTGCCATCCGTCTGTCTGTCGATAAACGTGTTGCGGTCAGTCAGCAGTTTGCCATGCTACGTATCAAAGATGCGATTGCTGATACTTTTAACGAAGTTTATGACAGCCGTCCTAATGTTGATAGTAAAAACCCAGATTTTTCTGTGTTTGCGACCGTTAACGACAAGCAAGCTGAACTATATCTAGATTTATCAGGCACCAGTTTGCATCGCCGTGGTTATCGTGTGGCGATGACTGAAGCGCCGTTAAAAGAGAACTTAGCTGCGGCCCTACTTTATAGCGCTGGCTGGCATAAGAAAAACGAAGCGGGTAATGCACCTTTTTATAATGCGCTAATCGACCCAATGTGTGGCTCAGGAACCTTTCTCATTGAAGCGCTACTCATGCATTGCGATTATGCAGTGGGTATCGATAAAGCGGCCAATCAGTTTGGTTTTTACCAATGGCAGCATCATGATGATGCGCTGTGGCAACAGATGATCGATGATGCACAGACACGCTTCCGCGAAGCATTGGAGATTGCTAATGAGCAGCCAGATACCTTGCCGCTCATCTTAGGATTCGATGCCGATAGTGGCGCCATCATTGCCACAGAAAAGAATATAATTGCCGCTGGTCTGCAAGATTTATTACCGCTACTAGACATTGAAACTCGTGCCCTTGATCAACTGAGTAACGTCCTAAAACCATTGGTTGATGATGGTCGCTTGAGTAATCCTTTAATCATCACCAACCCCCCTTATGGTGAGCGTTTGGGTGATGAAGAAATGATTAAACCTTTATACCAAGCGATTGGGCTTATTTTGCAAGACAGCTTTGCGGGTAGCGGTATCACGCCGATGTTAGGCATATTAGCCTCTCACGTCGAGCAAGTAGATATTTTACCGATTAAAGAGCCAAAAACCTTGCGTTGTCATAATGGTGCTATCACTGTTTATTTTCGTTATGGAACGTTGATTGCTGGGCAAACGGGTAATCTTGTTAGTCGCTTTGAAAAGCGTGAGATTGAAGTAGAAGAAGGACAAGACTTTATCAACCGCTTGCAAAAAAATCTTGGCAAACTGAAGAAGCTGGCTAAAAAAGACAATGTGAGTAATTTACGCGTTTATAATGCTGATTTGCCCGACTTCAAAGTAGCTGTCGATTTATATGGCGATTATGTGCATGTGCAAGAATACGCGCCACCAAAAACCATTCCACCTGAGACCGCTAAAAAACGCTTTAATCTGGCGCTAATGGGTATTCGGGAAGTCTTTGGTATTAACCGTGAACAAATCTTTATCAAGACTCGCGCCCGTCAATCAGGTAATGACCAATATAGCAAACAAGGTAATACCGAAAAGCGTGGTAAGTTTTATGTCGCTCGTGAAGATGGCGCGTACTTCTATGTCAACTTTACCGACTATCTCGATACTGGGCTCTTTATTGACCATCGTAATATGCGTGCGCGCATTAAAGACAACAGTCGTGGCAAAGCCGTACTAAACTTATTTGCTTATACTTGTACGGCGAGTGTACACGCGGCACTGGCTGGCGCTAAAAAAGTCACTAGTGTTGATTTATCACAAAACTATCTCGATTGGGGCAAGCAGAATTTTGTGCTTAACGGTCTAGATGTCAGTCGCAATAAATATCAATTCGTTGCCGCCGATATCTTTGAGTGGATTAAAGACAATACGGAGCAATTTGATATTATCTTTATTGATCCGCCAACTTTTTCAAACTCCAAAAAGTTTCAAGGTACCTTTGATGTTCAACGTGATCATACCGCGCTTATTAATCGGGCGATGAACCGTTTGACTGCTGACGGTGTTTTATACTTCTCTAATAACTTTACCCGTTTTGAGTTGGATGAACAACTGACCGAGCGCTACGATATTATCGATATTACCCAAAAAACTATTGGTTTCGATTTTGATGTTAAAAAACCGATTCATCAAAGCTTTGAGATTCGTCATCGTTAAGCTTGCTACAGACTAAAAGCACAAGTTAGAGAATAATTTGTTTAATCGCCTTTATAAAAGCACTTAGTTTGATGGCGCTTATTTTTTAGTCAATAAAGCAATCACCGTTTTAAAACAATAATGACTCAATCGGCTTTGATTGGGTCATTTTTTGTTGTTATGATAGAGCGCTACCTAATAAACATATTTAGTATCGCAATTTACCCTACTCTAATAACAAGGATATATCATGGCTTTATCATTGAATAAAGGCGGTAATTTATCGCTCACCAAAACCGACCCAAATCTAACCAAGCTCCTCATCGGTCTTGGCTGGGATGAGCGCGCAACCTCTGGTGCCGAGTTCGATCTTGATGCTAGCGTTTTCTTGCTCAGCAGCGCGGGCAAAGTACGCGGCGACCATGATTTTATTTTCTATAATCAGCTTAAGTCTGACAACGGCGCGGTTGAGCATACGGGTGATAACCGTACTGGCGAAGGCGATGGTGATGATGAAGTCGTTAAAGTAAACCTGACTCAAGTTCCAGCTGACGTTGATAAAATTGTCGTGACCGTGACTATTCATGATGCTGCCGCTCGTAGCCAAAACTTCGGTCAAGTTGCTAATGCCTTTATTCGCGTCGTCAATGAAGAAACAGGTGCTGAAGTGGTGCGTTTTGACTTAGCAGAAGATTACTCTGTCGAGACTGCGATGGTGTTTGGTGAAGTCTATCGTCATAATGCTGAATGGAAATTCCGCGCGGTTGGTCAAGGTTATTCAGGCGGTCTGCAAGCGATGTGTCAGCAATATGGCGTTGTTATTTAATACCAAATTACGACCAGCGTAAAACTAATGATAAGCATTTTATTGGTGATCGACAGTCGTTAGCTTGATGCCATTAAAAGTACGCTATAGACAGTTGCAAATAGTTGCAAAATAGTTGTAATTATTGATAGCCAAACGGCCAATAATGCTTTATGTTTCTCTTAAATTTATGCATAAAAAGCGGTTAGCAATAACCGCTTTTTTTATGGATTGTGCCTATAACAGTCCAACCTTAGCTTTACGCAACCAGACAGGATGTGTCATGAGACATTTTTATTTAGACTTTATCTTCACAGCCATTGCCCTAGCGGTCGCGGCATGGTGGGGATATTCACATGGCGGTATGGGCGGTATGATA
>NZ_SAXC01000009.1:0-95417 GCF_028895345.1 Psychrobacter sp. DAB_AL62B
AAATGTAAACTCTAATGCCAATCTCGCTAAACTTCAGTACTAAGTGATCAATCACTTGCCCTAATAAGTTTAGCTTCGTTCCGATAGGGGCGTATTATACGCAGTTTCAGGAGGGGGTCAAGGGGTTATTCTAAATGTTTATCATATTGGTTTGGTTGGATATGAATACTAGATAGGTTTCAATGAGTTAGCTTTAAAATTAAATTCTAGCTTATTATTTATAGTCGCTAAATATTAATTACCGACTGATCCTTATCATCTCTTTCTCAGAGCCTCATCGTCTTCCAAGCTTTTATCTTGTCGTTACTTTATTAGGCTGCTCCTATTTAACCGTGTATCTAAAACGGCTTATTATCTTAACGATAGCTTGTCCCCATTCATAATTGTGGTAGTTCACAAGGTGTTGATAACTGTATTCATAGCACCTATATATGCATGCATTCCATATTGTTGCTACCTATATATGCATATATAGGTAGAACGGCTATTTAATATAATTTATAAGAGTGCAAATCTATGCACTGTTCCTTGCCATCTAGTGTTAATAAACAGTTTTTGCTATAATGGTGGCTTTTATGACTTTACTTAATGGCACTTCTCGTTGACCTTACCTAAAAGGTAGCTTATCTGAGATTTTAGCGATTCTATTATAGCTATTAGATGTTCATTAGTCATGACGCTATATGAATCTAAGCTTAGTGCTCTTAAGTAGTGCATGTCTCTTACAACATATCACAGTGCTGGATATAATTGACGTAGTCTTACGGTTATATGATTGATGGTTGCAATCATCACTGCCAACGGACGCAAAAAGGTGAATAGATTATGGTAGCGATTACTTTACCCGATGGTAGCGTAAAAGAATTCGAAGGCAACACGACCGTCATGGAAGTGGCGCAGAGTATTGGGGCAGGACTTGCTAAAGCGACCGTCGCTGGACGTGTGGATGGTCATTTAGTGGATGCGCACGACCCTATCGTTGCTGATGCTAAAGTCGAGATCGTAACGCCAAGAGATGATGACGGCGTCGATATCATTCGCCATTCTTGTGCCCACTTATTAGGTCATGCGGTCAAGCAATTATATCCTGATGTGAAGATGGTCATTGGTCCAGTTATCGATGACGGCTTTTATTATGACATCTATAGTGAAACGCCGTTTACACCTGAACACATGGAAAAAATTGAAAAACGCATGATGGAGCTGATCAAGCAAGATTATGACGTTATTAAGAAAATGACGCCACGCGCTGAAGTGATTAAAATCTTTGAAGAGCGTGGTGAAGATTATAAGCTTAAGCTGATTAACGATATGCCAGGTGAAGAAGCCTTTGGTCTCTATCATCATCAAGAATATGTCGATATGTGCCGTGGTCCGCATGTACCAAACACTAGATTCTTAAAAGTCTTTAAACTAACCAAGATGTCAGGTGCTTACTGGCGTGGCGATGCAAAAAATGAACAGCTGCAACGTATCTATGGTACGGCGTGGGCGGATAAAAAAGATCTAAAAGCTTATATCCAACGTATTGAAGAAGCAGAAAAACGCGACCATCGTAAAATTGGTAAAGCGCTTAATTTGTTCCATATGCAAGAGCAAGCACCGGGTATGGTTTTTTGGCATGCCAATGGTTGGACGATTTATCAAGTACTTGAGCAATATATGCGTAAAGTACAACATGATAATGGCTATGAAGAAATTAAAACGCCGCAAATCGTCGATCGTAGCTTGTGGGAACGTTCAGGTCACTGGGGCAATTACGCGACCAACATGTTTACCACGTCTAGCGAAAACCGTGATTATGCGGTGAAGCCGATGAACTGCCCTTGTCACGTACAAGTATTTAACCAAGGCTTAAAGTCTTACCGTGAATTGCCATTACGTATGGCAGAATTTGGCTCGTGTCACCGTAACGAACCTTCAGGATCATTGCACGGCTTGATGCGTGTACGTGGTTTTACGCAAGATGACGCGCATATTTTCTGTACGCAAGCGCAGATTCAACAAGAAGTCGCTGATTTTATTAAGCTGACGCTTGCTGTTTATGAAGACTTTGGTTTTGATAATATTATTATGAAACTCTCAACCCGTCCTGAAAAACGTGTTGGTAGCGATGAGTCTTGGGATTTTGCAGAAAAAGCATTGGCTGATGCGCTTGATAGTTCAGGGCTTGATTGGGCTTATCTACCAGGTGAAGGCGCATTTTACGGTCCAAAGATTGAATTTAGTCTCAAAGATTCATTAGGTCGCGTATGGCAATGCGGTACCATTCAGGTCGATCCTAATATGCCTGAGCGTCTCGATGCCGAATTCGTCAATGAGCAAAACGAGCGCGAAGTGCCCATTATGTTGCACCGTGCTATCTTAGGTTCATTTGAGCGCTTCATCGGTATCTTGATTGAAAACTATGCCGGTTGGATGCCAGTATGGCTGGCGCCGCAACAAGTGGTGGTGATGAATATCACGGATAAACAAGCAGAAACCTGTGAAAATGTCGTCAGTGAGTTGAAAAAAGCAGGCTTACGCGCTATTAGTGACTTGCGTAACGAAAAGATTGGATTTAAGATACGAGAGAAAACATTAGAACGTATTCCCTATATGCTAGTATTAGGAGATAAAGAAGTCGAATCAGGCAGCGTCAACGTCCGAACCCGCGAAGGCGAAAATCTAGGCGTGATGAGTGTCCCTGAATTTATCACATTAGTAGAGACAGCTGTCGCCGAAAAAGGCAGACAGACACCAAAAACAGATCAGGAGTAATACCTATTAAACAGTCAAACCGTTTAAACATCAATGAAGATATCAGTGCCAAAGAAGTCCGTCTGGTTAAAGAAGATGGCGAACAAATGGGCGTGGTCGATATCGAAACCGCGATGAAAGCGGCACGTGAAGACAGTCTAGATTTGGTCGAATTGGTTCCCGAAGCCAAACCGCCTGTATGCAAAATCATGGATTATAAGCATTTCCTCTATGATCAAAAGCAAAAGGCGAAAGAAGCTAAGAAAAACCAAAAGCAGACTCAGCTGAAAGAGATGAAGCTACGTCCTAGCACCGAAGAAGCGGATTATCAGGTTAAACTGAGAAAAATCGTTAGCTTCTTAGAAGATCAAGACAAAGTTAAAATTAGCATCCGTTTCCGCGGACGTGAAATGGCACACCAAGAGATTGGTCGCAAACAACTTGATCGTATCATTGAAGACACCGCTGATATCTCAAACGTCGAACAGTACCCTAAGATGGAAGGTCGTCAAATGGGTATGCTGTTAGGTCCTACTAAGAAAAAATAGTCTATTAGATAGACTGCGATTAGTGGTGACTGTTAGTCTATCTAGATATTTATAATCTTAACCATCAATATACTGCGGAATATTGATGGTTTTTTAGTATGAAAACTTATAAACACACTCAGTTTGAAATAAAACAATCAGCTTAAAACAAGAAAATACGTTCAAAGTTGCGTTTATAGCAACGTGCTAGTGCCGTCAATTGCTAGTGTCGTCAATTATAGCAACGTGCTAGTGCTAGCAATTTTTCTTACTTACTACTTGCAGGTATAACAAACGCTGCAAAAAATCCCTAGCAGTAATACTGTATGACTTGTAAACATAGGAAGCCTACGCTGCTTTACAAAACCCATCTTCTCAAGCTTTTCATTACACGGTAATCTAAAGATCTGTTTTGTCCCTCTTAATAATAATTCGAATAAAAACGATTAAGCAAATAAAAATAACGTATAGCCATCCATCTATTAATACTATTGGCAAAAAATACAAACTCTTTTAGATATTATAGGAAACTCCATGCAAGAATTGACCCCACCCGAAAATACTTCTACACCAAGTATCACTCTGACTGCGCCTGCAGCGGTTAAAGAAGTACAAAAAAGCGAAGCCGATCAGATGGTCAAATTGGATGAAAGTCATATTCCAGAACTTGATGCCAAGGTTGATGCCTTTGTCGATCATGTGATCAACAATTCGGTGCACAGCTCTGAGTTTAAACAAAACGTGCAATCTATCCATAACTTGGGTAATAAAGAAATTCGTGAATCAGCACAAGTGTCTAATCGGATGTTAGAGCTACCGGCTAAAAGCTTGAACGATAGCTTATTTGACAACTCCCCTATTGCTAAGTCATTGACTGAACTACGCGGTATCGTAGAAGATTTAGACCCCAGTAAAAAAGAGCTGACCAGCTCGCGTAAGCTGTTTGGTCTCATCCCATTTGGTAATAAAGTACAAGACTACTTTCGCCAATACGAGTCAGCGCAATCCCATATCAATGCGGTCGTGACAAGTCTTTATAATGGTAAGGATGAGCTGCTCAAAGACAATGCCATGATCGAGCAAGAAAAAGTTAATATGTGGGAGTTGATGCAATCTATTCGTCAGTACGTCTATGTTGGTAAGAAAATCGATGAGCAGCTAGAGCAAAAGGTTTATGCAATAGAAGCGACTGACCCTGAAAAAGCGCGTATTATTAAAGAAGAGATGCTGTTTTATGTTCGCCAAAAAAATACAGATTTTTTGACGCAATTGGCTGTCAACGTCCAAGGTTATTTGGCGCTTGATACCATTCGCCGTAATAACTTAGAGCTGATTAAAGGGGTTGATCGTGCGACCACGACTACTGTATCGGCATTACGTACGGCCGTAATAGTGGCTCAAGCAATGACCAATCAGAAACTTGTCCTTGATCAAATTACGGCTTTAAACAAAACCACCAGCAGTTTAATTGAATCGACCTCAGCCATGCTAAAACGCCAATCAGGCGAGATTCATGAGCAAGCAACCAGCAGCACCATTGAGCTTGATAAATTGCAAAACGCCTTCAATAATGTCTATGATACGATGGATATGATTAGTAATTATAAACTTGAAGCGCTAGAAAACATGAAGCAAACGGTGAATACTTTGACTACAGAAGTGGATAAAGCACAAAAGTACTTAGATAAGTCGAATCAGACTACGGTACTTGAAGTCTCAAAAGAGTTGGATACTAAGAAAATTACGGATAAATCCGGCTCTATTGATATCTAAAATACAGCGGTTACTTTTATTATTGAAGTTAACCGTTACCTGCTATCGGACGCACATAAGATAATTGACGCAAGATATTACAGCGTTGTTCGTGTTAAGATAGTCCTTATTAATAATTTAAAACAGATACGGTACTTTATGAGTTGGAATGATCCAAACGCCTCGGCTGAAGCCCAAAAATACATTAACCCTGTTCCTAGTCGTGAGCTGATATTGAGCACGATTACAGAGCAAGGTGAATTGACGCATCAACAACTGGCAAAAGTTTTTAACATCACTGATCCTGATCAATTTGATGCTTTAGGCAATCGCCTCAAAGCGATGGTTCGTGATGGACAGGTCAATCGCGATGGTCGTCCTTATCGCTTTCGTACAGTTACACAGCACGATGTCGTTAGAGGCACAGTGTCTGCTCACCCTAAAGGCTTTGGCTTTGTATTATTAGCTGATATGCCCGATTTATTCTTGCATGAAAAACAAATGCGCTGGGTGTTTAATGGCGACATAGTTGATGCGATCGGTACGTCAACCGACAACCGTGGTCGCATGGAAGGCCGTATTGTCGACGTGACTGAACGTCATCAAAACCACTTTATCGGTACACTTGCTCAAGATGAAGATGGTTATTGTGTGGAGCTCGGTAGCCCTAACAATCATCAACCGATTACCGTTACTGAAGATAATGTACAAACACTGGGCGCAAAAATTGGTAGTCCCGTAAAAGTGGATGTCATCGATTGGCCGAATCAGCATGAGTTTGCCACGGGTAAAATCACTGAATTGCTCAACGATGACAATGATCGCGAGCTGATTATTGAGACCACACTACTCAACTACGATATTCCTTCTGAATTTAGCGAAGCGGCACTCAAACAAGCCAATGATTATCGCGAGCCAAGTGGCAAAGACTTAAAAGGTCGTACTGATTTACGTGAATTGCCATTGGTTACGATTGATGGCGCAGATGCACGTGATTTTGATGATGCCGTATTTGCTGAAAAACGTAGTGGTGGTAACTATCGCGTTTTAGTCGCTATCGCTGATGTCAGTCATTATGTCACCCCAAATTCTCCACTGGATTTAGATGCTTTCGAGCGTGGTACTTCAGTATATTTCCCGCATCGTGTGATTCCGATGTTGCCTGAAGTACTATCAAACGGTCTGTGTTCATTGAACCCTAACGTAGATCGCTTATGTATGGTTGCCGATATTAAAATCTCTCGTGCAGGTAAAGTCACTGGTTATGACTTTTATCCAGCGGTGATGAATTCACAGGCGCGCTTAACATATGATCAAGTGAATGATTATCTGGCCAATCCAAAAGACAGTAGTGTGCCTAAGTCATTAACCGATAATAAAGAAGTCAAAAAATCGGTCGATACGCTACATCAATTGTATGAGTTACTGCTTAAAAAGCGTGAAGAACGTCATGCGATGGAGTTTGAAACGGTTGAGACTTATATTGAGTTCAACGAAAAAGGTGGTATCGCTGCTATCTTGCCGCGTACTCGTGGTGATGCGCATAAATTGATTGAAGAGTGTATGTTGCTTGCCAATACGTCTGCCGCAAACTTTGCGCTAAAAAACGAGCTGCCTGTCTTATATCGTAACCATGATAAACCTGATGGCGAAAAGTCGATGCGTATTCATGAATATGCTAAAAACTTTGGTCTAAGCTTCCCAGAAGAAAGCCCAACCCAAGCAGATTATCAGCGCATTATCGAAGCGACTAAAGACCGTCCTGACGCGATTAGCATCCATAGCATGTTACTGCGCTCGATGATGCAAGCCAATTATTCACCTGACAATATCGGTCACTTTGGTTTGGCTTATGACGAATATAGCCACTTTACCTCGCCTATTCGCCGTTACCCTGATTTAATGCTACATCGTGCCATCAAGGCAAAGGTGACCAATAGCCCGCAGCCAGTAATGGAATTCTCTTTAGAGGGAGCCGGTACGCAAACTTCAGATACTGAGCGCCGTGCTGAAAAAGCATCACGTTATGTAGAATCATGGCTCAAATGTCATTATATGAAAGACCATGTCGGCGAAGAATTCGATGGCGTTGTGACCACGGTTACAAGCTTTGGTTTATTTGTCACATTGACTGACCTTTATATCGATGGCTTAGTCCACATCTCGAACGTTGGCAATGACTTCTTTGTCTATGACGAACAGCAGCAGCAGCTTGTCGGTAAAGACAAAGGTACGTTATTTGGATTGGGTGATTCAGTCAAAGTAAAAGTAGCTGGTGTGAATATGGATCTGCTGCAAATTGACTTCGATTTAAAAGAAAAACTGCAAGCAAGCAAAATGAATCAAAGCAAAGCGAATCCAGCCAAGAAAAGCCTAGCTAAGAAAACAAGCAGTCGCAACAATAAAGGCGCTAGCAAGAAAAGCTAGATTTGACTAAAAATCTTACCGTAAAAAAGGCTAACGTTATCGTTAGCCTTTTTTATGCTCAGTAGTTTATAACAACTGCTTAAATTATTACTGGGCATTGCTCATCTGGTCTAGACGTTCCTTGTCCGCTTGCTGTGCTTGATCTATCTTGCTAGTAGCATTATCAAGGATGGCTTTTGGCTGCTGACCTAAAGGTTGGTTTGCGATACTTTCTGATCCAGCTGATTGCATAGTAGCATCCGTTGAAACAGTGGCTGGCGCGTTGCTATCAACTACCGCGGTTCTATTGTCCTCATCACGGCTACTATTCATCATATTAAAACCGATTAATATGACAAAACCTGCTAATGCAAAAATAATTAGGTGTTTCATTTCCATAGGTAGCTTCTCGTATATTTAGATAATTATTGATCTATATACGTTCTATGCATTTTCTATGCCGAGTTTTTAAACTTATCTTTAAAACTACTCTTGCGGGCTATTATTACTCAATAAATCGGTCTCATCTGAATTTTCAGCAATTTCTTGTTCGACTTTTTCCATTAGCTTTTTATCAGGACGTGAGTCAAGAATATCTTCAGCAGCATCACCCTGTAAAATATGCTTAGCACGCGCTTTAGCCTGTTTTTTATCTTTGCCATCTATCGTCGTTTTTTCAGCTTGAGAAGGACTTACCGGTATAGGCGCAGCGGGCGCTACTATAATTTCAGAACTGCTATTCCGAGCTTTACTGTCACTTGGTAAATTTGCAAGCATCTTTTCTAACTTATGATTAAAGCGTAATCGATAAATGGGTTCAGGTAAGCTGAAGCCTGCATTCTCTAGAGCGTGCTTGGCCTCACGAATAGCGATACTGCGCGCTTTAGAAAAGTCTGTTTCTAACTGATTGACCCATATTTTAAATTCAAGGATGATATTAGAGTCGCCAACCTCTTTGATAGTTGCAATGGCTTTGGGCTTATCTAAGACAAAATCTAATTGACGTATCTCATCAATCGCCACCTTAATTGCTGCCATTGGGTCGTCATTGGCATCCACGCCCAATTCAAAAGAGAAACGGCGTTCAGGGTTTTTAGTATAATTTAAAATTGTACTTTTAAAGACTTCGGCGTTAGGAATACGTAGCTGGTTACCATCTAAGGTCATTAAAATAGTCGCCCGTGAAGTCAGACGTACTACAATTCCTTCTTTGCCATTAATCACGATGTGATCACGCGCGCGAAATGGTTGGCGAATACTCAGCATTAAAGAGGCAATATAGTTCTCAATGGTATCTTTGACCGCAAAACCGACCGCAATACCAATCACCCCTGCACCGCCAAGCAGCGTACCTAAGATAGTCTCTGCGCCGACTAGACTTAACGCTAAGATAAGGCCAAAAACGATAAATATCACTTTAACCGTTTGTGCCAATAGCTCAGCCACAAATGGATTGGGCGTCAGACGTTGCCACATCTTTTGCCGGTTAGACAACCAACTACCAAACCAAGTCACAAACGCGAATAAAATAATACCTACCACTAATAAAGGTAAGGCTTTGATTAGATTTCTAGTTTGAGCCTTGAGACCCTGATACACCGTGGAGACATTATCTTGCACATCAAGCGTTCGATTAATCCTATCTTCTACCGTCACTACATCTGTCAGACGATTGGTTAGATTAATGGCTTGCTGGGCTTTTTTCTCATTGGGGGTTTCACCGCTTAAAGTAACCACACCTTGGGTAACGCTGACATTGATCGCTTGTAAGCCTTCAATCTCTGAAAAAATACCACTGATACGTTGACGAATATCCTTGTCTTTTAGCAGGGTTGGTGTGGTTTCAATTTGCGCATTGTTGCTACTCTCACCGCTGATCGTTGGTAAGGATAAAGTATCTACTGCCTCAATAGGCAATATATTAACGGTTGCTGGGGGATCTGAAGGTGAAACGTTTGAAGATGAAATATCTGAAGAATTGGTAACACTGTTATTGGTAACACTGCTAGTAGTGGCTTTTATATCACTATTAACAGTGCTACTAGCATCTAATGCACTGGTTTCATCTACCAAGCTCTCATTAGCAGCATTTTCAACAGCAGCATATACCGGTAAAGTACCGGTGATGCTTAATAGCAGCAGCAGCTGACCCCAAAACTTTAGGCGCTTGCGCAACGTTGGGTGGTCAAAATAAGCTGCCATAAGCATCCTTGATGGTTATCAATTTATTTTGGGCATAGACAGTTTTACGAATAGATTATTTAAGGCTATTAACGGTCCAATTTATTTACGACTGTCTAAATAGTTTTGCGCTTCACCCAAATCTAAGGTGCCCTCGTAAATAGCGCGACCGGTAATGATACCTTCGATACAGTCGCCGTAAGGTTTTAGCAGTTCAATATCTTTCATATCAGTCACGCCGCCAGAGGCAATCACCGGTAACCCGCCTTCACGTGCTAAGTTGACTGTTTGCTCGACATTGACGCCTTGCATCATGCCATCACGATTAATATCAGTATAGACGATAGAAGAGACGCCAACATCAGCAAAGCGTTTAGCAAGCTCTGTGGCTTTGGTATCGGTCACATTTGCCCAACCATGAGTAGCAACCAAACCGTCTTTGGCGTCGATACCAACGATAATATGTCCCGCGAATTCGCGGCAAGCTTCGGCAACAAACTCCGGATCTTCCACGGCTTTAGTACCGATAATGATATACGTCAAACCGGCAGTGATATATTGCTCAATAGTTTTCATATTGCGCACACCGCCGCCAAGCTGAATAGGCAGCTTAGGAAAGGCTTTGGCAATATCATTTACCACTTGCTTATGCACTGGAATACCATCAAATGCACCGTTTAAATCGACCAAATGCAACCGGCGCGCACCTTCTCTCACCCAACGTGCTGCCATCGCTACTGGGTCATCAGAAAATACCGTATCATCTTCCATACGGCCTTGTTTTAAGCGCACACACTTACCATCTTTTAAATCGATAGCTGGGATAATGACAGGGACAGCGCACATATAGCATTCCTTATAAAAAGCGATATTAATAATAAAAATACAATCAAGGTTTAAATGATAGTTGAAAAAACCGGTTAAGCAGTAACTTAATATAAATAGATTAGAATAACAAATTTAAAAAGGTCGTCATGAAAAGTTCATTTAATAATAGAACCCGAAAAAACACTGACAGGGTTATAGTCGACTCATTTTAAAAACGAGACATGCTGCTGCATGGCTTTTGGTAGCCCATGTCTAGCAAAGCACAAAGCGCGTGAGCAAAATTTATACCAGTAGCATCTAACTACTTATGTATCAATTTTATTTTGTATTGACTATCTCTGTAGACCTATAGAAAACAGACAATCATAACCATAAGTTTTAGCACGTAGAATCACTGGCAACATTAGGTAAATTCTATTACCAACTGGCAATTTTAGGTCAGTTTAGCGTATAATCCTAGGTAAATTTGTATTTGTGCGATAAAAGCCAATCGTCTGCTATCTATAGATGATTTCAATGAGAATAAGGTAGATGGCAGCGCAGCATTAACCACTCTGTCAAAATTTGTGTTATCAGCTGCTGTTATTGAGCAATTAAATTTATCCTATAATCATAGGTCATTAAAAGGCGCTTAGATAGCTTTCACTAAGTATCACAAGTCATTTATCTCTCATTCTTATTCAATCGAATGAATAGCGCTGTTTAAATCACATAAATATTATGAATTTTAAGATTTTAATAAATCGTATGGTAAAACTGTATTTTATCTAAAACCGTCCTTGTTTAGGATGGCAGCAGATTTAAGCGTTTTAGTATACACCTTGGTAGCCAGTCGCCACTTTGGTCATTCGAATAAGACATTAACGTGTTGTTAAGGAGTCTAAGGTCAGCGTTAATACTCTTATAATAGTAGTCATGAAGTGTTATTTTTAGATCACCTTATCGCTGTCCTTTTATAGGATCTGATTGGGGTTTTTTATTGATGACGTTAGCATTCATGCTGCCGATATACCAAACAGGACGTCTGGTATCGTTTTAGACTATGGACTAAGTTTTCGCTTATGATTACCATCAAAAAAGGTTTGGATTTGCCCATCACCGGCGAACCCTCCCGCGAGATATCTGAGCACAGACCCGCATATGTGGCGCTTATTGGCTACGATTATGTAGGCATGAAGCCCACGATGAATGTCAAAGAAGGTGACATCGTAGCCAAAGGTCAGCCCGTTTTTGAAGATAAAAAACGAGTTGGCGTTATCTACACTGCCCCTGCTGCTGGCAAAGTCATCGCCATCAAACGCGGTGAACGCCGTGTGTTTGAAAGTCTTGTGATTCAGGTTGATCCAAACGGTGAAGAAGTCGATTTTCAGAGTTATGACTCCCAGCAACTTGCTGACTTAGATTCTGAAATCGTTGAAACTCAACTGCTTGCCTCTGGTGAATGGACCGCGTTCCGTACCCGTCCTTTTAGCCGCTCGCCTGATATAGGCGCCCGTCCGCATGCTATCTTTGTCACTGCGATGGATACCAATCCATTAGCCTTTGACCCGATGTTGCTGATTAATGAGCAACTGCAAGCGTTCAATGACGGACTTGCCGTATTATCTACCCTTAGCCCAAAGACCTTTGTCTGCCATCATGGTGATGCACAGCTGACGCCAGTCGCGAAAACCGCTGCTAATAATGTCACTGAGTATCATAGCTTTACCGGTAAACATCCGGCAGGGCTTGCAGGCACGCACATTCACTTTTTGCATCCTATCGCACGCGGCGTAAGCGTCTGGACGATTGGCTACCAAGATGTGATTGCCATTGGTAAATTATTTACCACGGGTCGCTTATACACACGTCGTCTATTAAGTCTAGCTGGTCCTGCTGTTAAAAACCCGCATCTTATTGCCACAGAACGTGGTGCCGATATTACGGGTTTAACAAAAGGCGAGTTGGCTGACGGCGAGAACCGTGTGATTACAGGTTCAGTGCTATCTGGGCGTAAAGTGTTCGATAACATCGCTTATCTTGGGCGCTTTGATAATCAAATCAGTGTGCTTGCAGAAGGTCGTGAGCGTCCAGCGTTCCATTTCCTACAAGCGGGTAAAAATCGCTTTTCTAAATTGCCGATTTATATCTCGCAATTCTTTGGTAGTAAAAAGTATAACTTTACTACGACTACTAATGGCTCTCCGCGAGCGATGGTGCCAATTGGGGTTTATGAAGAGATTATGCCGCAAGACTATCTGCCGACGCAGCTCATGCGTGCGCTGATTATCGAAGATATTATCACTGCGGTTGATTTAGGTGTGCTTGAGCTAGATGAAGAAGATGTGGCGCTATGCACCTTCGTTTCTCCTGGTAAATATGAATACGGTGACATTTTGCGTGATAACTTAACGCGCATTGAGCTGGAGGGCTAACCACGATGAAATTTTTACACAATATGTTCGATCGTATGGAGCCGTCTTTCACCAAGGGTGGCAAACACGAAAAATACTATGCCCTCTTTGAGATGTTTGATACATTTTTACGTCAACCAAGCTCAACGACTTATGCCTCATCACACGTGCGCGATGGTATTGACCTGAAACGCATTATGATTACGGTATGGATGTGTACCTTCCCAGCGATGTTTTGGGGTATGTATAATATTGGTCATCAAGCACTGACTGCAATTGATAAACTTGGTCTACAACCTGAAGGCTGGCGTACCATTATTACCAGCATGGCAGGCTATAACCCAGAAAGTATTTGGGCAAGCTTTGTCTACGGGGCGATGCAGTTCTTACCCATTTATATCGTGACTTTTGCGGTCGGTATTCTCTGTGAGATTATATTTGCTGTGACGCGCGGACACGAAGTGAACGAAGGTTTCTTTGTCACCTCTGTGCTATTTGCACTATGTCTGCCACCAGATATTCCTTTATGGCAAGTTGCCTTAGGTATCATCTTTGGTGTTGTCGTTGCAAAAGAAGTATTCGGCGGTACTGGTAAAAACTTCCTTAACCCTGCCCTATCAGGTCGTGCGTTCTTATACTTTGCTTATCCTGCTTATATGTCAGGTGACTCAGTATGGACAGCGGTTGATGGTTTCTCAGGCGCAACGCCGCTTGGTCTAGCCGCACTTGGGGTTACTCCAGATAAGTTCGTTGACGTCTATGGTCAAGCGATTACCTGGAGCGATGCCTTCTTTGGTAATCTTCAAGGCAGTATCGGTGAAGTCTCAACCCTTGCTATTTTAATGGGTGCCGTGGTTCTACTATGGACGCGCATTGCCTCATGGCGCATTATGTTAGGCTGCGTGATTGGTCTAATTGCTACGTCATTAGTCTTTAATATGATTGGCTCTGAAAGCAACTCGATGATGAATATGCCATTTTACTGGCATTTAGTTGTCGGTGGGTTTGCCTTTGGTGCGGTATTTATGGCAACCGATCCTGTGTCAGCTGCGCATACCAATAAAGGCCGCTGGGCTTATGGTATCTTGATTGGCTTTATGACGGTATTGATTCGCGTCATCAATCCAGCCTTCCCAGAAGGCATCATGCTTGCCATCCTATTTGCTAACTTATTTGCGCCATTGTTTGACTACTTTGTCACCCAAGCAAATATTAAACGCCAAACAGCACGGAGGCTTCGCCATGTCCAAGCCCAAAAGTAACCTTAAGCCTAAAAGCAACAACATGAAAACCATCATCGTAGCGTTGACGCTATGCTTGGTGTGTTCAGTATTGGTTGCAGCAGCAGCCGTTGGCTTGAAGCCAGCGCAAGTTGAAAATGCTAAATTGGATCGCAATAAGAACATCTTGGTCGCTGCTGGCATGTTTAATCCAGACACAGATACCAATGAAGATGTGGCTGAGCGTTTCAAAGACTTTAATGTTGAAATTGTCGACTTAAATAAAGGCAATTACTTAGATGACGAGGCCTTAAAAGCCGTTGGTATTGCCGATCGTAATACTTATGACGCCAGTCAAGCCACTAAGAATAAGGCATTGAGCGACGACTTAGGTGATAATGACCCTGCAAGTATTGGTCGTAAGCCTAAATACGCGAAAGTCTATGTCAAGAATGATGCTGCTGGAAAACCTGAGATGATCGTGTTACCGATTCAAGGCTATGGCCTTTGGGGCACAATCTACGGCTTCTTAACGCTTGAAGGCGATATGAATACCATCAAAGGTATCAGCTTTTATGAGCATAAAGAAACTCCAGGCTTAGGGGCTCGTATCGAAGAGCCAAAATGGCGTGCGATGTGGACTGGTATCCACTCTTATGATGAAAACGGTGATGTTGCTACTGGTGTTGCCACTTCAGGCTCAAAAGAGAATTGGGTAGATGGTATTAGTGGTGCGACTTTGACCAGTCGCGGCGTTAGTAACATGATTCAGTTTTGGCTAGGTGAGCAAGGTTATAAGCCTTATTTAGACTCTCTACGCAAAGAAAGTGGTCAGACGATTAAAAGTGCCGACACCAAAGCGAGTCAAAAGCATGCTCAGAAAGAGACGCATCCCGTAACCGAGCTGGCATCAATAGCACCAGCAACACACGGCAAGGAGGCTTAACGTGGCTGATACAAAAAGTATTTTAGTTTCCCCTATCTTTGATAACAACCCTATTGGCTTGCAAATATTGGGTATTTGTTCTGCATTGGCAGTGACCACTACCGTCGCTAATGCATTGGTTATGAGTGTGGCGTTGACTTTAGTAACGGCATTTTCAAGCTTCTTTATCTCTAGTATTCGTAAGCAAATCCCATCAAGCATTCGTATTATTGTACAGATGACGATTATTGCCTCCTTGGTTATTGTGGTCGATCAGATATTAAAAGCGGTCGCTTATGATGTCAGTAAAGGACTGTCGGTATTCGTTGGTTTGATTATCACCAACTGTATCGTTATGGGTCGCGCTGAAGCCTTTGCGATGAGTAATCCACCCGTACCAAGCTTTTTAGATGGTATTGGTAACGGTCTTGGCTACTCTGCCGTATTGCTATTTGTGGCCACTATTCGTGAAATATTGGGCTCAGGTAGCTGGTTTGGAATGACGCTATTACAACCGGCGACTGATGGCGGCTGGTATGTCCCTAATGGCTTATTATTATTACCACCTTCAGCGTTCTTTATTATTGCATTGTTTATTGTCATTATCCGTACTTGGAAACCAGAACAGGTTGAAGATGCTGAATTTGTAATGAAGCCGCAGTCTAAAGGCATGGCACACGGAGGCGGTCACTAATGGGACATTATGTTAGTTTATTTATAACCTCAGTCTTTATTGAAAATATGGCACTAGCCTACTTCTTAGGCATGTGTACCTTTTTAGCGGTATCGAAAAAAGTATCCACCGCTATCGGTCTTGGGGTTGCTGTCGTTTTCGTTATGGCACTCACTGTACCGCTGAACAATTTATTGTTTCAGTTTATCCTTAAAGATGGTGCGCTAGCTTGGGCGGGTTTTCCTGATATTGACTTAAGCTTTTTAGGTCTGCTCAGTTATATTGGTCTCATTGCTGCTGTCGTACAGATTCTAGAGATGTTTTTGGATAAGTTTGTCCCGAGTCTATACAACGCGCTTGGGATCTTCTTACCATTAATCACCGTCAACTGTGCCATCTTGGGTGGCGTACTATTTATGGTTGAGCGTGACTACAACTTTAGTGAATCTGTGGTATATGGTGCTGGTGCTGGTTTTGGTTGGGCACTTGCCATTACCGTATTGGCTGGTATCCGTGAAAAGCTTAAATACTCAGACATTCCAGCGCCGCTACAAGGCCTTGGTATTACCTTTATTACGGTTGGTCTGATGTCGCTAGGCTTTATGTCATTCGGTGGCATGTCGATTTAAGCGTTTATTTATATAAAGGCTTATTTATCTAAGTGTTTTTTTTAAGCCTTAGTTAAGTAGTCATTTATTTAAAAACATATGCTTAAAACCATACTCAGTTATTTGACCTAATTAATTCATTTATTCGGTAGAGATTCGGGCAGTTTATATGAACCCGCATCCCTACCCCATAGATTAAGGATACCTATCATGGATTATGCTACGGCGATTGGTGGCGTTGCTATGTTTACCTTGATCATCATGGGTCTCGTCGCCATTATTTTGGCGGCGCGCTCAAGACTGGTCAGCTCAGGCGATGTGACCATTCACATCAACGATAATCCCGACAACGACGTGGTAACATCAGCAGGCGGTAAGCTACTACAAACCCTTGCTAGTGAAGGTATATTTTTATCTTCAGCATGTGGTGGTGGTGGTACTTGTGCCCAATGTCGCTGCCGTGTTATTGAAGGTGGTGGCTCTATTTTGGCTACTGAAGAAGGCTACTTTACTCAAGGCGAGATTCGCGATCATATGCGCCTTGCTTGTCAGGTATCTGTTAAGCAAGATATGAAAATTGAGATTGACCCTGAATTCTTTGATGTACAGAAATGGGAATGTGAAGTTATCTCTAATGATAACGTTGCTACTTTTATTAAAGAATTGGTGCTTAAAATTCCAGATGGCGAAGAAGTTAACTTCCGTGCTGGTGGTTATGTACAGTTAGAAGCGCCACCGCATGAAGTACATTATAAAGACTTTGATATTGCCGAAGAATATCAAGAAGATTGGAATAACTTTGGCATCTTTAAGTATGTGTCAAAAGTTGACGAACCCGTTATTCGTGCCTATTCAATGGCTAACTATCCGGATGAAAAAGGCTTAATTAAGTTTAATATTCGTATTGCTAGTCCGCCACCACGTGGCCCTGATGGTATTCCACCAGGTAAAATGTCGTCGTGGACGTTTAGCTTGAAGCCTGGCGATAAAGTGACCGTATCAGGTCCTTATGGTGAGTTCTTCGCCAAAAAGACCGAAGCTGAAATGATCTTTGTCGGTGGTGGTGCCGGTATGGCACCGATGCGCTCACACATCTTTGATCAGCTGAAACGCTTGAACTCTGATCGTAAGATTAGTTTTTGGTACGGTGCGCGCTCTATTCGTGAGATGTTCTATGTTGAAGATTACGATCAACTAGAAGCGGAATTTGCTAACTTTGAATGGCATGTGGCTTTGTCTGATCCACTTCCTGAAGACAATTGGGATGGCTATACTGGCTTTATCCATAACGTCTTGTTAGAGGAATATCTGAAAGACCATCCAAACCCAGAAGACTGTGAATACTACATGTGCGGGCCACCGATGATGAACGCGGCGGTTATCGATATGTTGCATAGTCTAGGTGTCGAAGATGAAAACATTATGCTTGATGACTTTGGTGGTTAAGCTCCCTCATTAAGCCTGCACGATTAACTTGATAATATATGCTAAATTAAGAGTCTCAATCGAGGCTCTTTTTTTATGGGCTAAATAATAGCAATAACAGGTTAACAAGAAAGGATTCTTATGAAAACCAAATACAAAGACTTGACCATTTGGATAACAGGCGCATCAAGTGGCATCGGCGAAGCACTGGCATTAGAATTTGCTAAACGCGGGGCTAGAATTATTTTAAGCGGTCGTAATAATGACAAACTAGAGGCCGTTAAAAAACGCTGCAAACATTCAGATAAACATATCGTTGTGCCTTTTGATATTGCTGATGCCGACCAAGTAAAACAAGCCTATCAAGCGGTGACAGCACAAGCCGGAAAAATCGATTGGTTGATTAACAATGCTGGCGTCAGTCAACGCTCGCTAATCATGGACACAACTGAGGAAGTCGAGCGTCAATTGATGGAGATAGACTATTTTGCGCAAACACGCCTGAGCAGATTGGTGTTGCCAGATATGATTGCTCAAAATGGCGGTAAAATAGTCATGATATCTAGTATAGCCGGCCTACTCGGTTCGCAATATCGTGGAGCATATGGTGCAGCCAAAGCAGCTATCCATATGTGGGCAAACAGTCTGCGCGCTGAATTGCACGATCAAGGGATAGAGGTGGCAACGGTATTCCCAGGATTTATTCAAACTAATGTCTCTATCAATGCGTTAACTGGCGATGGTAGCGCGCAAGGCACTATGGATGATGCTACCAATAAGGGCTTAACCGCTACTGCATTTGCTAAACAAGTCCGTAAAGCGTTAATGAAAGGTGAGGAATATATTATTATCGGTGGTCAAAAAGAAAAGCTTGCGATGATGGTCAATCGATTATCGCCACCCAAGCTTTATAAGCTCATCCGTGAATCGCAAGTAAAATAAATCTAGCGCGTGAGTATCAATGACTTGAGCTTATGAATTGGCGTTATAGTTACTAAAGGGTGTAAAATAGGCACGCCTTATATAAAGCGCCTCTCACTTCTTTGCCATAAAAGCTATTATGATTCATATGAA
The DNA here is from genome assembly GCF_028895345.1 of Psychrobacter sp. DAB_AL62B. Classification (NCBI taxonomy): domain Bacteria; kingdom Pseudomonadati; phylum Pseudomonadota; class Gammaproteobacteria; order Moraxellales; family Moraxellaceae; genus Psychrobacter; species Psychrobacter sp. DAB_AL62B. The sequence goes on from NZ_SAXC01000009.1 coordinate 18,752, forward strand.
AAAACCAATAATGCAACAATCAGCCCCACTCTCATTATCTAGCAAATCGATAAACACGACCTTATTGCCCGTTATTGCCATAAGCGCTGTAATCGGTCTTAGCGCTTGCCAACAACCGCCAGATTATAACAATCTAAGCGGTGAAACGATGGGCACCAGCTACCATATTAGCTATCAGTTGCCCAAAGGTGCTGATGAGGTCGCCATACAAGCTGCTATCGATGAGCGCCTACAACAGATTAATGACAGTATGTCGACCTATCAAGACGACGCGACTATCTCAAAGTTTAATCGTCTAGCTAAAAATACGCCGATTACTATTGATGCTGATTTTAGCCATGTGTTAGAAGTCTCACGGCAGGTCTATCAACAATCGGATGGTGCATTTGATCCTACTGTTATGCCGTTAATAGATACGTGGGGCTTTGGTAGCACAATGACCGTTGAGCGTTTACAAAGTCCACCGAGTGCGGCTGAAATAGCTAAAGCGCTTGCCTTAGTCGACTTTGAAGGCGTCATTCAAAAAGACAATACCATTTATAAAACTAAAGATGGAATCGGCTTAGATTTTTCGGCAGTGGCTAAAGGTTATGGCGTTGACGTTATCGCTGATGTGCTTAAAAACAACTATCAAATTCGCAACTATATGGTTGAGATTGGCGGTGAAGTAGCGTCATCAGGCGTTAGCGCGCAACAGCAACCGTGGCAAATTGCCATTGATGCACCAATAGAAGGCAGTACGGTCAGCGAGCGCCAAACGATTGCAGCTATTCGTCAACCGATAAATAATGATAATAAGATGCATCTGGCGACTTCAGGAAACTATCGCAATTCAATCATATTTGATGGCAAGCATTATAGCCATACGATTGATCCTACAACGGGTGAGCCAATTGTTGGTGGCGCACCATCAGTAACTGTCGCTGCAGATTCAGTCGCACTTGCCGATGCTTGGGCAACCGCATTAACGGCGATGCCCTATGCAAAAGCGTTGGCGACTGCTGAAAAACAAAATATAGCCGCGTTATTTGTTATATTGGCTAAAGGTGTCAAAGTAGACGATGCTGCTGACAATCTTGACGATTGGCAAGTAGTGCAAAGCACGGCTATGCAGAAAATGCGCGCTGATAAAAAACCTTAGTTTCAAAAGCGATAAGTTTTCAACAATACAGCATTGAGACGACTGCTAAGCACAAACCGACAACGCAAAATTTTGCTATACTATTAATAAGTTATCATATAGATGAAGTGCTATCTTACCGATGACAGTCCTATTTTTTAAACGTGAGGTTTCCTCCATGCTTAGCCAACTACTGCCAATGCTCGCTATCACCTTTACCGTATTCATGCTGTTTTTTATCTTTATGGGTATCGGTTATATGGTCCAAAAAAAACCACTTAGAGGCTCTTGTGGTGGTGTCGCTAAATTGATGGGCAATGAAAAATGCTCATACTGTGGTGACGATCCCAATAAATGCGACTCACTTATCGCTGAACAACAAGAAAATGCGCTCAAAGCAGCTCAATTAGGCAGATCGGTGTAAGTGGTAGATTTGTTACCATACGCTGGTAGTATTTAGTCATCATTTGTTCTTATAATAGCGTCAAGTCTTTTAAAAAGAGGCTGACGCTATTTTTGCTTACGCCATACCAATTTTTATAAGCAGCTATTGATAAAGAGCGCTTTATCATCGAAATCTCAAATTCATTGTCTATATAATAAGTTTGCCCTGATTGATAGGGTAGCAAGCTCATATAACCTGCTTTCTGCAAGTATGTCTGTATTTCCGTATATTGTCTCATTCACCATCTTGGTGACGTATTCTGGTGTTATTTTATAAGCTATGGTACGCCAGCGCTTTTTAATGACGTGTCTTTTTTCTTATGCTGATAGTCGTGCCGCTATGTCTACCTCTTCTAATTTGCAAACTGATTTAACACCCCAGTCCCAGTCACAATCACAGTCGGATGCTCCGTCAAACTTGAAGCTGCCATCTTCACGCTTTACGTTTTGGCTGGTACTGTGTGCCATGATTTTATTGGCCACCAATATGCGCTCGCCAATTGTAGCGCTGGGCTCTATCGCGCCTGTGGTACAGGAGGCGCTCAACATCTCCGAAACCCAAATCGGTTGGCTTGGCGCGGTGCCAATGCTGACCTTTGCACTGGGAGCTTTTGTTTCGCCCGCGATTGGTAAGCGGTTTGGGCTTGAAAATACGCTGATTGCGATGATTGCCTTATTGACCACGGGCATGATGATTCGTAGCCTCATTCCCACTTGGATTGGGTTTTTAAGCGGCACATTATTGCTGACATTGGCAATTGGTTTTGCCAATACACTCGCTGCTCCTGTTATCAAGCAACGTACGCCCAATCACATTCCCTTAATTACTGGCTTATTTAGTCTCACCATGACGGTCTCGGCAGGCATTGTCGCAGGTGTGATCCTGCCATTATCTGCGCAAGTCGGTTGGCAATGGGCGCTTGGCGGTTGGTCTGTGTTGGGGATATTTGCTTTCATTATTTGGGTACTGTTACGGCTGCGCTTAGGCTCATCAAACCATCAGCCAATCGTGCCACTTGCTAAGGGCGTACAAGCGCCGGCACACATCTCGATGTGGCGTACACCTTTTGCTTGGCAAATTGCAATCTTTATGGGTTTACAATCGTTGCTTTTTTATACTGTTGCCAGCTTTTTGCCCTCGATTTGGCTGAGTAAAGGGTTGCCTGCGGTAAGCGCTGGTCAAATGGGCTCTATCTTTCAGTTTATGGCACCCGTAGCGATTTTGAGTTTGACGTGGCTGGTGAACCGTGGGCGTCCTATACAAGCGTTGGCGGTACTTGCTGCCGTCTTGAACGTGATTGGCCTTTTAGGAATCAGTTATCTATCGGTAGATTTGGCGTGGTTGTGGTCAGCGCTAATGGGTATTGGCTGCTCAGCCATTTTTACCTTATGTATGATGCTGTTTTCGATGCGAACTTATACCGCCAACCAATCTAGTGAGCTTTCTGGAATGGCGCAAGCGGTCGGCTACCTGATTGCGTTCTTCGGTCCGTTGGGTACGGGCTGGTTGCATGAAGCAACGGACAGCTGGGATTTGCCGTTATTTATTATGTTGGTATTGATGGTTATTAATGTGGGGTTCGCTTGGGTGGTCAGCCGTCCGGTGATGGTCGACGGTAAGAAGATTTAATTTTTATCATTAAGCAATTAACTTTTGCACCATATTGCTGCTTATCTGATTCTGCTAGACTGGTTCGATTGTATATAGGACAGCAGAATCATGATAAACAGACCTTTTCGCTTACCGCAGTGCTTGCTCACGGTCGCTGCACTGACCGTAGCAATCGCTATCAGCGGTTGTCAAAAAACGCCTGATGCCAATGATGCTAAGACGGATAATGGCACTCAAAATAGCGCTCCAAGCGCCGATCCTCAAGCTGCCGAAACTCAGCAAACGACCACTTCAACTGAACAGCAATCTGCACCGGTAACTATATTGGCACTAGGTGACTCGTTGACAGAAGGTCTTGGCGTCGATAATGATGCCAATTACCCATCACAGCTACAAGAACGCTTACAAGAACTTGGTTATAAAAATGTCAAAGTCATCAATTCAGGATTAAGTGGCGAAACCAGCACTGGCTTGGTGAATCGCTTAGACTGGGTATTACAGACCAAACCTGATATTACAATTTTGACCGTCGGTGCTAATGACGCCATTCGTGGTATTGATGTGGCGACGGTTGAAGCTAATATTCGTACCGCTGTTAAACGTCTACAGGATAATGGTAGCGAGGTGATATTAGGCGGTATGCAAATTTATGACAACCTAGGTTCGGATTACGTAAAATCATTTGCCGCGATATATCCAAGAGTATCAAAAGATATGAACGTGACACTTATTCCCTTCTTTTTAGACGGTGTTGGCGGTGACCCTAAGCTAAATCAAGCTGATGCTATCCATCCGACCAAAGAGGGTTATACAATTATCGTTAATGACAATATTTTGCCAATCTTACAACCTGAGCTTAAAAAATTAGAAGCAAGTAATGCTGGTGAATCAATAAAACCTAACAAGCCAGCGCCAACATCGACGAGCACGCCTACTGAGACTGCGCAATGACACCTTTATCTTCAGACCTAGATTCAGCTGCAACCATCACGCCCGCTTCGAAACCTTCAGCATTGCTTATCGCCTTACAACTTAATAAAACCGTGCAAGTCGGTGACCAATCTTTATCCATTATTAAAGACGTCGATATTCATGTCAATGCTGGCGAGTTCGTGGTTATCATGGGCAAATCCGGCTCTGGAAAATCTACTTTGTTAGGCTTATTAGCAGCGCTAGATTATCCTGATAGTGGCACCGTCGAGTTGGCTGATCAAACGTTAAGCAGCCTTGATGAAGATGCCTTAGCCGTTATTCGTCAACGTGACATGGGTTTTGTCTTTCAATCTTTTCATCTATTGCCGACATTAACGGTGGCAGAAAACATTGCCTTCCCACTTGATATTGCTCGGCGTCCAAACAAAGCACGAGTGAATGAATTGATTGAAGCCGTTGATTTGGGGCATAGGCGTGATAGTTTACCCAATCAATTATCTGGCGGCGAGCAGCAGCGTACGGCGGTTGCGCGCGCGCTGGTTTCGCAGCCAAAAATTGTGTTCGCGGATGAGCCGACAGGTAACTTAGATGAGCAAAACGCCAATCAAGTCATGCAATTATTACTGGATCTAAGACAGCAAGTGGGTTCAGCATTGGTCGTGGTCACCCATGATGCCGCGTTAGCTGAGATGGCAGATCGTGTCATTACTATGCATGATGGGCGGATTGTATCTTAATGAATAACTTGATAAATAATAAGCAAACAGAAAAGCATTCACCAAAAGATACGACTGATACGGCAATGACAAAAGAGTCAGATTATACTGGCAGTATCATCTACCATTTATTTAAAGGCTTGGGCGCGCAAGCACTAAGACGTAGCTGGTGGCAGCGCTGGATATATCCGGTATTATTTTTACTGACTTTAACGCTATCACTGGCAACTTATCTAACCCTAGATTCGATTCAGCAATCGGTTAATACCTATATCAATGACAATCAGCGCGCACTGGTTGGTGGCGATTTGATCTTAAACAGTCAGCAAGACTGGCCAAGCGAGGTGTTAACGCAGGTAGCAACGGTCGCTGATACGCAAAAAGTTTATGATTATCAGTTTAGTGCGATGGTGGTAACCGCTGAGCAAACCTTACTTGCACGGGTCAAAGCCGTCTCCCCTGCCTATCCATTATATGGTGACGTCGAGCTGGCATCTGGTCAGCCTTTATGGCAGCAGCTCACCTCTAATAATGTGGTCGTCGCCCCAGAAGTCCTTAAAAGCCTAAACGCTAGTATTGGTGATAAAATTACCATTGGTGAAGGACAGTTCACGATTAGCGATGTGCTGACGAAAGAGCCTGACCGCCCGTTGACGGCCTTTGGCTTTGGTGGACGAGTGCTGATGCAACAAGACGCGCTCGCCGCAACCAATCTATTAGGTGAGCGTAGCCGTATCAACTATCGTATTGAGTTAGCAGGAGAGCCCGAATTAATCGCTGAGCAGCGCGATAAGCTGACGCAAATATTAACCAATTATCCTGATATTGAGCTGTCAGATGCTGAGTCAGCAGATACTTCTGTTTCGCGTATCTCTGATAATGTGTTGATGTTTTTAAAACTCTTGGTCATCGCGGTACTTTTATTATCAGCGGTAGCAATGTATGGCGTCATCACCGCATTTGTGACCAAGCAGCAGTCTAGTAATGCCATTCGCTTAGCATTGGGTGAGCCTCTTGGCAGTCTTAAACGTAGCTACTATCAACTATTAATCATTACCACTATCATTGCTGGTATCGCCGCGATTATCGTCAGTTTTGGCTTACTCAAAGTTGGTCAGCCATATCTTGTGGCTATCTTGCCAGCAGATGTTGGCTTAACCATCAATCCTATCAGTGCCATTAAAACCATCATTATCGCTTTGGTGCTGACGTTGCTTATCGCACAGCGTGGCTTAAGTTCGCTTAATACCACCAAACCCGCAACCTTACTTAGCCAAGGTGCGAGCCAGCAAGCGCAAAACCTGCCTTGGTATAAACGCTTGCCTTTACTATGGTATGCGCTAATGCTCACAGGGCTTTATGCGTTCTTTGCCTATGAAGTAGGTTCGTTAAAGCTAGGCGCTCAGCTGTTAGTAGGTTTAATCGGTTTCGTAGCAATATTTTGGCTGTTAGCACGTGCTTGGTTATGGCTACTTGCCAAGTTGGCGACCAATAGCAATATCAGTTGGATGCAACGGATTGCTATTCACAACCTTGCACGTAAAGGCAATCAATCAGCGCTATTTTTTGTCACGCTATCACTGTCGGTCGCTGTGCTTACACTAATCACTACCCTCAATCATAGTATCAATACCCAGTTTATTAATGCCTATCCTGAAGATGCGCCGAATTTATTTTTGTTAGATATTCAAAGCGATCAACATGATGAGATTAATAAAATTATTGAGGCACCAGTGAGCTACTATCCTGTCATTCGTGCCCGCGTAGTAACCGCAAATGATGTACCTGTACAAGATATCGAGCCTGCCGATGGCTTTGATGACCCTACGCGTGTCTTTAATTTAAGCTATGCTGATACCGTGATGGAAACCGAGTTCATTACTGATGCCGTCAAAGATAGTCAGCTTTACGCGCCTGTTAATTCGCAAAAACAGACTCAAAACGGGCAAGACTCAGTACAAGCATCAGCGCAAACACCAGACCAGACACCAACCCAAACAATAGCACCAATGTCTATTTTAGATACCGCTGCCAGTTTATTAAATGTTGGTATGGGCGATCAGGTGCGCTTTAATATTCAAGGGATTGAAATCGTCGGGCAAATTACCAGTATCCGCTCGCGTTATGAGCAAGGTCCAAGCCCTTATTTTTACTTTTTATTTGAGCCCTCTGTCCTCTCTGCTGCCCCGCAAATCCAATTTGCCACGGCGCATGTCGCAGCCGATGATATTCCAGACTTACAAGGACAACTGGTCAGAACGTTTCCTGCCGTGACGACTATTGATGGCACGGCTATCGCGCAGCAAGTCCAAGAGTTGGTTGCGCAAATGAGTCGCTTGGTTTATGTCTTTACGCTACTGGCTCTATTGACTGGCATCATGGTATTGATTAGCTCGTTACTGTCCACCTCGCAAGATCGCATGCAAGAAAGCGCTTCGTTTAGGCTGCTAGGGATGCAAAAGCGTGACTTATATATGCTGAATATACTAGAGCTTGGATTGCTTGGACTGAGTGCCGCGACATTCGCCGTTATTATCGCCAGCGTTGGCGCGTGGGCTGCTATTACTCAATGGTTTAATCTACGCTTTAGTGTGCCGTGGGCAAGTTTGGGTATTGGCGGTATAGCGTTAATTGGTTTGCTATTTGCCATTGCTATTATTTATGTGAGATTGGTGATTGGGCGTGGGATTATGGCGCGGGTGCGGGCGATGATTTAATGGTTATCTCTAGAGGTTTAGCAGAGATTGGTGACGGTTTAGTTGTTTGTAGCTAATCCTGCTTTTGTTCATATCTAAAGATATTTAGACAGCAAAACACTCATAAACCAATATACTAAAAACCACTACCTAGTATTGTATTAGGTACTTAAAATGGATAATGCGAGAATAATGCATCACATTCATAATGGAACTTTGAAATGATAAAAAAATATAATGAGTCTAGACCGAATATTTCAGCAGAAGTTAAAAGAAAGGTTTTAGTTGAAGCCGGACACCGCTGTTCTTTTAATCGATGTGGTTTTGAAGCCTATGAAATACATCATATTGATGAAAATAGAGAGAATAATGATCCTGAGAACCTAATCGTTCTATGTCCATCACATCATACGTTAGCGCATAGTGATAAAGTGTCGAGAAAAGATTTGAGAGAGTACAAAAAAGCATTAGGTTTACAGAGTAATAATCTAGCGCAGTTTAATTCATCAGCTAGCTATAGCCAGAATGATTTAAATGTTTTATCTGAACTCGAAAAAATATTGCCTTATGATTTAATTAACGCTATACAAAACGAACTGTTCGGGTCGTTTGTGAAAAGAGAGATAATCACACCATTCAATATAATTGAGCAAAGAGAATTTGATCCATCTTTACGCTTCCACGATCAAAGCCTTGAACAACTTCGTCTAGTTATAGTTAATAACGCTAAAGAATTTCTAAATTACTTTGGAGCTCAATCTGGTGGTTTACCACATGGCTACGACTATATAAACCTTAATGATTCGTTTAGGGGGTCAACACCTAAAGATATAAAGCATTGGACTGAATATTCTGAAAAAACTTCTATCCTTGCAAATAAATTCTGTCACTCCGTTCTATTATTGAGAGAAAAGGGTTTAAATTTTTGATAAGAGTAGGATATAGTGGCAGTAGCATAATTCGTTTGACTTGAGATCACGCACATATTAGACAATAGAAAACTGGATCAGTTATAACTTTTCTAATACATATAACCTGCCCTATTAAATAATTTTCATAGGGCTTTCTTCCAACTTAGATTTGATAAAATGGATAAACAAGCCCATTCCTTCTATAAGGCTCATACCTCTTTTACTTCTATCAAGAAGCTCTCTTAATATCATTGTGTTTAACTGAACCTCTGGACTAGCCATGTCTAAGTATGAAATATTAGGAAACAAATTAGTTTTTGAAAGATGTGTTTCACCCATTTTTTGCCATTTTAATTTATATTTATCCTCTTCTTTATTCTCATCAAAAGCGTAAGCGAATGCACCTGCTATAGCATCAGCTATTTGAATACCATAAAAGTCCTTCGAATCTACCAAATTTAAGGGCTCTTTTAAGTTAAACGTGACTGGTGCTTTAAAATCTTCGTAGTTCATATAAACTTTATCTTTCCTTCCTACCATTGCGTTGAATATATCTTGGTCATCATCTAATGGCTTAGATTTATCACAATATGCTACTAATTCTTCATATTCTTCTCCCCATTCACCTAGTAGACTAAAAAGTGAAGTATTTGTTAAGTCCAATATCCACTTTCCTGTCATTGTCCCTTCTAAGCTAGATAACTCTGATATTACAGCTTCCTTATTTAATATTGCAAATTCTGTAATTTGCTTTAAGAAGATAGGTTCATCTTCGCTAGATCCTTTGAATAATACCTTTAATTTTTCAAACTCACCTTCTCTCATAAGCTGTGCAAAATCTGAAAAAATGTCTTCAGCATTTTGGTGTTTTAGAAACAATTCCAAATATAGCATATTGCTAATAAACATATGAAAATTGACACCATAGAATAAAGAATTCGATTGTGATAAAGCTGGCTCAAAAATGTATTCAAAAAACTTAGCTGATAAGGCAAATTTTTTATGACATACCATTACCTTAAACCGTCCCTCATAATGCTCTAAGACCTCATCAACCAATTTTTTACCTTTAGCCCCTCTAAGTAATTTTGAACTCTTGATTTCGCCATTTTGTACATGGTATTTATTTAAAAGATACTTAACAAAATTTTCAGACTCCTCTTGGCTACTTTCTACAGATGCGTAGCTGAATACCGTTTGATTAGGACTAAGTAAGTCATTACCTGTAAATCCTGATTCATCAAAATAAAGTGTTGCTGATTTTTTATTATTAGACATTACATATTTACTCATTCTCATAATTTTAGAAAGTATAGAGTAAATTAATAGCAATACAACTATCTATGTGAATGAAATATTAGCTCTAGCGAAAAACAGAATTAGCTCCAAAGCTCTAATCCCCTGAAGTCTCAAACCAAAACGCCATCTATTCACTTAGTGGGCGTTTTTTAATTTAGTTGCCATATATATAGAAATATAACTTATTATCAGTCATATGCTTTGCTCACTAAACAGACCTGCCATTTGCTATACTAGCCCAACTTTATCGATTAAATAACACCTTATAAATCCCTATAAAACAGCATGGTAACCTTATGAAATTCTCAAAATTCGGTCAAAAATTTACCCAACCTACTGGTATCTCGCAATTGATGGATGATCTTGGCGATGCGCTAAAAAGCGATCAGCCAATTAATATGCTGGGTGGCGGAAATCCTGCCAAGATTGATGCCGTCAATGAGCTGTTTTTAGAGACTTACAAAGCGCTTGGCGTTGATAACGATACGGGTGAAGCCAATAGTAGTGCGATTATCAGCATGGCGAATTATTCTAATCCGCAAGGTGATGCTGCCTTTATCGATGCGTTAGTCGGCTTCTTTAACCGTCATTATGATTGGAATCTGACAGCAGAAAATATTGCCCTAACCAATGGCTCACAAAACGCCTTTTTCTACTTGTTCAATTTATTTGGCGGAGCGTTTACTGATGAGAAGAGCCAAGCGATAGATAAATCTATTTTACTGCCATTGACCCCTGAATATATTGGCTATAGTGATGTCCACGTAGAAGGTCAGCATTTTGCTGCTGTATTACCGCATATCGATGAAGTGACGCATGATGGCGAAGAAGGTTTCTTTAAGTATCGCGTCGATTTTGAGGCGTTAGAGAATTTACCGGCGCTAAAAGAAGGTCGTATCGGTGCTATCTGTTGCTCACGCCCGACCAATCCTACTGGCAACGTCCTGACTGATGACGAAATGGCGCATTTAGCTGAGATTGCCAAGCGCTATGACATACCGTTGATTATTGACAATGCTTACGGTATGCCGTTTCCTAACATTATTTATTCTGACGCGCATCTCACTTGGGATGACAATACTATCCTTTGTTTCAGCCTATCTAAAATTGGCTTACCCGGTATGCGTACCGGTATTATCGTTGCAGCTCCCAAAGTCATTGCCGCTGTTAGTGCGATGAATGCGGTGGTGAATCTCGCACCGACGCGTTTCGGCGCTGCGATTGCCACGCCACTAGTCAAAAACGACCGAATTAAGCAGCTATCTGATAATGAGATTAAGCCGTTTTATCAGCAGCAAGCGAATACCGCCGTACGCTTATTAAAAGAAGCGTTGGGCGATTATCCACTAGCGATTCATAAGCCTGAAGGCGCGATATTCTTATGGCTATGGTTTAAAGACTTGCCGATTACGACCGTTGAGCTGTATGAGCGTCTAAAAGAAAAAGGCACGCTTATTGTGCCAAGTAAACACTTCTTCCCTGGTGTCGATGTGAGCAACTACCAACATGCGCATGAATGTATTCGTATGAGTATTGCCGCTGATGAGCAAACGCTGATTGATGGTATTCGAGTGATTGGTGAAGTGGTGCGCGAGCTGTATGATGAGGCTAAGAGTCAAAACGACTAAGCCTTTTAATATACAAATAGTTAATCATAGAAATAAAAAAACGAACTTATGAATAGTCCGTTTTTTTCTGTCGTTTAATCATGGGTTTGACTGTATTGATCGACTGAAAAGTCTTTGTGCATACGGTAAATCCATAAATGACGTAAGAGAGCAGGCTCGTATTGATAATATCATGGATACTGGCCTTTATTTCTGCACCCGTTAAGCCTGAGAGGCCTAAATCTGTAATAGTATGCCGATTGTCCAAATACTCGCCCAATACAGCGATAGCCGTGACCATAATTAAAGCAATAAACGCTCTGATACTATATTTTTTGAAAATTGGACGCAGCAGGATTAAACTTAATAGATAAACGCTGATGCCCACATAAATATGTAAGGCATCTTTGTCTAAGCCTGTAGCATCGACGACACCGTTTTTGAATAGATAAAAATCCACGATTTTATTCCGCGTATAAGAGGTAGAAAATAACTGAGTATAAATTGAGAATAAAAAAGGCAGGTTATATATTTGCTAACCTACCTTACTGCTCAATCAAATATTTAATTCATGCTTCTTTAAATATCCCAATCCACAAAATTCTTTAACAGTTGCAAGCCTGCGGTATGGCTTTTTTCTGGATGGAACTGAGTAGCAAATAAGTTATCTTGCAAAATACTGGCACAAAACGGCTGACCATAATCACAAACGGCCGCCACTTGCGAGTTATCTACTGGCTCGCAATAATAACTGTGTACAAAGTAAAAGTGCGCATTGTCTTCAATACTGTTCCACAGCGGATGGTCAAAACCCATACCACTGATGGTATTCCAGCCCATATGCGGTACTTTAATAGTCGCGCCTTGCTCATCTGTCCATGTCGGATCAAACGCTTCTACGCTGCCATCTAAGATACCCAAGCATTTTGTACCACCATTCTCAGCGGATTGCTCAAATAACGCCTGCATACCGACACAGATGGCCATAACAGGCTTATTGAATATGGCATGACGTATGACCTCATCAATACCTGCCTCGTGCATGCCAGCGATACAATCACGCATCGCACCAACACCGGGGAAAAAAATCTTATCGGCAGCAGCGACGACTTTTGGGTCATTAGTAACAGTAACTTCCGCACCGACCGCTGATAGTGCCTTACTGGCAGAGTGCAAATTACCCATACCATAATCTAGTAGTGCAATCTTTGTTGCTCGACTCATCTAAAAGGCCTCTTTGGTCGATGGCAAGGTGTTTAACGCACGCTCATCATATTCACACGCCATACGCAGCGCACGAGCAAAGGCTTTAAAAGTACATTCAATTTGATGATGGCTATTTTTACCTTTTAAATTGTCTAAATGTACCGTCATCCACGAATGATTGACAAAGCCGTAGAAAAACTCACTGAATAAATCAACATCAAAGGTACCAACGTGCGAGCGCGTGAATGGAATCTCCATATGCAGACCTGGACGTCCAGATAAATCAACCACCGCACGCGTTAATGCTTCGTCTAGTGGCGCATAAAAATGTCCATAACGACGAATGCCTTTTTTATCACCCAATGCTTTAGCAAAGGCTTGTCCAAGCGTAATACCCGTATCTTCAACACTATGGTGATCATCAATAAAGGTATCGCCATTACATTTAATATCTAAGTCAAATAGACCATGACGCTTGATTTGATCAATCATATGATCTAAAAATGGCACGCCCGTATCTACAGTACCTTGACCAGTACCATCAAGATTGACCGTACAAGTGACTTGAGTCTCAGCGGTATTGCGCGTTACAGTCGCGGTACGCGCAGCATGACCGTAAAGATTTTTAGCAGAGTTTTGATCTTGAGATTGTTCAGTAGAATTGGCTGTCATGGCTACTCTCTATAAATATAAAAGCAAACAATAAAATAGGGCTATCGATAAGCCCGGCGTGTTCTCAATTTGAGAACCATAAAATAGAAGCATAAAATTTTAATAAGTATAAATTGCTTATAGTTCATTCTATCCTATCGCAAAATATTATAATAAGGACAGATGATGCATTATCTATCCTTATCATAGCAAACCCTAAGATTTACTGCCACGACCATGCAGTAATCTACAGGCAAATTCGCACCTTTCTGCTAAAATAGTGACTTTAATATTATCAATCATTGCCCAATAACCGTTATGCTCATTATATTAAGTCATGCCGCACCAGATAACTAACTATCAAATGAAAAAAAAATAGGAAGCCACTATGCCTTTAGAAGCGATTGCCATTAACGACTTGCAAACTCCTTTGATGAAAAAGCCTGCACGTGAAAATGAATTAGCCGAGCGCTTGCAAGCATTGTATGATACGGATAATAGCCAACCTGATGGCACTGAAGTATTGGCACTTATTGAGCAAGGGTTTAAACGTGGGCAGTATCTATATGTCGGCATGTTCAATGATAAGCCTATCGCCGCAGTTGCCTGCTTTGATGATGGGCAGACTGATGCTAAGCGCTTGCAATATTTAACGGTACATCAACAAAATCGTGGTCGCGCGATTGATGCTAAGTTTATTAAACTGGTTTATGACGCCGAAGTGAAAAAAGGCGTGCGCCAGTTTGTTCCTGTTGATGCAGATATTCACCGGATTATGAGTGAATATGAGCTACTGCGTGTTAAAGATTAGTTTTAGGATAAAAAAGGCTTATTTTAATGACCTATCAATTATTTTTGCCCTTTTGTCACATATAATGCAGAAATAACTTGACAGGAACGCCTATATTTAGTTTAATAGCGCCTCAACGAAGACGGCTCGATAGCTCAGTCGGTAGAGCAACGGATTGAAAATCCGTGTGTCGGCAGTTCGAACCTGCCTCGAGCCACCATTCGTTTAAGCATTCTAAAAAGCCCTGAACATTTATGTTCAGGGCTTTTTTTATGTCTTTAGGCTTTAAATATTTGTTTTTAATAAAGTTGTTTTTATGACACGGGGTCTCTTAATAACAGCTCACAAGGCTCACGATAATTTAAATCGTAAATAGTTGCGCGATAATCAATACCATATCGACCTTCAGAGAATACTACTTGATCACCTATTGATAAATAACAAGATTGACGCGCATCATAGATAAAGTCATCAATAACAAACATCTCATCACGGTCGACGTCTTTGACTGTGTAAGTGTTATCTTTGACCGTATTATCACTTAACAATGATCGCTCAAACCAAGCACTATGAGCGCTATTAATACTTAGAAAAGCTATCGTCAATCCTAATAATATTAGCATTCCTGTCCTAGACGACATTAGCTCGTCCGTAGTAAATCTATTCATTGTAACTTATCCCGTTTACTTTTTCTAAAGTCAATTTTGTAGCGCCTGTTAATCTTGCATGGCGGTTTTTACAATATCTTAAACAACTACTGTCACTCATTCATAACACTTTTGTGCTGTTTTATGTGCCTACCCGCTAAGTATACTAAAAGCGATAAACAGAGATAGGTTAAGAGTAAGAACTATGAGAGAGTTTGATTATGATTTAGATTATAAAAACTTGGACTTGCGTGCGCAGCCTGAGCTGTACCGCGTTGGTCGTGGCGAGCAAGGAGTGTTACTAGTAGAGCCTTATAAGTCCGAGATTCTTCCGCATTGGCGCTTTGCAACGCCCGACATTGCGCTTGAGAGTAGCGGTGTTATTTATCAAATGTTTTTAGAGTATTTGTCAGCTGATGACTTTGTTGGTGCTGATATGGCACGCAAGTTTCTTCAAATGGGCTATACCCGCGCTCAGCGTTATGCCAATCATAAAGGTGGTAAAAAATATAAGGGAGCGGTTCCTGATGATAAAAAAGGCCAAAGCGGAGCTCATGGTCGTGAAGAGCTACCACGCCAGCCAGAAGATCCTATCAAAGCTGAATCTGCGTGCATATTTAAGCAGAAATGGGATTTATGCCGTGAGAATGAAAGCTATTTAAAAATGAAAGCTGAACACCGTCAGCGTTATCAAGACGTTGAATAGTAGATACTGAAATAGCAGTAAAAGTGAGTGCTATGGCTTACCTATGTTATGGTAACAAAGACTTTAAACAGTACTTTTAAAAACTAATAACTTAAAAATAGAATGAATAATTCTAAATCGCGAGGAATAATGAATAAGCAGCTTTTAATTTTCGATTTTGACGGCACTCTCATTGATAGCGTACCAGATTTGGCTGATGCGACTAATGCGATGCTGACTACGCTTGGTAAACACCCTTATCCTATCGATACCATACGTAACTGGGTGGGCAATGGCTCAAGAATGCTGGTCGAACGCGCCTTGCTCGGTAAAATTGAGGTTGTAGAAGGTGAGTTAACGGTCGAGGCAACTGATCATGCCGAACAAGTTTTTTTTGATGCTTATAAGAATCTTAGTGGTAGCAAAACCGTCGCCTACCCAGATGTGGATAGCGGACTAAAAAAGCTAAAGGCAGCGGGCTATACACTAGCATTAGTCACCAATAAGCCGATTCGTTTTGTACCCAAAATATTACAATTCTTTGGCTGGCAAGACTTGTTTAGCGAAGTACTTGGTGGTGATAGTCTGCCCGTTAAAAAACCAGATCCTACCCCACTACTACATGTCTGTGAAACTCTAAACGTTACT
Organism: Psychrobacter sp. DAB_AL62B; assembly: GCF_028895345.1. NCBI lineage: Bacteria > Pseudomonadati > Pseudomonadota > Gammaproteobacteria > Moraxellales > Moraxellaceae > Psychrobacter > Psychrobacter sp. DAB_AL62B. The sequence goes on from NZ_SAXC01000009.1 coordinate 34,717, forward strand.
CCAGCGCAAGCAATCATGATTGGTGACTCCAGAAACGACATCTTGGCAGGACAAAACGCCAATATGGATACGCTTGGACTGTCATACGGCTATAACTATGGGCAGGATATTCGTGAGCTAAACCCTACCGCAGCGTTTGATAGTTTTGCGGCATTGGTTGAATATATTTTAAAAGATTAGGGCGTATTTAGTTACTTTCGTTCAGATTGAGGACATACACTAGCCTTTACTTAAGCTTAAACAAGCCAATAAACCGTTACGCTATTGGAGACAGAGCATGATTAAAAAAGACGATACCAACAGAAAATACTCCGCTATTTTGGTCGATGGCATTCAAAAAGCACCAGCCCGTTCTATGTTGCGTGCAGTCGGTTTTACAGATGAAGATTTTAAGCGCCCGCAAGTGGGGATTGCCTCTACTTGGAGCCAAGTAACCCCTTGTAATATTCATATTAACGGCTTAGCTGAGGAAGTGGCTAAAGGCGTTTATCTTGCCTATGCCAAACCCATTATTTTCAATACCATTACCATCTCTGACGGTATTGCTAACGGTTACCAAGGTATGAAATACTCATTGGTATCGCGTGAGGTGATTGCGGATTCTATTGAAACCGTATCAGGCTGCCAAGGTCACGACGCTATAATTGCTATTGGTGGCTGCGATAAGAATATGCCTGGTTGTATTATGGCCATGGCACGCTTAAACCGTCCTTCACTGTTTATTTATGGCGGTACCATTCAGCCGGGTAAAAATCATACTGACATCGTTTCTGTATTCGAAGCCGTCGGTGCCAATGCCCGTGGCGATATGACCGAAGAAGAAGTATTAGAAATTGAAAGAACGGCTATCCCTGGCCCTGGTTCTTGTGGTGGTATGTATACCGCTAACACCATGGCATCAGCGATTGAAGCGTTAGGCATGAGCTTACCGGGCAGCTCTGCTCAAGAAGCTATCTCTCCTGAAAAACGTGAAGACTGCCGACAAGCAGGCCGCGCGATTCAGTGGCTCATTGATAACGATATTAAGCCTAGCGACATTATGACGCGTAAAGCCTTTGAAAATGCAATTACGATGGTTATTGCTTTGGGTGGCTCTACCAACGCTGTACTGCATTTACTGGCCATGGCTGATGCGATCGACGTAGAGCTCACTATTGATGATTTTACCGAAATAGGTAAGCGTGTGCCGGTACTGGCCGACTTACGCCCATCAGGTAAATACTTAATGTCTGAACTCATCAAAATTGGTGGTATTGCCCCACTAATGAAGCGTTTACTGGCACAAGGTTTACTGCACGGCGACTGCTTAACTGTGAATGGTAAAACCATAGCTGAAAACCTTGCTAACGTAAAAGACTATCCAGCCGGCCAAGACATTATCATGCCGTTCGACAAGCCACTTAAAGCCGACAGCCACTTACGCATATTACGTGGCAACATCGCACCAACTGGTTCAGTGGCAAAAATCAGTGGCCAAGAAGGTACTCTATTTACCGGTACTGCACGTGTGTTTGATTCAGAAGAAGACTCCATGACCGCTATTCTTGACGGTACAGTAGTCGCAGGTGATGTGGTTGTTATTCGTTACGAAGGCCCGAAAGGTGGCCCGGGTATGCGAGAAATGCTGTCACCGACTTCCGCCATTATGGGGCGCGGCTTGGGTAATGACGTGGCGCTTATTACCGATGGTCGTTTCTCTGGTGGCAGTCATGGCTTTGTCGTTGGGCACATTACCCCTGAAGCAATGGTTGGTGGCCCAATTGCTATTATTGAAAACGGCGACACCATTACCATTGATGCCGATAACAATGAAATAAACTTAATCGTTAGCGAAGAAGACATTCAAAAGCGTTTAAGTACATGGAAAGCACCAGAGCCAAACATAAAGCGCGGTGTACTGGCTAAATACGCTAAAACGGTTGGCAGTGCCTCAGAAGGTGCCATTACCGATAAGTTTTAATCGCTATCAAAAACACCTTAGGCAAAGGAATGCCTGAGGTGATTTTCTTCTGTTGAATTTCCTGCTTAGAACCTCTCTCATAGTATTAATAATTCATATCCACTGCGCTTCCTTCAAAGCACCCTTCAGCTAAATATATTGATTTAAATAAGCTAGGAAGTCTCAATAGGCTTTTTTGCCTTAATAATAAATCATTTACTACGATAACTTAGTGCTTCAGATACATGAGCACTCGTAATATCACTACTGTCAGCGAGATCAGCAATCGTCCGCGCGACACGTAATACCCGATGATAGCCACGGGCGGATAAATTTAGCCGTTGCTGAGCAAGCTGTAACAGCTGCTGCTCACCCTCACCTAGCCGGATATATTTATCAATCTCACTAGGACTAAGCTCATTATTGACTTTTTTCTGTCGTATTAATTGGCGATTATGTGCCGCGGATACTCGACTACGCACCTGCTCAGAGGTTTCGCCGGCTTGAGCGTTTTGTAGATCGGCAATCGGCAATGCTGGCACAGTAATATGCAAATCAATCCGATCGAGCAGCGGTCCTGATAGCTTATCTTGATAGCGTTTAATCTGTTCAGGTCGGCAGCGACAACGTCCTGAGCCATCACCATCATAGCCACATGGGCACGGATTCATCGCTGCGACCAATTGAAAGTTTGCTGGAAAAGTCATTTGCGAGTTAGCACGGCTAATAGTGATTTGCTTAGCTTCTAAAGGCTGGCGTAATACCTCTAACACCGTGCGGTCAAACTCCGGTAATTCATCAAGGAATAACACGCCTTTATTCGCAAGCGTAATCTCGCCAGGTTTGGGACGTGAACCGCCACCGACCAAAGCGACAGCTGATATCGTATGATGAACTTGTCTGAATGGACGTGTGCCATAGTCGTAATCACTATCTGCAACCGAATACGTACTGGCGACCTCTAATGCATCCTCAGCACTCAAGTCCGGCAAAATAGTGGGTAACCGTGAGGCCATCAAGGTTTTACCGGAACCAGGTGGCCCTGTAAATAACAGCGAATGACCACCAGCTGCGGCAATCTCTAAGGCACGCCGAGCATGGTGCTGCCCTTTGACATCAGCCAAATCCACTTGATAGCCAATATGCTGCTGTGCTGGACTGGGCTGCACCACCTCTAGACGCTCATCTAAAAGGCTAGCATCTGTCAATGACTGCAAGTGATTACAGACGGCCTTTAGGTTTGGCGCCGCCAATACTATTATTCCATCAACACGGCTGGCCTCAGGCCCATTATCAATCGGTACTATTAATTGCGGCGTGGGTAATTGCGGCTTGGATAGCCGCGGTTTGGACGGCGATAATGGCTGACCTTCATTGGTTTCTGGTTCATCACTCTCTGATACTGGCAATATTTTTAACGCTAATACCTCAGCTTTCATCGCCCGTGCGACGGCTAAGCTCCCCGTTACTTGCCGAAGCTCGCCATTGAGCGCCAACTCACCGATGAACTCAAATCCTGATAGCACTTCTGGATCCAATTGATCACTGGCTGCCAAAATACCGATGGCAATCGGTAAATCAAGACGAGCCCCGTCTTTAGGCAGATCTGCGGGTGCTAAATTAATTGTCAAACGTCGATTAGGGAATTGAAAACCAGAATTAAGAATCGCTGAGCGTACTCTATCCTTACTCTCACGTACCGCCGCTTCAGGTAAACCAACAATGGTCAATGCTGGCAATCCTTGTGACAGATGCACCTCAATAATTACCTTGGGTGCATGCAGTCCGACGACTGAGCGGGTATAGACTTGAGCAAATGACATGAGCCCTTCCTAATATAGAGGTTTATCGATAATAAAGTATTATTATTAAGTGCGCAAATGTTGTGTTTTTTATTTTTAAATTAATTATATCTCGACTTTCTTATACTGAGCGTTATGACTCAGATTTTCAGAATCGCTTTGACTTCTATATATAATAAAAAAACGCGCCGTTATTCTGCGAAAGAATGGATTCGTCTGCCCTTTAGCGCTGGTGAAATATCTAAGCAAGCCGTTGGTAATAAGATTCAACTCAGAGAATAAATTAGCGTAATTCTTGATATTGATATAAAAGACTTTAGGGTAATCCTGAGGTCTTTTTTTGTACCCTATAACAATACAACTTTATGGGTATATACAAAAACTCGCTGTCCATGCCACTATAGTTAATGATTTGTTATACTAGTCATTACCTGCTTAGCTTTGAAATTTATGCTAAATAACTCAGCTGACTTATGCATTATTGTCATTCGCAGTGAGCCAAATAACCTATATCAAAATAGCGACCAACAAAGCTATTACCCGACTTAAAAAAGCCGTTTACCAATCACGTAAAAACGACGATTTATACAGTCAAACGAGGAATCTCGCATGTCAGAACAATTCGATATCAATAGCGCATCTCAACCCTCCATCAATGCGAGCGAGCAGCCCACCACGGTACGTCCTGTCATGCAGATGGACAATCCGTATGCCAGCACTCGTGGCAGCATTACCAGCAAACAACTACCTGCATTCGATCAAGACATCATTAATAAATATAATCGTTCAGGGCCACGCTATACCTCCTACCCAACCGCTTTAGAATTTTCACCAATGCCAGAAGGGCTCGAGACAAAAATCCTTCAAGAACGCGAAGCCCATGCGCCATTATCACTCTATTTCCATATTCCATTTTGCCGTCACCTTTGCTATTACTGTGCTTGTAATAAAATTATCACCAAAAAGAACAGCGATGCTGGCGATTATTTAGAGTACCTAATTGCTGAAATTAAGCACAAACGCAGCCTATTAAGCCCACCAGAAAACGGCAAAAAACCACTGGTTAAACAGCTACATTTCGGTGGTGGTACACCCACATTTCTACAAGATAATGAATTGATACAACTTTGGGAGTTCTTGCAGACCCAGTTTGAGTTTTTGCCGGAAGACCAAGGCGATTATTCTATCGAAATTGACCCACGTGAGCTGAGCGGCGAGACGCTACAAGTTCTACGTAACCTAGGTTTTAATCGTGTGAGTTTGGGCGTACAAGATTTAGATGAAACCGTACAAATTGCGGTTAATCGGGTACATTCAGCAGAATTAATTGAAAATGTTTTAACAGAGGCGCGCGCGCTAGGGTTTCATTCTATCAATGTCGATTTGATTTATGGTTTACCGCATCAAACGCCAACGACCTTAGATAAAACCGTACGCCGTATTATTGAGATGTCACCAGATCGCTTGTCGGTATTTAATTATGCTCATTTGCCGGAACGCTTTAAATCTCAACGACAAATTAAAGAGGCGGACTTGCCTACTCCAGCCGCCAAGCTTACGATGCTTGGTAATACCATCAATACCCTAACCGAAGCAGGTTATCAGTATATTGGTATCGACCATTTTGCCAAGCCTGATGATGAGCTTGCTATCGCCCAGCGCGAAGGTAAGTTACATCGTAATTTTCAAGGTTACACCATCATGGGTGATTGTGATTTATTAGGCTTTGGCGTCTCTTCAATCAGTCAAATTGCCAATGCCAATAGCAGCTATATCCTACAAAATCATACCGATTTGGAGGTTTATAAAGAAAATATCGATGCGGCGCGCGACAATCCTGCAGTGATGCCAGCGGTAAACGTGATTAAAACCTCTATCAAAGATCGCTTACGTGAATACGTGATTATGAATTTATTATGTCACGACTATATCGACTTTAGAGACGTCAATCAAAAATTCGGTATCGATGCCATTACTTATTTTATTGATGAAATCCAACAATTAGGTCAGATGCAAGACGATCGTTTGATTGACATGGATGCCGCCGGTATTAGAGTATTGCCAAAAGGTCGCCTACTCGGTCGCAACGTTGCCATGGTATTCGATGAATACCTTGAAAAGAAACATAAAAATCGCTTTTCAAAAGCTATTTAACTAATTAACTTCTAAACTAAAATTCCAATAATAAAAAAGACCTCAAGCGAGGTCTTTTTTTGGCTTACGATAAATACTTTGATCTAATAAAAACTATCTATATCTACTCGGTAGGCATCACGAGATATAATCGATTGGCATCTTCTATTGTTTTCTCTTTATCGAGATACTTCTGTTCAACGGTACTTTTTACATTGATTATCTCTGAATCTGTCATGGCAAAATCGTCATCATTCAGTAAACCCAATGAACCATCTTGACGTAGCCATAAACCTTCAAGCTTATCGTGCGGATAATCTAAAGTAGCTAGGACATCGACTACCAAGGTTTTTTTGACAGGCTTGATAGCCACCTCTTCTAGCGTTTGCCAGTTTGCTTCGTTTTCTGCAATCATTTGCTCGAGCGTTTGTCCATTGATAGTCAAGCCGAGAGTCTTATCTTGTTTGATACTTTCGCCATTTAGCACAGCTTCAATATCTGTTGCTTGCGAGATATCCATTTTATAAATAAGTTTTTTCGCCACCTTCTCTTGTAGTGGAAATTTACGATCGTGCTCAATCAGATAAAATTCATGCTCATTGATAGCAACTATCCCTGATGCCACATATGCGGCATTATCAAGACGATATAAATATTGTGCTATCTGACCTGAGATTAAGTTAATAGTAACAATGCGCACTAGACTCGACAGACGCCCTGACTTATCAGGATTGTCCATCGAAGACTCCATGATACCCACTAGCGTAGTCTGGTCTGGAGTAATCGTTAGTGCTTCCATGCCGCGATTGGCGCGGCGCTTGGTAAACTCTGCCGGTAATAAAATCGGCTTATCATTCACAACCACATTATTACGCTCATCACTGGCAAAAGGATTGATACGGGCTATTTCTACCCCATCCGCGTCATAGTGGATGAGATGTGGACCATATTCATCACTAATCCAAAAACTGCCATCTTTGAGCGCGGCAAGTCCTTCGGGGTCTAGACCATTGATATCACTTTTAATAGGATTGGTTACTTCATCAAAAGGTAAGCTGGGGTTCACAGTCATCGGTTGACCATTAATATCATAAGGTACTTCATTGGTACCGCCAAAGGCTTTTGGATTCGGTAGCCCAGAGATCGGCTTGCCATTGCCATCTTTTAGTACTATCTCTATTACCTTGATAATTTTTCCGTCAGCTTGCAATTCAAACAGCCCAATAGACGGCGTATAATCAGGCACTAAAAACTGCTTACCTTTACCAGCAATTCCTTCAAAATCGGCATTGGGACCTCGATCGGTAAGCACATAAAATTGATTAGCATTGGTTGGATGTGCCGCCGCGTCTGAGCCATAGCCACCACCTCGAATCTCTAATTTTTGCTCAGGATAAGCGGCATTAATATGCGTCGCATCAAGTACGGTATAGGGTAATGGGCTGCCTTGCGAGAAATCCTCTATTGAGATTATTTCAGTATTCACATTTTGCTTGGTCATTGTCATTGTTATTTTCCTTGTATCAGTATTCTTATTATTAAAAAAGTGACATCACACGCTAAAAAATCTATTAAAAGTAGCCTTGGCAAATTAAAGTCAAAAAAATAGCCAGCGCGTTACACGCTTACTGACTATTTTAAAGGGCTAATTCTATAGGATGTGGTTCAAGTACAGTGATTTAGACTTTAAGCTTATCACCGACCATGCCTTTTACTGTACTTAGAATGTCAGCTGGTAATACCACCATTTTTGAGTTATCAGACTCAGCCAGCTTACGAATCGCTTTAATATACTGCTCACCAAGTAAGTAAACTATCGGCATCTCTTCCGTGCCCATTGCAGCAGTGATTAGACGAATAGATTCTTCTGAGCCTTTTGCTAGTACCACCTGCGCTTCAGCGTCACGGCGTGAGGCTTCTAAACGACCGTCTGCTTCTAGGATAGCCGCTTGCTTTTGACCATCAGCACGGGTCACTGTCGCACGACGTAGGCGCTCAGCTGCTGCCTGCTCTTCCATTGATGCTTGCATAGTCTGCGAGGGGTTAATGTCTTGAATTTCTACTGTTTTTAGCGTGATACCCCAATCAGCAATATCTTCTGAGATGGCATGCTTGAGCTTCATTTTGATTTCATCACGGCTAGATAAAGCACTATCGAGATCCATTTCACCGATGATTGAACGTAGTGATGTCTGCACAAGATTACGGATACCATATTCATAATCTTCGATACCGTAGACTGCTTTGTCAGGACGCACGATACTAATATAGGCGACGGCATTAGCGATAATCACTACGTTATCTCGCGTGATTACTTCTTGTGATGGAATATCAAGCACGATGTCTTTGGTCGTAACTTTATAAGCGACATCATCAACATAGGGAATAATAAGATTTAAGCCAGGCTCTAGGGTTTGGCTATATTTACCCAATCGCTGCACCACCCACTTGTAACCTTGCGGGACGATGCGCACACCCTTAAACACTGTAAATACGACCAGTGCGACCAAAACTATCATTACAATACTAAAGCTTTCCATAACTCATCCCTATTATTATACTTACGTATTTTTGTTCGTTGCTGCCCAAGCCTTCATACTGCTCACGATCAGCTCGTTACCGACGATATCCGTCACCACAACTCGATCACCGACTGCCACTTGCTCATCTCTAGTACGGCACATCCATTCAGCCGCCCCAACAATAGGGACACTAAAGCGTACCATACCTGCTCTATTTGGTTGTGGCTGCACAATAATCATACCGATTTCACCAACGATGATACTGCCACCCAGTCCTGCTTCGGTGCGATCAACAGACAAGGGTTTTACAAACTTGAACCATGCCAACAGAAATATAGCGGAAAGTACCAACCAAATAATAATTTGAACGGAGATAGAAATAGGCAATAACCATGAAAGCGCTGCAACTATGATAGCGGCAGCTCCAAACCAAAGGCTAGCAAACGTCGGAACAAACATCTCGACAATCAGCAGCACAAAACCCAATACCAACCAATGCCAAGGTTCAATCATCCAGAGTGTCTCCATCATTGCGCTATTCCCTATCTTTGCTATTCTAACTTTCAATGTAGCACATTTCCTCAACTGAAAACGCTCTAAAAACAATACCTTTAAAAGCAATGCTATAAAAAATATTTCTTGAAAATTAGCCACGCGTCTTTATCTTCAGCTTAATACAAATATCAATGCGATATCTATTCTAAAAAACTTGAAGCAAAAAAAACGACCGCCGAAGCGATCGTTTTTTATTTTATAAATTTACAGCAGCAATTTTAGAATTTGAAATGTGCACCAAGCGTAACACCATTAGAATCTAAATCTTCACCGTCATCTAAGTCTATGGTTGGGTAGAAGTTATACATAACTTCTGCAGAAACCATAGGATTGAAGTTATAACCTAGACCTAAACCACCAGCTACACCAGTATCAGAGAAACTTTCACTTGTACTAGTATTAAAAACTTTATCTTTGTAATCTACATCGATTTCGTTTTTAGCGACGCCTAAACGACCTTTTGCATATAACGCAGTAGTTGGAAATACATAGTCATAAGTAGCATAAAGACCTAGAACATTAGCACTATATTCTGTTTTTTCAAAACGGTCTTCATAAGCATCGGTGTCGCTAGTAGTCAGATACTCAGCTTCAACACCAAACTCTGGCGTGAACTTATAACCACCGTAAACACCGTAGGATACAGCATCATCTTCTACGTCATCTGGACTATACTGACCAACCTTTGCACCAATATATGGTTGTCCTGCGTAGTTAACTGCTGCTTGAGCACTGACACTTAATAAAGATGCAGTTGCTAACGCTAATACTGTTGTTTGTAACATTTTCATTGGATTCCCCGAATTTATTTTAGTTGGTACTGAACTTTCGTATAGACTATATTTCACCGAAAAACCATCTCGTCTATAGATGACGGCGATATAGTAGCAATATTGTTGTTACTAAAAAACATTTGTTGTGTATTAAAAGTATTACAAAAAAAACGACCACCTTAAGTGATCGTTTTTTATTTAAGTAATGACTAATCAAAGGATTAGAATTTTAGCTGTGCACCTACAGTCATAAGATCTGCGTCGCTACCTAGCTTGTCATATTCAGCTTCAACACTGAAGTTAGGGTTTACTGAATAACCAAGACCAACACCGCCTGCTAGGCTAGTATCTTTGTCTGTGCCATTGAAAGCATTCAAAGTTGTGTTAGAGCGTTCTACTTCAGTTCTCGCAACACCTAATTTACCTTTGGCATATAAACCAGTGTTTGGGAATGCATAACGGTAGGTACCATAAGCACCGTAAGTTTTAGCATCGATGTCACCGCCTCTGTAATCTGCATCATCAGAGCCTACAAATTCAGCTTCCATACCAAAGTTAGGATCGAAGTTGTAGCCTGCGTATACACCGTAAGCAGTTGGATCATCAGCGCCATCAACATCTAAGTCAAATTGACCAACTTTCGCACCGACGTATGGTTGACCAGTATAGCCATTACCATAAGAGGTAGCTGCTTGTGCACCTACTGTTAGTAAAGAACCGGCTGCTAGTGCAATTAGAGTTTTTTGTAGAGTTTTCATTTGTAGCTCCTTAAAATCAATTTGGACAAACAAGTTATTTATTTATACTGGCTTTTTAGCCATATCGCCTTGTCTGCTAACGATGTATACATAGTAACAAACCGTGTCAAAAACTCTGTCTGTGTTTAATGGTAGGAAAGTTAAGTTTTGCAAGTATTTATCAGTACTAGAGTTACAAAGACTGAGATATGAAATCTTTTGTTACAACCGCTTGGTTTGGGTAATAATCCCTACGTATTAAGTAAAAACTATCATGCAAAATAAAAAAAACGCACCCCGAAGGATGCGTTTTTTAGCTTAACTATTTATTAATAGTATTATTTTTTATCTTCGTCTACTTCAGTGAACTCAGCATCCACCACATCGTCGTCTGCTTGGTTGCTCTCGCCAGCATTATCCGCACCTTGTTGGAACTGGTTTGGATCCATACCTTCAGCACCAGCGCCTGCATCAGCATAAATCTTCTGGCTAACTGGCAAGAAGGCATTGTCTAACGCTTCAAGCTTGGCTTTGATGTCTTCATGGTCATCTTCTTTCGCAGCCGCTTCAAGCTCAGAGATAGCCGTTTCTACTGATGATTTTTCATCGTCAGATACTTTATCTGCGGCATCTTTTAGCGCTTTTTGTACCGCATGAATACGACCATCTGCTTCGTTACGCACTTGCGCTAGATTGGCGAATTTCTCGTCTTCAGCAGCGTTGGCTTCAGCATCACGAATCATTTGTTCAACTTCTTCGTCCGACAAACCAGAATCCGCTTTAATTTGGATACTTTGTGCTTTACCAGTACCTTTATCAGTCGCTGAGATATTCATGATACCGTCAGCGTTGATGTCAAAGCTGACTTCGATTTGTGGCAGACCACGTGGTGCTGGTGGAATGTCCGTTAAATCAAAACGACCAAGCTGTTTATTTTGGTTGGCAATTTTACGCTCGCCTTGATAAACCTGAATGCTAACCGCTGGCTGGTTATCTTCAGCCGTTGAGAATACCTGTGATTTCTTAGTTGGAATCATGGTGTTTTTCTCAATGATTGGCGTCAAGATGCCACCCATAGTCTCGATACCAAGCGTCAATGGTGTCACATCAAGTAGCAATACGTCAGTTTTTTCACCAGACAATACCGCGCCTTGAATAGCCGCACCCGCTGCTACTGCTTCATCAGGGTTCACGTCTTTACGTGGCTCTTGCCCGAAGAATTCCTGTACTTTTTGCTGTACCAATGGCATACGAGTCTGACCACCAACTAAGATGACATCATCAATATCGCCGATTTTTAGACCTGCATCTTCAAGGGCAATCTTACAAGGACCCATCGTACGTTGTACTAATTCTTCAGTTAGGCTCTCAAGTTTCGAGCGGCTGATAGTAACCACCAAATGCTTAGGACCACTGCTATCAGCAGTGATATACGGCAAGTTCACTTCAGTGCTTTGGGCACTTGATAGCTCAATCTTCGCTTTTTCTGCCGCTTCTTTTAGGCGCTGCATCGCAAGAGAGTCACCTTTTAGGTTAACGTCTTGGTCTTTTTTGAACTCGCTTACTAAGAAATCAATTAACGCTGAGTCAAAATCTTCACCACCAAGGAATGTATCACCATTGGTTGCTAATACTTCAAACTGCTGCTCGCCATCAACGTCAGCGATTTCGATGATTGATACGTCAAAAGTACCACCACCTAAGTCATAAACAGCAACTGTAGTATCGCCTTTCTTTTTATCCATACCATAAGCAAGAGCGGCGGCAGTTGGTTCGTTAATAATACGTTTTACATCAAGACCAGCGATTTTACCCGCGTCTTTGGTTGCTTGACGCTGTGAATCATTAAAGTAAGCAGGTACGGTAACAACTGCTTCAGTAACTGCTTCACCAAGATAGTCTTCGGCTGTTTTTTTCATTTTTTTCAAGATTTCAGCAGAAACCTGTGGTGGCGCTAGTTTTTTGCCGTTGATCTCTACCCATGCATCACCGTTATCAGCTTTGGCGATTTTGTAAGGTACCATACCGATATCTTTTTGCACGACTTTGTCATCAAAACGACGACCAATCAAACGCTTGATGGCAAATAACGTGTTGTTTGGGTTGGTTACCGCTTGACGCTTCGCTGACTGACCGACAAGGATCTCATCATCTTTATAAGCGACAATCGATGGTGTGGTACGAGTACCTTCAGCGTTTTCGATGATTTTAACTTTATCACCTTCCATCACTGCGACACATGAGTTGGTTGTACCTAAATCAATACCAATGACTTTACCCATAATTAATTACTCCTAATTTGTTTTTAAATTAAATATTTATACATCCAGACCTTAGGTTATATAAACCTATTCGATCACTTGTTGCTTTATATCGGTTTACTTATGCATTTTTTCAAGTCATTCACGGTATGAAAAATCCCTTTTATGTGATTTTTTGTCAAAAGCCTTACTAATAATAAGGTTTAGTACCGTTAAAGACTGATTCTTTATTATCTATAGTATTTAAGACTGACGTAGCGATACAATTGTCTTAAAATTATTGTCCGACACGCACCATCGCTGGGCGCAATAGACGACCATTCAAGCTATAGCCTTTTTGTAAGACCGTACCAACCATATCTGCTTCAGCTTCTGGGTCGATACCTACGGCTTCATGAAAATCAGCGTTGAACTTCTCGCCTTGTGGGTCAACCATTTCGACGCCATTTTTATTCAGTACATCAAGCAATGCTTTATGCGTCAACCTCACCCCTTCAGTAACAGGATCGTCTGCATTGGCATTTTCAATCGCACGCTCTAAGTTATCGACCACTTCTAACAGCTCTTTAGCAAATTTCTGTAGCGCAAAACGCTTACTTTTATCCGCTTCTTGCTCAATGCGTTTTTGCGCATTGTAAGTTTCAGCATTGGCACGGGCAGTACTTTCTTTAGCTTGCTTAACTTCACCTTCTAGCTCAGCGATACGGGCTTTAAAAGTATCAAGATTAATATCGTTTTCGATAACACTTTCTTCACCTGAGTTATTCTGTGGATCAAATTCTTTCAAGGTCTCTTCTAAGATACTCTCTTCGTGTACAACGTTATCGTGTGAAACATTGTCGTGTGAGATATTTTGGTCAATCGATTCGTGGTTGGTGTTTTGCTCGCTCATGATAGCTCCCTAATATTGATATAATAATGATGGACTTTATAAAACAAAAAATTGGCTAATTGCTAGCCCTAGTGTGTTTATCAATAGCTTATAGGCTTATATTACTTGATTAACCTTTATCACTCATTGTTTTTATAGATATCTTTCAATAGCTGATTGATAAAGGTTGCAAGGCCAAATTTCAAGCCTAATACGAGGAATTTTTCTTAATACTGACAAATGCTAGGCAGATAGAGACAAATACTCGCTAAAGTGCAAAAAAAGTGCCCTATACCGTGTTTGTCTTTATTGTTAATTAAAATACTTTTTTGCTAACAAAAGGTACAAAAAGCCGTCATTTATTCCAAATCATTTACGCTTTGTACCCAAACTATTACCAAAGAGTGCTCAACTTAATTTTTGATTGTCTTATTATGACTGTAAATATAATTAATTAAACACAAGTAAACGCTGACTCATAGCATAACTAAAAATAGCAATGTTATGACAGTGGATGCTGGTAATGATTTATAAGAGGTGTTATGTCTAATTCAACGGTATTGTCAGTCAACACCTTACTTAATAAAGCGGTGAAGACACTGAACCTAACGTCTTTAGGTCAAGAAAAAAGTGCGGGAAAAACAAACTGTCATCAACAAGTTGATAGTAATGAGCCAGAGAATATTAAAGTAGAAAGCGCTAGAATAGAAAGTATTGAGTTGCAAGCTACCGATGATAAGTATTTATCTATTAAGGATAAGATGCTAGGTCATCACTTAATGACAAACTACCAACCGCATCTGTTGCATTATGCCATAAAAGGCATAGGCTGCTTGCCAACGCCTGTATTAGAAAGTTTAGTCGATTATTTGAATGGTCCTAATTCTAAGCAATACATGCACGTCGATGCCCATCTACGCTTAATTCTTGCAATCAATAGCAAGCTTAAAACGCCTTTACACCTTGTAGAAATGACCGAACTACGTAAACGATTTGCCACAGATGCGGTGGCTATGCAAGCACCAAAGGTATGGCAGCAAGCCAGTGATAACCTATTTAGCAATATTAAGCCGTTTGCTAAAAAAGGTGAGAGTTCTATCCGTTGGCAAGACAAAACGATTGCCAATGCTGACGACGGTGATATGACGCTTCGTTGCTATCAAAAACGAGCTAATGCTACTGGCTTTGGCTTTAAAAAAGCACAACAACACAATCCTGATGAGACGGTTTTATTGTTCTTTCATGGTGGTGGGTTTTGTATCGGTGATATCAATACGCACCATGAATTTTGTCATGCCGTTTGCGAGCAAACTGGCTGGCCAGTCGTCAGTGTTGATTATCGTTTAGCGCCTGAACATCCCGCTCCTACGGCATTAAGAGATTGTATTGCTGCTTATGCTTGGTTGGTTGAGCATTGTCAGTCGCTTGGCGCGTTGCCATCACGTATCGTACTAGCAGGTGATAGTGCTGGTGGCGGGCTATCGACTATGATTGCGCAACAAATCATCAGTCCGAGAAAAGATGCTTGGTGTGATTTGGGTGCTGATGGTCAAAAAACCTTTGATATATTGCAGCGCTTACCACATCCAATGGCGCAAATGCCTTTGTATCCGGTGACTGATATTGAGACTGATTATCCGAGCTGGGAATTATATGGTGAGGGTTTATTGTTAGACCATGCTGACGTTGCGGTTTTTGATGCTGCTTGTTTAGAGAATAGCCCGCTACCGCGTCAGCATGTTCTTACCTCACCTATGCTAGGTGATAATCGACAAATTTGCCCTACTTATATCGTCGCCGCAGAATTAGACGTATTGCGTGATGAAGCGTTTGCTTATGCTAGCCAATTAAAAGACTATGGGGTGGCTGTTCAGACCTATACTGTGGTTGGCGCACCACACGGATTTATCCATTTTATGAGCGTTCATGCAGCGCTTGAGCAAGAGACTAAGCATATCATTAACGGTTTTGCGAGGTTTGTCCGTGAAATGATAAGGACACAAGCTTTGTTAACTGCCTAGCTATTGATTCGTTTATATAATGTCATCGGTATTTTTATTAGCAGTGTTACCAGTAAAGGTAATTATCCAAACCTCAGAGCGTGACCCTAAGCGAAACGGTATGCCCCAAAAGCCGTAGCCTGAGGAGACAACAAAGTGGCCGTTACCAATAACCTCATAACCATAGCCCAAACGATTGATGGCGCTTACGATAAAGTTAGCGGGAAATATTTGACCATTATGAGTATGTCCTGAGACTTGTAAATCAACCGGTAATTGGCTATGTTCCATGATATCACTGGGCCTATGGTCGAGCAGAATAACCGGTTTGGTGCTATCAACTTGCGCCAATAGATCAGTGGTTGCTACACGTTGACGTTTATGATTATCAAAACGCCCCATCAGCCAAATAGCTTCTCCTTTATGTGTTAGGCTTGTTACCTCATCATTTAACAATTGCACGCCAGCCTCACGTAGAGAATCACTAATCGGCTGCTCATGACCGTATAAATCGTGATTACCTAAGGTTGCATAGCTGCCGTATGGCAAACTACTCACAAGTTTTGCTAGATTATCTGCCATATGGTACGTGCTAAAGGCTTGCACGTTATCATCCATGATATCGCCTGGCATCAATAAAATATCTGCTTGATGCTTATTAACCATAGTCTGCAGCTGTTTAATAGCCTTATTACCGAACAAGCGACCTAAATGCAAATCACTGGCTACCGCGATACGTAATGGATTAGTCAGCGGTTTATTAATATGAATAGACAACTCACGCACAATCGGCATATAAGCACTATATAAGGCGTAAACAAACAACGCTACAAAGAACATCAGTGCAAAAATGCGTAATCCTATAGCAACCACCTCTGAATAGTCAATCGTACTATCAAGCAAGGGTGTCAACAGCCAATAGCCTCCATATAATAGACTGGTAGATAAAGCCGTCAGCATCATAAAGTGCATGACTAACATCCAGCCACTGATCCAGCGATAGCTATTAGCGAATAGTTTGGTGACGCTCAACAGTAATAAAAAATTGGTGATGACAAATACTGCCATCCACACCGCAATAGTTGCTGATGCTGGTTGCGATGTGAGCCAAGGCTGCAGCCACCACTGCAAGCTGAGCGCTGCGCCTGTACTAAAAAGCTCTAGCAGCACAATAATGGTGAGAATAAAGGCGTAACGCATGAGGATATCCTTGGGCGGGGTTTAAGCACTAATTAACTGCTATCTCTTTTATGTTGAGCTAAATTTATCTAACAATAATGTATCGAAGTGCATTAGGTCGATTGTAAAGTAATCATCCATATCTCAGAGCGCGTACCTAGCCTAAACGGCACTGCTCCAATACCATAACCTGACGTTACCAAAAACTGTGTGCCATTTATCTGCTCATGACCATAAACTAAAGGCGTGAACCATTTTAACAACACAGTTAAAGGGAATATCTGACCACCATGCGTATGCCCTGATAGATGCAAATCAACGGGTAAATCTTTTATTTCTTCTAAGGCGTCAGGGCTGTGTTCCAAAAAAATCACAGGTTTTTTGCCCTCCACCCTAGTTAATAAATCGGCGGCTGCAGGACGTACAGGATCTGTTGCATCTGAACGTCCAACCAACAAGACTGCATCGTCCAACCAGACACTTTTATTATCAATAACCTGTATGCCTGCACGCTCAATTGCTTTGGCAATAGCAACCTCATTACCGGAATAATCATGATTGCCTAAGGTTGCATAGACACCAAGCGGCGCTCTCAATTTTGATAAATGCTCATGCATATTGGTTTTTTCATAAGCATCAGTGGAATCATTCATAACGTCACCAGCGATGACCACCACATCAGGATTTTGCGCATCTATCAGCTTAACCATTTTATCTATCTGCCGATTACCAAACCATCTCCCCAGATGCGTATCAGAAACCAAGGCAATTTCCATTGGTTTGTCTAAAGCTTTATCTGTCGTTACCGTCAGACGATGTACGACTGGCGAATAGGCATTAAATACTGCCAAGCTCACAATACTGATATAAACGACAACGGCAAACGCACGGATAGATATTGGTCGTAGTTTTTGTTTAAGAATTAGAGCATAAACTACTGCAATTACAGCCGTTATTAAGCCCGCATAAAACATAAAACCTTGCAAAATACTAACAACCAGATAAACATGGAAACGCTCATGCCAAAATTCACTGAGCCCGTAGATGAGAAAGAGATTATTAATCAGAAAAGCACTTAAGACCAAAAGGACTTTACCAAAGCTTTGTTTTGGTTGGATCAGCCAGTAGAAGACGATGCTGCTCATAATCGCAAGCAGTTGGGTGATGAGGATAAAAAGCCACATAGTAAAATTCAATCAAACGAAGACGGACGTATAGTACGTCAAGATTCTTACCTATTGAAGACAGAGTCTTAGTTTATTGAAACTTTATAGAGCTTGTATATCAATCGGTTCTCGAAAAAAATAAGCAGTGGATTGTTTCATGTGAAACAATCCACTGCTTATTTGATGACAATTACTTTTAATTATTATTATTTTTAATCCTAAAAACTACTTTCTTAACCACTATTGCTATAATACTTGCTGCTCTAACGCTTGCTTCAGCGTTGGCTGCTTAAACTCATAACCTGCGCTCTGTAATGCTTGTGGTATTACTTTTTGTCCATCGATCAATAATGTCGACATCTCGCCAAACATCAGTTTGAGTAAAAACTCTGGTAAAGTAAAAAAGGTCGGACGATGTAACCATGCCCCCAATGTTTTAGTAAAAGTATGATTGGTCACTGGATTCGGCGCAGTCAGATTATAAACGACGGCTGGCGTATCATTTGCTGTCTTTAGCGTATTATCGTGTGTGGTGGATTTGTTAGTTTGCCCAGCATTATTAGTAGCATTGTTGCCAGCCAGATGCTGCTCAATGATAAATATGGCTGCCCCTACCCAATCTTCGCGGCTCACCCAGCTCATGATTTGCTGACCATCGCCCAACTGCCCACCGACACCCATTTTAAATGGTGTCAAAAGCTTGCCGAGCATACCGCCTTCAGGATGGATAATCACACCGGTACGCACGATAGCCACCGGTACGCCATATTCGATTGCTGTCAATGCTAATTGCTCCCATTTATCACATAATTGATGAGCAAAATCCACCTCAAAGCCACTGCTTTCGGTCAGTGGTTTATTGCCTTGTGCACCATACCAGCCAATCGCTGAACCACTGACCAACAGTTTGGGTTTAATACTGCTGCGGGCAATGAATGACAATAATGATTCGGTAGGTTTCATACGGCTGGCAAGTAGTTGCTCTTTGCGTGCATCGCTCCAACGTGCGTCAGCAATCCCCGCACCTGCTAGATTTAAAATCACATCGAAGCGTTTATCAGAACTCGCCAGCTCATCATAAGTCACCATTTCAATATCGTTAGGATGTGCCTGACTGCTATCACGCGTGAGCCAAGTAATATGCACGGTTTTATTCTGCGCACGATAACGTGCCATAATCTCTTTACTAAAAGCGCTCCCTAGAAATCCTGAGCCACCGCTAATTAAAATATCCATGTCCTACTCCTTATATGTATGAATTATTTTATTTATTACTTATTGTTCAGTAAAACTTAATCCTTTATAACCATCGTCTTCTTTTTTAGCGCTGATATCAAAACCAGTTTTACATACTTTTGGTAAAGCTATGCAGCCAGCGATAGCTGAGTTAATAGCACCAAATAGCCCAACACCAGCCATAAATGCCAACAGCACGCCAACCTCTATCCATGAGTTGATGCCTAAATATAGGACAATTGCACCCATATAACTTGCTGAGGTTATAAACCCTACTAAAAACGTCGTGCGTATACTTTTATGATCCTCGCGCCATAGCTTTTGACTAGCGATGATAACGCCCGTTAATAAAGCAGGGATAAAACCCAATAAACCGACGTATACTAATGGCTGATAACCAATTTGGGCAAAATCTGCTTCTCGAAAGATAAACAATAAAGCCAGCTCTGCAATTAATCCACCAACTATGCTACCAAGCCCTGCAAACAAAATAATCACTGGTAAGTAAGGATAAGCACCTAAATTATTATTCGCTTTCATTATATTTATCCTATTAACATTCGTCGTTAATTGAGTATAAATAGTGCGTTAGTAGCGATGATGAATTTGCTATGAAGAACTGATGAATAAAAAATTGATAGTATGAAATTTTTCGTTAATATTTAGCGAAATTTTAGGCAAAACGCTTACGAATAGGACAGTCACTATTATTATTATTTTGATATTTGTCTTTTAATTTATTCCAGCAATTATTAATAAATTCCATGATAGTAGCCATTGTTGGCAATACATGCTGCTTGGTCAGGTGTGGCGTTGCCGCATCTAAACGCTTGGCGAGCGCCGGTAAATGTTTGGATGGTACAGCAGGGAATAGATGATGCTCCACGTGATAGAGTAAATTGAAGGTCAGCAAGTTGACCAATGGATTACGCTCGGTGCGGGCTATCGTCTCATCACAATCATGGTGTACGCCCCACACGGCAATGATACCGACGCTGGCATTGGCCAATGTCATGGTCAATATGTGATACATCAATATTTGCGCTAACATAGCAAGAGCAGGAAAAGTAAAGGCGGTCAATACGAGAGCAACCAAGACGACCAAAGCAATCAAACCAAACTCTAAATACGCGATACGCTGATTACGACGACTGCTTAGACGTAGTCCTTGGCGATAAATATCCAGTCGGTAAGTGACACCACCTAACATCGCTCGCCACCACGATACTTTTGCCAGACTGCCCTCAATGTCACTGTCGCCCAATGGGTCACGATGATGCGCCATGTGAGTGGCTCGAATGCTGTGCAAACTGGTCATCAAGAGCACGCTAAGCAACAGCAATATCCCAGTAGTCGTGCGTTTACCCGTTCCTAAACTATGATGATAACCATCATGAGCTTGGCGAAAAGCCGCGGCAAAGAATAAATAAGAAGCGCCGCACGCTAGTACATACCAAGATTGACTGGCAAACCACCATGACAGCAATAAAAATGGATAAGGTAGAATAACGTTATAAACGATTTGACCGCGAGTTAACTGGCGCAAGTCTTGCCACTGCACTACGTTGATCGCATTTTTAATCGCTATGCTTTTATTACCCTGTGTGTTATTCGCTTTCATATGACACATCCATTTGTTATTACTATGAAAAGAGCTAATAAAACTTCAATTCATTACATAAATTTCTGTCATAACAGAAACAAATATATAAATTTTTTATTTTAAATAAGCTATGGCACTATTAACGCACCACTAACGTAAAACTTTTTTAATGCTAGCGCCCAATTTCAATATCTTTTTAAGTGCGCTTGTCGGCAACCTAAGCATCTCAGAAGACCAAGTAGTCACGGTCTCAACGAATTCTTGCGTCTCACGAATACGAGTTTTTACTTCATTATTCTCATGCTCAAACTCAGGGCTGTCCATCAACTCTTGTAAAAACTGCACCGTTGGCTCCAGTTCGCGCTTTTGCCTTTCAACGACAATGATGCGCGCCAACTCCCAAACATCGGTATTGGTGGTAAAGTGATCACGACGATCACCCAATATCGAAACCTTTTGTACTAATCCCCAGTGCTGTAGTTCTTTAATACTGTTTGAAACATTAGAGCGTGCAACGCCAAGCGTTTCGGTGATTTCTTCAGCATTTAATGGCTTGCCAATAATAAACAACAGCGCATGAATCTGTGACATGGTGCGATTGACCCCCCACTGCGAGCCCATTTCGCCCCAATGTAAGATAAATTTTTCGGTCACAGGATTTAGTTTCATGATTACTATCTACTCACTATCTTGAATAATTTGGTTATCTTAATAATTCATATTGCACTATTCTTTTATTTCTGTCAAGAGTGAAATTATAAAATATTACTTATTGTCTAATAGCTAAATGTGTTTTAACGCAATATTAAGCCTGTTGTCGCGTCACGTATTTGACTGGGTAAAGTATAACCTAATGTCTTAGCTTGTAAGTAACTGATTTGCTCACCAAAATAAGCATATGCTTCAATAAAGTTAATCGCTGGAGGTTGAGCTGATGGGTTGCAGCTTGTGGAAACCAAGAGCCCAAATGGATTATGGGCACTGACCAGCTGTTGGCAGAGCTGACGGATAATAGGATGACTAATAACTCTAACAGCTACAGTTTGGTGCTGACCTGTGATCCAAGGCGGAATAGTCACAGCAAGCGTCTGCGGGATAGGTAATAGCCAGGTATGCGCTTGCTGATATTGTAGATCTATATACTCACTATCTGTCTGCCAACTCTTGAGGATGGGGTAACGTTGCGCCTCATTTAAAGAGGCTAATAAAGGTGCCAAACGCTCTATGCTATCAGTAATAACGATCATGCCTTTAGCTTGTGGACGTTGTTTGATGGCCAAAATACGCTGAACGGCTTTTTTATTATAAGCGTCACAGCCAATTCCCCACACGCTCTCGGTTGGATAAGCGAGCAGCTGTCCTTCTTTGAGCCACTTAGCAGCTTGAATGACAGAATCAGTGATGAATAATTTGGATTGGCTCATAGCTTGAACGTTCAGGATGATAGAGAAGTAGGCGCTAATCATAGCACAGTAGAAAGACTGACTAAGATAGTGATACTTAGAAATCAATAGAATGTTTTTAGAAAGTTAAAAGTATTGCAATATAAGACTAAACGCGTAGATAACGCCCGCCATGCACACTGACAACACCCAGCAACTCAAGCTCCATTAATTGTCCAATCAGCTGCGGTGGCGCAAGCTTGGTAGTTACGATAAGCGCATCTAAATCCTGCCCATGCCAATCAAGCTGCTCATAAACGAGCGTTAGATGCTCAGGTACGACAATAGCACTAGGAGGAGATTTGATATTAGAAGGTGGTGGCTGACCCGTAGCTTTGCCAACGCTTCGGTCTATATCTATAGAATTAGAAGGCTGACTGCTAGGCCATTGATTGTTATTCGATGAATCGTTATCAGATTTAGGTAGGTGTGTTGGTGCACGTGAATCATTATTATAGCCTAATTGACTATTAACATCTTCGAGTACTTGCTGAGGATGATAAATCAAGGTTGCGCCTTCACGTATCAAATGATGACAACCCTCAGCATTACTATTATCAATATGACTAGGAATGGCAAAGACTTGCTTGCCTTGCTCCGAGGTAAGCCTAGCAGTAATCAGCGAGCCACTTTGAATCGTAGCTTCTGTCACAATAGTCGCGAGGCTCAGTCCAGCAACCAAACGATTGCGCCTTGGAAACGTGTGCTTGTGCGGCAGCGTGTGCGGCAACAATTCACTAATGATACAGCCGCCTTGGTCGATAATTTGGTTGAACAATTTATCGTGATGATTGGGATAATTGACATCGATACCCGTACCCATAACGCCAATAGTACGACCTTGATATTCAGAATCCACCTGCGCCAATGCACCAAGATGAGCGCGTTTATCCACGCCCATAGCCAAGCCACTAGTGACGATATAACCCGCCTGCGCTAAATATTGTGCCATATCAAAGGTGGTTTTTTGCGCATGTGCGGTAGGTTTTCGGCTACCAACGATAGCGATTTGTGCTTGATTCAAACGCGACTTATCACCACGATAAAATAATAGTGGTGGTGGGTCATAGATTGCTAGCAATTGCGCAGGATAGTCAGGCTGATCGGCAAATAATAGACCATAACGTCCCTCTATTAATGCTTGTTGGATTTTATCGATACTGGCACGCGTTTGCTCTGGCTGTTCATGACGCGTTAGGTGAGTATGGTGAATACCCAACTGCCGCCATGCTTCTACTTTGGCTTGCCAAGCAAGCTCAGCATTACCGAAAGAAGTAACCAGCTTATAATAAGCAGATAATGACGCATTTACCTCAGACCACAGCGCCAGTACGGCACGCTGATGATCTGATAAAGAAAGGGAGGCTGCCGTCATAATCACTTGGCTCGTATAGGCGGACTTAGAGTTACTTTCAAAAACAAGCTTTATATATGCTTATAAATAGGCAGGTGGCAGTAGCTGATCGCCAACGCTGAGAGGTAGCTCCGACTCAAGCACATAAGCGTAGCTGATATTATCAAAGGTGTTGAATACCATCACCATGCCAGTAGGCTCACTCGGCAAGCGTACAGGCGTATCATTATCTTTGATATCGCGTATGACCGCCCCTTTTTGATAAACGGTTAACACATCGCCCGGTTTGGCACCGTGCGTGCTACCTAAGTTAATAGCAACCACACTACCCTTGGCAGCTGAGCTAATAGAATCCATGACGCGGACGATCATACCACCGCGATTGACAGTTGCAGGCGTCGGATAAAACACTGGCGGGATAGCATTATCGAGCTCAACAAAAACCCGATCACCTTCACGCACTTCTTTGCCATAGCTATTAATAAGCTGCAAGCTCGTAACACCATTGGTTTCTGTAGAAGTGACCAAGCCAGTCGCTACCTGTGTGACTTCTAAACCTATAACTTTTTGAGTCTTAGGTTCGACATACATCTCGCCTTCACGGTAGATTCCATAACGCTGACCAACGATAAGTGGCACGCCTTTGGCATAAACTTTATCGCCACTTGCGGTAATTAAGTTACCTTTTTTAGAGGCGAGTATATATGGCGTGGTATTAAAATCTGCTGGATTGACAATGATGTTTTTATCAAGCCAATGTTGAATGGCAGACCATGGAATAGGTGGAATGCTATTGACCGATGAGGTAACAGCAACCGTGCTAGCAACCACATTACCTGTTAGTTGTTTTTCGACCCCAGCACAACCTTCGCCAGTGTCCACACCAATCAACGTCTTACCTTGAATCACACATAGAATCAGAATATCGTTAGGATAAATGAGATTGGGGTTTTTGATTTGCTTATTGGTTGCCCAAATCTCTTTCCAGCGCCATGGACTGTCTAAATAGCGTCCCGAGATATCCCATAAAGTATCGCCTTTTTTAACAATATAGCGATTGGGTGCATCTGCCTTGATGGTTGGCGGTGGATTATTAGCGTGGGCAGTGCTCATCAGCATTGCACCACTAAAGGTCGTAACCAATAGCGCTTTTGCGATATTTTTTAAGCTCATCTTCATTGTTATATCCACAATATGTAACGCTGTTAGCGCCATAATCACCAGTATTTAAGCCTATTAATGACCCTGAATATTTTATCACTATTTAAAAATAATGATAAAAACTAAGAGCATTATTGACTGACAGTACCGTTATCATAACGCCTATAGAGCAGCTATTTAGTGTCATTGACTGATGTGATTGACGGGTATGATTGCTAAAAAAGCGTGTAGAATAATAATGACTCGCCGACGCTATTTCTAATATTACAATTATATCTACCATAACACAATCATAAACACTTTATTACAATAGCGTAACCTTTAATTGGATATTAATCTTAATACGCTATGTGAATATCTACAGCTGTTAAGCTGGATTTGGCGTGACGTACTGACGGATTTGCTCGGCGACCAACTCAGCGTTATTATCCAGTATCACCACGTATTGCGGTAAACTTTCCAATCCTTCTGTATGAGCTGGGCGGGCAATATCTATTTGACCAATTGCTTCGATGATAGTCTCAGCAAACTTCACTGGAAGTGCTGTTTCTGCACAAACAATCACTTCACCCGCTTGCTTCAGCTCTTTAGCAACCTTTATGCCATCCGCGGTATGCGGGTCTACCAGCTCACCATACTGCTCATAAAGCGTTTTGATCGTGTCTAGTCGGTCACCATGAGTAGATTTACCCGCGGAAAAACCATAACGCGTATTGACCGCTTGCATCAAGTCAGATAAATCAAAACCTTGACCCGACTTTACGCCTTCAAATAACTCTTTAACACGAGTACTATCTTTATCGAGTAATAAATACACAAAACGTTCAAAGTTGGAGGCTTTAGAGATATCCATCGATGGGCTTGAGGTTACATAGGTTTTATCGGTCGGACGCGGCTGGTAAGCACCCTGATTAAAGAAGTCATTAAGCACGTCATTTTCGTTAGTCGCAACGATTAAACGCTCAATTGGTAAGCCCATCTCGCGGGCGATATGACCGGCGCAAATATTACCAAAATTCCCTGACGGTACGCTAAAGCTGACTTTTTCATCGTTGTTTGAAGTCACGGCGAAGTAGGCTTTAAAGTAGTAGACAATCTGCGCCAGTATGCGACCCCAGTTGATAGAGTTCACTGTACCTAAATTATAAGCCGCTTTAAATTCAGCATCTTGTTGTAAAGCTTTGACGATATCTTGGCAATCATCAAACATACCATCGATGGCGATATTATGGATATTATCGTCCGTTAAACTATACATCTGCGCACGCTGGAATTCACTCATCTTGCCATGCGGTGATAGCATAAAGACTTCGATGTTGTCTTTACCACGCAAGGCGTATTCCGCCGCACTACCGGTATCGCCACTGGTCGCGCCGATGATGGTAATACGTGCGTCTTTTCTTTTAAGCACATATTCAAAAGCATTGCCTAAAAACTGCATGGCAACGTCTTTAAATGCCAAGGTCGGACCATTTGATAAGCCTAGAATATATAAATTATCTTCGAGCTTGCGTACAGGAACAATCTCTTCACTACCAAATATATCAGCGGTATAAGTGCGTTCAATAATATCTTGTAAGTCAGCCACAGGAATATCGGTCGCAAAGCGCTGCATAATCGTCATGGCAAGCTGTGGATAGCTAAGCGCGCGCCATTCATCAAGCGTCGCACTATCAATGTTTGGATAATGCTCAGGCAGCATCAAACCACCGTCCGGTGCAAGACCCATCAAGAGTACATCACTAAAATCCATCGGCGCTGTCTGACCACGGGTACTGATATATTTCATTAGATTGTCCTGTCTACAATAATGTTGTTCAATATTTAAAACGGTTTATTCAGCAGTTTTGTGCAGCAACGCATAATAGAAACCATCACCACTGTTGCTATCAATAGGCAAGCATTGACGACCAATAGCTTGCGCGATACCCCAGCTGCAACCTTCGCTAAATTCAATCGCTACTGCATCATCATGATGACTAACAAAGTCCTGCATTTGCTCGACGTTTTCTTGCTTTAAAATAGAGCATGTCACATACAGCAGATAACCACCGGCTTTCAATTGTGGCCATAAGTTATGCAAAATATCTGCTTGTAATAATGCGGTTTGCTCGACATCTTCTTCGGTACGCAAGATACTGATATCAGGATGACGGCGAATCACGCCAGTCGCTGTACAAGGTGAATCAAGTAATATAGCGTCAAATACAGGTTCGTTTTTATCTTTTTTACCAGCGCCTTGCCATCTGGTGGCATCGGCACAGACAATTTTTAGCTCAATTTCTTTTTTAGATTGCTGTAAATCTTGCTGTGTTAAATTCAGGCGCTGTAAATTTTCATAAATACGCTCAATACGCGGCGCTTCATTATCGATAGCGGTTAGCTTGATTTTAGAAATCGTAGACGTTACTTCTGCATCGCTTTGTTTCACGTGAAACAAAGGCGACTGCTCAGCTGAACTTATGAGTTCTAACCAATGAGCAAGCTTACCACCAGGTGCTGCGCAAGCATCTAAAATATGCAGCTCGGCATTTTTAGTGTCGCTATTAGCGCTGTTAGCATTCTCATTCTCAGCGCTAATCTTATTCATCAAAGCTTTATGAATAAGTGGTGCAGCAAGCTGAGCATGCATATCTTGCACGCTGGCAGCACCTTCAGCGAATTGTGGCAAAGCGCTGACTGCTGTACTTTGATGTAATCTTAGACCTTTGGTTGATAGAGCCATAGATGTAGTTGCATCTGACGAGTTAGGTAAGTTGAAACCGCTCGTTAGCTCAACCAAATCCGCCTCGATCTCTGTCTCTACCAATGCTTGCTGATAGCTATCGACAGAAGTAATAGAAGAGTTCACGCGTAAAAACATGGGCGCAGGTTGACGTAAACCTTGCATCAGATCGTCATACTCGTCACTCCAATCTTGCTTGAGCTGATAGGCAAGCCAATTAGGTAAGCTGTGTTTTTTATCACACTTCTTACGGAATTTACTGGGGTTCTTAGCGACTTTACGCAAGATGGCATTAATTAAACCAGTCGCATGAGCAAACCCAATTTCTTTCGCTGCTTCAACCGTTTCATGAATCGCCGCATGATCCGCCACTCCTAAGTATAACAATTGCACCAAACCTACTTGAATAGTAGTACGAACTTCTTTTTCATCAATAGGGTTATCAGCCAGACTATCTAGTAGGCGCTCAAGGGCATACCATTGACGCAACGTGGTTAGTAGCAACGCATGGGCAAAACCTTTGTCACCGTCGTGCAGACTGTTTAATAATGGGTCAAGGACGCTTGCGAGTGATTGACCGTTTTGAATAGCCAATAAAGTTCGAATCACGCGGACGCGGACGCTACCATTCATAATAAGGTTGCTTGACGGTTTAAGTTTATTATTTCTAGGCGCAGCGGTGGTTTGTCTCATTAAATTGAATTTCCTTGACGTATGATGAATAGCGTCTTGTGCAAGTTGGGTTATTTATAAGTAAAGTAGATTAAATTATTTCGGATCTGTCGTGAACTGATCACCATCGCTTAGCTGATTGCCATGACAAATCTGCTCAGCCGTCATCGGCTTACCACCAGCAAACTGTAAATTGGTTATGGCTAAAGTACTGGCCAGCTGCCTATCAGCAGCAGTTGTACCATTAGTAGTTTGCTCAGCATTATTTTCTTTGCCACAGGCAACTAAAATCGCTTTACGCCCAACACTGATAACGGTACCAGCAGGCTTCTCGGTTTGCTGTGAAGCATTAACAGGCAAGCTGGCTAATATTTTAACGCGCTGCCCTGCTAAGAAAGTGTAAGCACCCGGCCATGGTGTCAATCCGCGGATTTGCCGCTCAATCACAGCAGCAGGTTGCGTCCAATCAATTTCGCCTTCAGTTTTGACCAATTTTTCAGCATAATTAGCTTGGCTGTCATCTTGAGCAATAGCCTGTGCTTGATAGTTGGCTAAGTCCTGTAGCACCGTACTGATAGCGGTCGCACCAAGAGCAGCCATCTTATCATGTAGGCTGGCAGCCGTATCATTAGCCTCAATATTAGCGCTCACTTTATAAAGCATGTCGCCCGTATCCAGCCCTTTATCCATCTGCATAATAGTAATGCCTGTCTCATCATCGCCAGCCAATAGTGCACGATGAATCGGCGCTGCACCGCGCCAGCGCGGCAATAATGAAGCATGAATATTTAGGCAACCATAAGTAGGCGTGGTTAACACCCCAATAGGTAAAATCAGTCCATAAGCAGCTACAATCATGAGATCTGGCTGATAAGTACGCAAGGTCTGCCGCGCCGCTAACCCTTCTGTGCTCGATTTTTTAAAGGTAAGAGGTTGCTCAACGGCGATATCATGCGCCAATGCCACTTGCTTTACGGCAGAAGCAGCCAGTTTTTGTCCGCGTCCTGCCTTGCGATCAGGCTGCGTATAGACGGCGACGATGTCTATATTGAGCGCTTCTTGCTGCTTAATTAATGCCTCAAGGCTGATAGCAGCAAACTCCGGAGTACCAGCGAATACCACTCTTAACGGGTTATTACGCTGCAGCTCGTCAGCAATCGTTGTTTGCTGAGGTTCAGTAGTATCAAAGGTTGAATCAGGGGCGCAAGCAAGTGTCGTCATAGTTAGGCATTATTGATAAGTAATTGCCCTATTATAGGTGAGTTTGTAGCGTTGTGCCATGATTGTAATAGCCTCAATCAAGCGCTACTAATGACGCTATTTATCTTTATAATAGCAATAAGACCTCGTCTCATTTTTTGAATTGTTATATAGCGCTTATTTATCCATTAAGGAGTGACAATCAAATTTAACAGAGGTATCGAAAATTCACTATATATCATCATGCCGACTTAAGGTCATGCCTTTATGCAACAGTTTCAGTCTCTACAACGCTTGCTGATTTTCTATACTTTGACACTGCTGGCCATGTTGTCATTGTATTATTTCACGATGTTTTATGAGATGAGAAATGATAGCGAACAGCGCAGTATAGAGGCTTTTCATTCATTGCAATATGAGATTACTGAACACGCCAATCCTATAGATGCTGAGATCAAAGAAATATTAAAAAAGCCCTTTTTTAAAGATATTAGTTACCAGCTAATTCTTATGCTGCCGTCTGGTCAAACGTATATTCACCGCTATACCCAGCCTAATGAGCGTGAATTTACTGGCATCATGTTTCCTAACATTGTCACCTCGTTGCTATCCGATAGTCGTACTCATAGTGCCTATACGCTCACCAATCATAGTTTAGTAGGAAGTATTAAGCTTGACAGTGGTCATAAGATTTATACAATATTGCGGCATAAACCGCTTGATATTAATTGGATATCTTATCGATATTGGCTTCCGTTAATGACAGCCATCATGTTTTTTGCCTTAGCATTGCTTTATACGTTAAAGCGCCGTGCCAATTGGGAAAAGCTACTACTTTATACCGACAACTTAAGTAGCCACGCAAAAGATGGCTATACCCCACCGCCATTTATTGAAAAAGGAACCACGCCTGAGTTTTTGCAATTGGGTCACTCACTCAGTCGTATAAACTATCAGCTGCATAGCAATCATCGCCGTATTACCACGCTTAAGCATCGTTTAGAGCGTTTGGTTGATCACGCACCGCTACCCATGCTGATGGTTATGAGACATGGTCAGATTAGCTTTTTCAATCAACGTTTTGAGCAGGTATTTGCGACTTTGTTTCAAAGTGATAGCAACTATCATCTGACAGATTTCGTCTTTTCTGAAGATACCTCTACTCAATTACTGCTACAAAAACTGGCGAATCTTCGTGTTACACGCACATTGATGGTCTATGGGTTGGTGAATAAAAAAGCCTATCAATTACATATTACACCGTGGTTTGGTGAGCATGGACAAGTTCATGGTTTTACCGTACTGCTCAATAATATTAATGAGCTGGTCAATCAGACTGCGGAC
The DNA here is from genome assembly GCF_028895345.1 of Psychrobacter sp. DAB_AL62B. Classification (NCBI taxonomy): domain Bacteria; kingdom Pseudomonadati; phylum Pseudomonadota; class Gammaproteobacteria; order Moraxellales; family Moraxellaceae; genus Psychrobacter; species Psychrobacter sp. DAB_AL62B. The sequence continues at coordinate 65,392 of NZ_SAXC01000009.1, forward strand.
TTACAACAAAAAAACCTGCAAATGCAGCGACAGTTGGATGAATTTAATACACTCAAATCAACCATGGGACGTGATTTACGCCTGCCATTAGAGGCGATGATTGACACACTCGAACCCATTGATCCCACTACGTTGACGGCCGATCAGAACCAAACCTTAGATACCTTAATTCAAGCCAGTCACTCTATGCTCATTATGCTCAACGATATGTTAGATATAGGGGAGATAGAAGTTAGGAAAACCCGTCTTAACATTGAGCCTGTCGACATTTATAGAATCGGACAACAGGTGACTCATTCATTAGTAGCTAGTACAAGGCAGCATGGGCTTGAGCTGCTGTATTTTTTTACCCCTGATTGTCCGCGTTGTATTAATACTGACCCTAAGCGTCTGCAACAAATATTACGCAATTTATTAGATAATGCCATCAAATACACTTCTGCTGGCTATGTTGCACTTACCATCGAAGCGGTTAACGGCGCACAGTTATCAAATACCAAAGACGGCGACGGCTTAATAGCGGTAAATGAAAGCAATAAAACAAACTCATCACATGACTGGGTTCGTTTTAGCATACAAGATAGCGGAATGGGGTTAGAGACAAGCAAGCAAAGTCAATTGAGCGCTTATTTTAGTCAAAGACTCAAACCAGAAGACAATCGAGCAAATAATCAAGCAAACAATAAGGCATATGTGCAAACAGAGAGTCAAATAAGCCCTAAAATTCTTCAGGTAGGCATTGGACTAACGACTTCTCATAGTTTTGCTAAATTATTAGGCGGCTTTATCGAAGTAAAAAGTACGCCCAATTTAGGAAGTGTTTTTAGTCTTTATTTACCTTGTAGTCATCCAAATTATCAACCTATCTACCATCTCAACCCTCATTTAAAGCACATTCATCTCATCGCGATTATCAATCAACCACTTGCCACTGAACATCTACAACGCTTATGCGAGCATTTATCCATACCAGCGACCATTTTCACTGCTGTAAATAAAGCAACTTTACAACAGTTAATAGATCAGTTGGCACAAAAAGAGCAGACACTCGCCCCTATCCTACTACTGGATTATGAATATTATGAAAGCCTCACTATCGCTTTATCAACTCAGATAAAAACTGATAGTAAAAACATCAGTCATAAACAGCTAACCCATGTAAAAACTGAAGTAGAAGGCCTCGAAGCGAATGCTCTAGAGGGACAACTTAACTTAGAAAATCAGGCATCTATAAATATTGATAGACAATATGTTTTAAATCATCTACTGGCTAAACCAGCGCTACCAAAGATATTACTAAGCATGAAGTCTGAGCGCCGCATTCCTTCTATGTTATTAGATAAATGTGACGGCTTTCTAACCAAGCCGTTGGATGCAACGTTATTGCTATCTGAGCTACTGCGCTTGACGTTACCCATCAGGCAGGCGCTCATACCACAAGCAAGCGTTAAAGACGATAATAGCCCATTAGCAGCAGACAATACTGCGAGCGAAATCTTATCGCCTCTTATTCTAGTGGTCGAGGACAGTCCAACCAATCAGAAAATAGCATGTAAAATATTAGCTAAACTCGGCTATCGTAGTGTGGTGGCAGAAGATGGGCAGCAAGCGTTAGATGTATTGGAAACGCAGCGGCAAGAGATTGCTCTTATATTAATGGATTGCCGGATGCCGGTGATGGATGGACTACAAGCGACCCAAGCTATTCGAGCGCAAGGCGATCACATTCCTATCGTTGCGCTTACTGCGAATAATACTGAAGAAGACCGTGCTGCATGTTTAGCAGTGGGAATGGACGAGTTTTTATCTAAACCGATTAATAAAAATAAGCTTCAAGAGGTCTTAGAGACACTTATTAAAACCTAAGAAGCGTCTCTAGAACTCATGAATGAGATCAATGAAAATATATTTGTTACCTACTGGGCAGGAAGCCCAATAGAGGCTTCGAAAACATTATTCTATTAACACTCTATTTTTTGAAGTGGATTAACTAGACATGACTCACTTCATAAAGCCATTGTCTGCTAAAAAAGCTTCGGTAATAGCGCTTTGCGGACTGCTGGTGTTGTTCGTGTCCGTATGTGACTTAGTTAACAAACGTTCTAAATAGCGAGCCACGATATCCACCTCCACATTGACCTTGTCTCCTACTAACCAATGCTGCGATATATTCGTGATTTGAGCGGTATGCGGAATGATATTAAGAGAGACGATATTGTCACGTACTAAATTGGTGGTAAGACTGATGCCATCAAGAGTAATTGAGCCTTTAGTCGCCGTATAGTGCGCTAGCTCCTTTGGTATCTCGATTTCTATATAAATAGAGCGCGCATCTTTTTGTAGTTTACTAACCACTCCTACGCCATCGACGTGACCAGCCACAATATGACCACCAAAACGTGTGGTCGGAAGCATGGCCTTTTCTAAATTCACAATATGACCTGGCTTCAAATCTTCTAAAGCGGTACGAGCGATAGTTTCACGTGAAACATCGACAGCGTAATAATCACTGCCAAAATCTACAACCGTTAGACAGATACCGTTAGAAGCAATAGAGTCGCCCAACTTCACATCGCTGAAATCTAATCCAGAAGACTCAATCGTTAAGCGGATATCGCCACCCATGGGTTGCATAGATTTAACTTTTCCGACACTTTCTATGATTCCAGTAAACATATTGACCTCTTGTCATTATTGTATAGTCGATCCATTATAAAAAAAATACAGTGCTACTGGGATAAGTATTGCGCAGCCTCTGTCTGCGCAGGCACAGCAAGCAAGCAAGCAAGCAAGCAAGGAAAACTTATATCAGTAGCGCGTTATAATATTTGTGCTTATTTTATTTAGGACTGACTATATTGTCATTGTAGACGGTATTTTTAATTTGAGCACATTGGTAATATTAAGCATCTAACATACATCTAAAATAATAGAGTGAGTCACAACATAGGCTCTGCTAAGACTAATGATGGGATAAACTGTGGATAAGTAAAGATAAACCTTTATAAATTGGTAAAAAAACCTTTATTTTTAAAGAGTTATCCACAATAGAACTATTTTTTAATATCTATCTTGAATACTATCAACTTAAAACTAAAGTACTGATTAATAACAGATTATTTAATACAAATAGTAGTAATCATAACTAACCTGTTTCATGTGAAACAAAGTTATGCACAGTTTCATGTGAAACCAGTATTAAAAACCTATATTTATCCACATCTAAAGATTTTACATAGTTTTTTGTGGATAAGTCATTGAAAAATAAAAAGCTTTATGATGGCAGCAAGGTAAGCTTAAGATCAGTACCAAGCTGTTCATGAGTATGAATATCAAAGCGTAGCTGCTGCGCTAAAGACAACGGATTGATATCAACCATAGGTCGTGCTTGTTGACCTAACAGGCACGGCGCTTGATAAACAATCAGCTCATCAACCAGCTGTTGTTGCAAGAAACTGCCAGCAACACTAGCGCCTGACTCTATCAATACCTCATAACACTGGTACTCACTAACCAAAACCTTTAACAATTCACTCAAGTCATCTTTACGCCAATAGAGTGTGTCGGTACGACGGCATAACTGATAGTCAGATTGTAGATGATGCTCTAATCGTTCTCGCCTATCAAGCACCACCACCATAGGGTTCGGAACTTGCTCAGGCGCTACACCCAATTGGCTAGAGCGTACGTTTAATTTTGGGTTATCGACGATGACCGTTTCGCTACCAGTAATAATAGCGCCACTCTGCGCCCGCAGCTTTTGAACATCTTCGCGTGCTGCTGGACCAGTAATCCATTTAGATTCCCCATTTGCCATGGCTGTACGGCCGTCGAGACTGGTGGCAATCTTCAGTCTCACATACGGCATTTTCGTACGCATCGCCTTCAGGAACCCTTTGTTCAAAGCCTCTGCCTGTGTCGTTAGCACACCCACAGTGACCTCAATGCCCGCTTGCTCTAACAATGTCACACCGCGACCCGCAACTTGTGGGTTTGGATCTAGACCCGCGATGACGACACGTTTCACACCAGATTCAACGAGAGCCTGCGCACAAGGCGGCGTACGCCCCGTATGACTACAAGGCTCCAAAGTCACATAAGCAGTAGCCCCCACGGCTCGCGCACCTGCATCTTTTAGCGCAAAAACCTCAGCATGTGGCTCTCCAGCTTTAGGATGAAATCCTTGACCAACCACTTCTTCTGCTTGGACAATAACACACCCTACCGCAGGATTTGGTCTTGTGATATACAAACCACACTTTGCCTGTTCAATGGCAAGCATCATAAAATAGCGGTCTTTTGCATATTGCGAGTGGCTTAAGTTTGGCATAAGGATGGACTTCATAAATAGGTGGTCATTATTATTGAGAGGCTTATCTTATAAAACAAGCATGGTAAGCTTGAAAAAAACCTAAGTAAGAAAGGTTATATGCTTCATTTATCAATGGGGCGAATGTTGGCAATTTCTTGATGAAAAGCATCGATATCCTGAAAGTCACGATAAACACTGGCAAAGCGCACATAAGCGACGTCATCCAGTATTTTAAGCTCGCTCATGATAATTTCACCTAGGACTTTACTACTAACCTCACGCTCACCCATTTGCCGTATCCGCTTTTCAATACGGCTAATCATCCCCTCTTGCTCATCGATGGTAATAGGGCGTTTTTGCAGCGGTAATAAAATCGAGCGCCGCAGCTTGTCATTATCGTAAGGTTCAATCTTACCGCTTGATTTTATGATACGCGGCATCACCACTTCGACTACCTCAAAGGTAGTAAAGCGTTCTTGACAGCTATTACATGAGCGGCGGCGACGTACTTGCGCACCTTCAGCTGCAAGCCGTGAGTCGATTACTTTTGTCTCTGACGCATTACAATAAGGGCAATGCATACGGCTTTCCTTGTCTTAATATTAAGCACAATAAGAGATACTAATGACTTTAAATGTTTGTAGGTAAAGACTTATCAATGGAACTCATCTTTTAATAACAAACCATCAAATTACTTACCAATACAAAAACTGCCAAAAATCTTACCTAATAAATCGTCTGCGCTAAACTCACCAGTAATCTCAGCCAAACTTTGCTGCGCCTGGCGCAAACTTTCAGCAACTAACTCCCCAGCTTTAAAGAGCATTAACTGCTCATGAGCTTCTGCTAAATGCTCAGCGGTTCTTCTTAAGGCATCTAAATGCCTAGTACGAGCGATTAAGCTATTTTCTGGTGGGTGGAAACCTACTTTAGCACACAAGGTTTCGACTAAGTCATCAATACCAGCACCTGTTTCACATGAAACATTGACTTGTTGGTAACCTCGGCTAGTAATTTCTAATTGAGAGGCAGAAATCATTTTTTCACTGCTACCATCGTTTGACAAACCACTCAATAAATCGCTTTTATTGGCAATGATTAATAAGCGCTTGGCTTCTGGCAACTCACCAAACAGCTGCTCAGCCAACTGTAATGGCGTACTCTCTTCTTCAAGATCACGGGTGACGTCATAAACCAAGAGCAATATATCAGCCTGAGTAATCGCCGTACGCGCACGCTCGATACCGATACGCTCTACCGTATCTTCCGTATCGCGCAAGCCTGCCGTATCAGTCAAATGTAGCGTCAAACCATTGAGCACCACAGTTTCATGCAGGGTATCGCGCGTCGTACCCGCCACCTCAGTGACGATAGCGCGCTCTTGACCTGCCAGACGATTAAGTAAGCTTGATTTACCGGCATTCGGTCTGCCTGCCAGTACCACATGAATACCATCGCGTAATAGCTGACCTTGTTTTGCCGTCACCAATACATGCTGTATTTTTTCTTGTGTTTGCTCAAGCTTATCTTGTATAACTCCATCGGATAAAAAATCTACATCTTCTTCATCAGGAAAATCAATCGCCGCTTCAACATGCAATCGCAAGTGAATCAATTGCTCAAGTAATTGATTAATCTTTTGTGAAAACTCACCGCTAAGCGAGCGTATGGCACTACTGGCAGCGGCAGCACTGGTTGCATCAATAGCATCAGCGATGGCTTCTGCCTGCACAAGATCCAACTTATCATTATCAAAGGCACGATAAGAGAACTCTCCAGCGTTTGCTTGTTTTGCACCCAGTTCAAACACCCGTGCTAGCAGCTGGTTTTGTAAAATCATGCCACCATGCCCTTGCAGCTCAACGACATCTTCACCGGTGAACGAGTGCGGACTCTTAAAATACAGCACTAAACCTTCATCAATAACCGTACCATCAGCCTGATAAAAACGACAAAAGCTGGCCATACGTGGCTTAAAAGCAGACTTACCAGTAAGCTCACAGGCGATGGTATATGCACGTGCACCAGACAGACGAATAACCCCGACACCCCCACGCCCCAGTGGTGTTGCAATCGCAGCAATTGTGGGTAGGCTCGACAAATCAGAATCTTTAGATGAATCAGGGGCGGCTAACGCCATCTCTTGGGAATCCACAATCACTCTCAATAACTAAAAGTTCCATTATAGACGGCTTGGCGCATACTGACAAAGCAAACTTTAAAGGGTGGTATGTTGCTATCGTTAAAATATATCAAAAACGATACAGTGCTGCTGAGAGATATTTTTCGCAGCATCGAATTTTAATTCAAACAAACCTTACTACTGGACATATAAAAAAACCACCGCCGTAGCGATGGTTTTTTATAAGAAGACAGCTTATTTACTGATTAATCCAGTACTTTAACGGTACGAAGTTTTTGCTCTTCTTCGACTTTCTTGTTGACGATATACTGATGCGTCATACTAAATAAGTTATTCACGGTCCAGTATAGTACCAAACCTGCTGGGAAGAACAGCATGAAAGCGGTGAAGATAATCGGTAAGAACTTCATCACTTTCGCTTGCATCGGATCAGCTGGCTGCGGGTTAAGCTGTTGCTGTATAAACATCGACGCACCCATCAATAGCGGCAGAATGAACCACGGATCCATCGCTGATAAATCTTGAATCCATAAGATCCACGGCGCATGACGCAGCTCAACACTTTCAACTAGAACCCAATATAATGCTAAGAAGATAGGCATCTGCATCAATATTGGCAAACAACCAGCCATTGGATTGACTTTTTCTTCTTTATAGATGCCCATCATTTCTTGCGACATCTTCATGCGATCGTCGCCGTGCTCTTCTTTTAACGCTGCTAGACGCGGTGCGATAGCACGCATCTTCGCCATTGAATAGTAACTCTTATTAGAGAACCACATCAATGCGAACTTCACTAAGATGGTCAAAAGAATGATTGACCAACCCCAGTTGCCGATAACCTTATGAATACCATCCAAGATTGCAAATAATATCTTCGATATTGGCCATAACAAACCATAATCGACGGTCTGATTTAGCCCTACCGCTACATCTTTAAGCTCAGACTGTACCTTTGGACCTGCATACAAGGTTGCATCTAAAGTGACTTGTTTATTTGGACCCACATTGACAGGCTGACTGTTAAAACCGATAAAATAATCATCACCGGTTTCGCGACTAAAGAATTTACCAGTGAAGTTTTCAGGCGTCCATGCAGATACGAAATAATGCTGCACGATACCAACCCAACCTTTATCGCTAGTGGTAGTCAACGCGCCATCGTTAAACTTACCAAATTTCAGCTTATTATACGGATCATCCGGTGTACCCCAAGCGCCGCCCAAATAAGTCGCCATACTCAGCGCACCTTTATCAGACATACCAGGGTCTTTACTGTTATCACGTTTTAATTGTGCAAACATCTGCCCTTGCCACGCTTTCGCAGAGGCGTTTTGAATCTGATAACTGATATCAATAGGGTATTTATCTTGCGTAAAGGTAAAGGTCTTAGTGATTGTCACGCCATCTTTTTGATAAGTTAGCGGTACTGATAACGTTTGCTGACCTTTTTCCATCACATAGTTATTCGCGGTGTGGCTGTATTTGGCGCGACCTTCTGCCGTATCAATACCATCTTTACCAATCAGACCAGACTGAGCGACATAAACGCGATTACTATTATTTTCTAATAATACAAAAGGCTTATCGCTATCGAGCGTCGCATCATACTGCTTTAGCGCAGCATAAACGATGTCACCGCCTTCTGGGTTGATTTTGATGTCATAGCGATCAGTAGTGACGGTGATTAGTCCTGCATCTTTAGCAGGTGTGGCGGTCACAGTACCATTATCAACTGTACCGTTATCGACAGGTAGCGTCTGTACTGGAATATCACCTGCTGCACCGCTAGTAGAAGGAATGTCAGCTCCTACTGAAGTTGCAGTTTCTGGCACCGTGTCTACAGCTGGGGCATCTGCATAATCATCACGCCATGCCAAAATCAGCAGATAAGCGGTGATTAACATCGCAATGATGATCATCACCCGAAATATCTTTTGCATAAACCTTTCCTAGATTAAAAAATTAGGGAATAAAAAACTAGGGCATGTGTTATGACTACCACACAGCATTAACCCATATAGCTAGCGGTAATGTCAGCAGTCAATCACATAAAATGTTCATCATTTTACTAAAAAACGACTCTAAATGATACCAACAGTGTGGATAACTTGTGGGTAACTCGATAGACAGCCTGAAACGCTCAGTCGAACTTAAGTTTTATGTCAATTTCATCATATGGTTTAGGCGAGGAACATAGCTCTCATGATCTCTATAAACGTATAAACCCTGAGCTTTGATATGAGCTGACGTAACACAAGATACGTATTGATAAGTATAAGAAGCTAAAGGTAGCGGTACAAAATCAATGCCATGTCCGCCCAAAGGGTGACAGCTGCCAATACGTTTTAATAAAAGCCAACTACCTACCCAAACACCATGCCAAGCTAAAGCTTGCTTACCATAATTTGAACAAGTTGGATAATATCGACAACGAGCAGGTAAGATAGGACTTATTATTTTTTGATAAAAAACAATAAAACTATAAAATAACTTATAAAAAATTTTATTTAATTTTATTAAAATAAAATTCATTTTATTTTATTTCTATTTTTTTAAAAATATTATTTATTTCATTTTTCAATTCTTTATTAGTCATATCTTTAATAGAACTTTTAACAATGAAAACAATATCTTTATTTTCTAAACTAATAGCCTTTACTCGAAACTGCTCACGTATTTGACGTTTGATTAAATTTCGCGCAACTGCCGTCGGTACTTTACGCTTCGTAATCGCCATGCCGACTCGTGGTTTATCATGAGTATTGGTACGCACAAAGGCCATTAAGTGACTCTGATGAAATTTACGTTCAGGAGCATCGAATACCTCACGGAAGGCTGCAGGCGTGAGCAAGCGCTGCTCTTTAGTGAAGCGGTAGGTAGGTGTAGCTGAAATATTATTGGACATAGTACAACCTAGTGTAAGAACTAATAGCAGGATTAGAAATAACGGTAAAATGCAGAGACAAAAAAAGCGCCGATGTGGGCGCTTTTAATATATGGCTGAGTGTTAGTTGTGATGATTGACTATCGCAATCTATAAATAATAGAAACACAACAAGCCATGTTCATCGTAATTTACTGATTATACAGTAAGACGATGACGTCCTTTAGCGCGGCGACGAGCTAAGACCTGACGGCCTTTTTTAGTTGCCATACGAGCACGGAAACCGTGAGTACGCTTACGCTTGATCACGCTTGGTTGGAATGTACGTTTCATAACTCACCTATCAAAATAATGGACTGAATTCCTAATAACGGAGGATTATATCATTGCATCGCATTTTGGTCAATAAACTAATTTAGACTGTTTTTATAGCAATGTACGACTGCTTTCAATTTTTATAGCAATGTACGACTGCTTTCAATTATTCTTGCTTGCTGTTACCAGACGTGACAGATATTGCAGAAATGCATATCGGTTGCACTGTATCGTTTTAAAATTAAATAAATACTATTTTGAACGGTTTAGAAAAGATATTTTTAAATCATTGTCTGTAGAATTCTGGTTATAAACCTTATTTGTTGAATTAAATATAACCGTGGTTTTCAATCACTTTTCAGAAGTTATCCACAGTTTGAGTTGAATCCTATAATGATTAATTGATTAATATATATAGATATTGTTGTTATTGGGAGCTGTTTTTTCTGGGGTTAAGTATGATTTTCTCTTTATTATCAAAATACTAGGCTATGGGTAAACCTGTGGGTAACCTGTGGGTGAAATATGGATAACTTACTTTGTTAACTTATCCACAAAACTATCCACAGTGTTATCCACAAAAAACAAGGTGTTATCCACAGGGCGTTTGTGTTAGATTAGCCCCCTATCTGATGTGTGATTTTGAGTAATCTTATAATAGAGCTTTTGAGGTCAACACCAACGCTTTATCAGGTATGAGTTGACTGGTTTTTACAATAAAAAATATTGATATATTAGACTATAGGGTTAGTGATATTCATGATAGATACAGCAAATATTTGGGATAAATGCCTAAACGACTTACGTTATCACGTCAAAGATAATGTATTCACTATGTGGTTAAGACCACTGTCCGCTCATCAAGAAGCCAACACGCTAATTATTCTTGCTCCCAATGATTATTTTGTAACTTATATTAAAAAGAACCACTTAGCGGATATCCAGCAGCTGGTTACTAAGCATAGCCAAGGCAATATAGAAGAAGTTATCGTCCGTGTCGATAATGCTGGCCGTGATACCAATGATGATGTTCAGTCACAATCAGGATCCTTATTTGCAGAAGATAACCTCCCCTCTCCCACTGCAGATCATAAGTTTGAAACCATCCATCATAACAATGCCAAAGCAGATATCGATGCCAATATGCGTCACGCAGAGCTGGTCGACTCGGCTGATGCGAAATCCTTAAGTTATCTAAATCCTGATTTTACCTTTGAAACCTTTGTTACTGGTAAGTCAAATAATCTGGCTTATAAGGCGTGTTATGAGCTTGGTAAACGTCAATCAAAAAATCGTCACAATCCTTTATTTATCTATGGCCCTTCTGGTTTGGGAAAAACGCATTTAATGCATTCTGTAGCTCATCGCTATTTAAAAAATAATCAAAGTTTTTATTATTTCACTTCTGAAAAGTTTATTAATCAATTAGTTTATTCATTAAGAAATAATAAAATAGAAGATTTTAAAAAGAAAATAAAAAAAGTGGATTTACTAATTGTAGATGATATTCACGTATTGGCTGGAAAGACTAAAAGTAGTAATGAGTTTTTAACATTATTTGCAGATTTTACTAGTGGTGATAAACAGCTAATTTTAGCTTCAGATCGTCATCCATCACAGATGACTGAATTTGATGAACGCTTTAGATCGCGTTTTTCTTGGGGTTTAACGGTCGCCGTTGATCCACCTGAAATTGATACGCGTGTACAAATCTTACAAAGGAAAGCTGCTTCGTATGGCATGAGCTTACCTAAAGAGTGCGCGTTATTTATCGCTCAAAACGTCGTCTCTAATGTCAGGCGTTTGGAAGGTGCTTTAAATCAGGTGTTTGCTAATGCTAACTTAACCGGTGCACCTATTACCCTTGAAATGGTGCAATATGCGCTAAAAGACATCGTTGCAATGCGAGTACAAGCCGTCAATATGGATAATATTCGTAAAGTGGTCGCTGAATATTATGATGTGACCATTAAAGATATGCTGGGACGCAAACGTACGCGCAGTATTGCTAGACCACGCCAGATAGCGATGGCACTATCACGAGAGTTGACTAGCGATAGCTTTCCTGAGATTGGACAATCCTTTGGTGGACGCGACCATACGACAGTGATGCATGCTTGCGATAAGGTTAATGAGCTGCGAGCAGCAGATCCAGCGTTTGACAAGGATTACAAGACGCTAGCACTGATGTTGCAAGCGGGTTAGAAGGCTTTGCTATCACTATATTTTAGTAGATAGATATGGTTTATAATATTGAAAATAAGCGTACACAGACAGCTAATGGATTATCGTCAGTAGACAAGGTATTATTAAGCCATTATTTTATATTTTTATAAAAAGAATCATTTAAATAAGAGTAACTAAGCATGCAATTATCGATTAATCGAGAGTCGTTACTAAAAGCCATAAACTTGATCGCCAAGGCTGCGGATAAACGCCACAATATGGTTATCTTGGGTAATATCAAGTTGCAATTGTCTGAGTCAGAGCTTGTTTTGACAGCTTCTGATTTAGAAGTAGAGCTGACATCGACGTTGAAATTGCCTGCCGGTGCTTGCGTTCAAGCAGGTACAACGACGTTACCGGCGACAAAACTAAGAGATATTTGTAAATCATTACCCGCTCAAGCACAAATCAACCTTGCCACTCAAGAAAACGAGCGCTGCTTATTAACCAGTGGCAAAAGCCGCTTTACTCTAGGTACATTGCCTAGCGAAGATTATCCAAGCTTGGGAAATCCTGAAAATATTACCCCTTTGACCATCAATCGTAGTCGTCTTACGGATTTGATTCATAAGACGCAGTTTGCGATGGCGATTCAAGATGTACGCTATTATCTGACGGGTATGCTGTTTGACGTATCGCAGCAGCAGCTAACGACGGTTGCGACCGATGGACATAGACTGGCCTTAGCACGTAGTGTTATCGACGTGAGTGCGGACTTGAATATGCAGGCTATTCTGCCACGTAAAGCTGTGATTGAGCTTGAGCGTCTAGCTTCTGAGCTAGGTAAGATGCTTGGTGATCAGGATAACGCAGTCACGTTGAGTTTCGGTCGTGAGTTTTTGCAAGTCAGTTTACCGTTTGGTGATGTAGATAGTGTAGGGCAGGTCAGTCAAAACCTTATGGTGACTTTTACCGCGCGTTTAATCGATGGTAAATTCCCTGATTATCGCCGTGTGATGCCTAGCAATACTGATAAACTGGCTTTATTTAATCAAGAAAAAATGATGGATGTGCTGCGCCGCGTCGCGATTTTGAGTAATGAAAAATCTCGCGGGGTGGTATTTAATTTTGCAAGCGATGGCATGGTAGAAGTACGTGCCAATAATGCTGAGCAAGATGAAGCGGTTGAGATGATACAAGCCAAGTATCAAGGTGAACCAATGGAGCTGTCATTTAATGCCGCCTATTTACAAGACGTGCTAGGTGTCATCCAAGGTGACTTACAAATGCATATGAGCCAATCAAATGCGTCGGTATTGGTCAATCAGTTAAATGATGAATTCCATCAGTACGTGATTATGCCAATGCGTATCTAGTTTGTTATTCAAAAATATTGGGTGGTTAGGCTTTAAGTTTAACCTCCCACACCTAGGTATTTTATTGAACTTATGTTTGTTAATTATCATTGATTTTTATAGGCGGCTATCGGTATTATGATTGAACGTCTACAAATTTCACACCTGCGTAATTTAACGCAAGTCAATCTAGCGTCTGCTGCTTGCAACGTTATTATCGGCGCTAATGGCAGCGGTAAAACCTCGCTACTTGAAGCGATATTCTTGCTATCAAGAGGCAAGAGTTTCCGCCATAATCAGCCTAAACGCTATATTCAGCACCATCAAAACGCAGCAACCGTGCATGCCAAACTCAGCGATAGCAGTACGTTGGCTATCCAAAAGCAAGCGGATGCTACGACGATTTTACGTCTCAATCAAACCACTGTTTATAACCAGAGTATCTTAACTGAGCAGCTGCCAACATTACTCATAGATCCATCGACGATGGACATGCTAGAGCAGGGTAGTGCCAGTCGTCGGCAGTTGTTAGATTGGTTGGTGTTTCACATGAAACAAGGCTTCCACCCGCAATGGCTTGCTTATCAACGCCTGTTAAAACAGCGCAATAGTTTGCTAAAACAGAGGCGGCATCTTAGTCAAGTTCAGCTTGCTGAGCTAAAGTCATGGGATAAAGGGCTTAGCAATCATGCAGCCTTGATTCATCATTATCGTGAATCTATATTTGAAGCGTGGCAGCCTTATTTTTCTGAGAGTATTACTCAGTTATTGCCATCCTATGCGCAGCAATTAAGCTTAAGCTACAATGCAGGCTACGATACTGGTATAGCACTCGATATACAGCTTAATGAGCGCTTAGAGCAGGATTTACAGCTCGGTTATACCCGTATCGGTAACCATCGCGCTGACATTCATGTGCATTGGCGCTCTAGCGACCCAGTAGCAATGAATAATGAACACCCAACTATCAGTACCATCTCGGCAGCCGATGTAAGTGTTAAATTGCCAGTTCTAAAAGAGCAGGCGGCTAACGTATTGTCGCGTGGTGAAAAAAAGCTGTTAATTACCGCATTACGCTTATCGCAGTTGCCATTATTGCTTAACGTTGAAAAGAGTCTGAGCTCATCCAGTAACGATTTTAAATCTAGAGCCACACCAGTGGTACTGTTAGATGATATTACTGCAGAGCTTGATGAGAGAGCGATAGATATTTTACTGTCTACCTTAGCGCAGCTACCGTGTCAGGTGTTTATGAGCAGTCTGACCGACAGTATCTTGCCACTGATAAATGAATATTGGTCAGAGCCTAAAGTGTTTCACATGAAACAAGGTGATATTTTACTTACTCAGTAATTTTCAATTGACTTAATTATCCTTAAATAATTTAATGGTTATTGATATTTTTAAGTGCCTAGCTTCTTTTATAACTTGCTATAAATTATATTCAAATCCACGCTCAACTTCCTCGATTCACCCAACCTTCTAGAACTGATAAAACTACCAGTAAACAGTGACTTACAAGCAAAAAAATGCTAAAATAGGGCTTTATTTTTGTTCTATTCTCAGCGAGCTGTCTTACTGTTTTATATAAATATTTATTACTGATTGGACGTATTTAAGTCTTTGATAAATAACTGTTTAATATTATTCTTCAAAGTGTGTTTAAGGTTGAAAATACTGGCAATGATTGTTTTATAAATAATACTAAGTCTGTATTATTTAGAACTGGTTTTCGCCCGTATTTCAACTGTTGGAAATCTTAGGTCAACCACACTAATAGCAGAATTTAACTATAAAAACGATAGCTAAGATAGCATCATCAAGTATTGCCACTGTGGTGATGATTGATGGTACGCAGCTGATAATGGCTAGATTAAGGAATGCACATGAGTGATTCATTACCTACCGACCACCAGCAACTAACGTCAGACAGCGTAGTTGAGACTATTGCCGCCGCTGTCGCCCCTGAAGCATTACCCTCTGATTATAGCTCGAAAGATATTCGTGTACTGCGCGGACTAGAAGCAGTGCGCGTGCGTCCTGGTATGTATATCGGTGATACCGATGATGGTACCGGCCTGCATCATATGGTCTTTGAGGTGGTGGATAACTCTATCGATGAAGCGCTTGCCGGTCATTGTGATCAGATTGATATCATCATTCACGAAGATGAATCTGTGAGTGTGATGGATAATGGCCGCGGCGTCCCTGTGGATATTCATCCAGAAGAGGGTGTGTCTGCAGCACAGGTCATTATGACGGTACTGCATGCTGGTGGTAAGTTTGATGACAACAGTTATAAAGTATCTGGCGGTCTACATGGCGTCGGTGTTTCGGTTGTTAATGCCTTATCTAAAAAGCTTGAGATGAATATCTGGCGCGAAGGCTATCATTATAATCAGACTTATACCGATGGTGTGCCGGACAGCGATATCCAGCAGATGGAAGCGACAGATCAAACGGGTACGCAAATCCGTTTTTATCCTAGTCATGATGTGTTTACAGGCACTACCTTTGAGTATGATATTTTAGCCAAGCGTTTACGTGAGCTGTCATTTTTAAACTCAGGTGTACGTATTGTACTAACTGATGAGCGTATTGATAAGCGTCATGAGTTTGAGCATAAAGGTGGATTGTCTGAATTTGTTAGCTACATCAATGCTGGTAAAGATGGCGTCAACGATGTATTTCATTTCATCAGTAATCAAGATGACGGTATCAGTGTCGAGGTTGCACTACAGTGGACGGATACTTATAACGAAAAAGTGCTGTGCTTTACCAATAATATTCCGCAAAGGGATGGCGGCACGCATTTATCAGGCTTTCGCTCAGCGTTAACGCGTTGTTTAAACACTTATATGGACCGTGAAAACCTCTTCAAAAAAGAGAAAGTGGTTGCGACTGGTGATGATGCTCGTGAAGGTTTAACAGCTATCGTATCCGTTAAAGTTCCTGATCCTAAGTTTTCGAGTCAAACCAAAGATAAGCTGGTATCAAGCGAAGTAAAATCGGCGGTCGAATCAGCAATGCACGATAAATTTAATGATTATCTGCAAGAGAATCCAAGCGCCGGTAAATTGATTGCTGGTAAAATCATTGATGCTGCGCGTGCCCGTGATGCGGCTCGTAAAGCGCGTGAGATGACGCGTCGTAAGACTACTCTAGATATCGCAGGTTTACCGGGTAAGTTGGCTGATTGCCAAGAAAAAGATCCGGCATTGTCAGAGCTATACATCGTGGAAGGGGACTCTGCTGGCGGTTCAGCCAAGCAAGGTCGTAGCCGTAAAACGCAGGCAATTTTGCCATTAAAAGGTAAAATCTTAAACGTTGAGCGCGCGCGTTTTGATAAGATGCTATCGTCTGCTGAAGTCGGTAACCTAATTACCGCGCTTGGTTGTGGTATCGGTCCTGATGAATATAATCCTGATAAAGTACGTTATCATAAAATTATTATCATGACCGATGCGGACGTTGACGGTTCACATATTCGTACGTTGCTATTAACTTTCTTCTTCCGTCAAACGCCGGAGCTGATTGAGCGTGGTTATATTTATATCGCCCAGCCACCACTTTATAAAGTGAAAAAAGGTCGTCAAGAGCTGTACCTAAAAGACGATGAAGCGCTAAAAGCCTACTTATTATCGTCAACGATTGATAATACTAAGCTACATGTTAGTGCTGATGCGCCAGCGATTACTGGACAGGCGCTTGAGACGTTGCTGAACGATTATAACCAAACGCAGCTGATCAAAGCGCGTTTGCAAATTCGTTATCCAGCGGTATTACTCGACGCATTGACGCATACGCCGAAGCTCAGCACCGATATGACCTATGATAAGTCAGCGATGGAAGCATGGAAAGAGTCGTTACAGATCCAACTTGATCACTTCGGTAGTGATTTAAATCCTGAGATTGAATTGGTTAATATCCATGCGCCTGTATCTGCAACTATGGATGCGGTCACTGCTGACTTGTTAGGAATGAAACCACAGCCAGAGCCACAATTAACCATTGAAGGTGAGTCTATTTCTAGTGGTGATGTGCTCTCAACGAAGGCGCAATGGTTGCCACGGATAACGGTTTATGTGCATCAGCTAGCACATCATTATCTGCTTGATGCCAGCTTTATCAACTCAAGCGAATACAGCAAGCTGCTGCGTCTATCCGCTGAGTGGAATACTTTGCTCGATGACAGTGCCTTTATCCGCCGCGAAAGTACTTCAGGAACTAATAAAGATATTCCAATACGTGACTTTGATTACCTATGGCAGCAGATGATGCTAGAGGCACGTCGCGGTCTGGCGGTTCAGCGCTATAAAGGGCTGGGCGAGATGAACGCTGATCAGCTTTGGGATACCACCATGGATCCTGAAAATCGTCGTATGCTACGTGTGACGATTGAGGACGCTATCGCTGCTGACCATATGTTTACCTGCTTGATGGGTGACCATGTCGAACCGCGCCGTATCTTTATTGAAGAAAATGCGTTGACGGTATCAAACCTAGATATATAATTAGGATAACCAGTTTTAAACGACTATGATTATTTAAAAACAAAAACCACCGCTTTGGTAATCAAGGCGGTGGTTTTTTAATATTAGAGTTGTTTCACGTGGAACTTAATTTAAGAACGGCTTTAACCGGTGGAAATATAAATGATTGAAGTAATCTTACTCGCCATTGCACTGGCGATGGATGCATTTGCCGTAGCGATTGGGCTGGGTGCTAAGTCCCAAAAGCACAGTCGTCCTTACGTACTGCGTTTGGCGTTTTATGCTGCACTGTACTTTGGTATTGCGCAGGGTGTAATGCCGCTCATTGGCTATTTGCTGGGTGCTGTGATGTTAGGTTGGTTGGCATCTGCTGCGCCATGGATTGGCGGTATAATTCTGCTCGCTTTAGGTGGAAAAATGCTCTACGAAGCTTTGAGTGCTGGTGTTCAAGAAACGATAGACGATGCTATTCAAGGCTTTGATAGTGGGTCTATGAATGCTAACAACAGACAAGAATATATCAATCATCGTACGATGTTGACGCTCGCTATTGCGACCAGTATTGATGCGATGGCAGCAGGATTTACTCTAAACTTGTTATCACTTAATGCATGGTTAGCTTGTCTAATAATTGCAATAGTCACTGCTGGGTTTGGACTGTTCGGTGTTTATTTGGGTAAGTACTCTGGCACGTGGCTTGAGGATAAAGCTGAAATATTAGGGGGAGTGGTGCTGATCGCGATCGGGGTGAAGGTTATGTTTTTTAGTTAATTAATTCTAGTGTTTCAGCTTATTTTTCCCATAAAAAACACCGCTTTGGATACCAGAGCGGTGTTTTTTTAATAAGGGCTATGTTTCACGTGAAACTATAGTTATTTCTAACTTTAACTACTACTTATTCTTCATCAGTATTAAAGCGCCAAGCCAATATACGGGTGTTCTTTTGACCTTGACTCATCTCAATAATACGCATTTGGGCGACACCGAGTTGCGTTAATAATAACTGCAAAGGCTTCACGTTTTCAGATTTTGACACTAAGCTAGTAAACCAGCCTACATGCTCTGCAAAGTCTTGACTCTCTTTTATCATCTTAGTTAAAAAAGCAATCTCGCCGCCTTCACTCCATAGCTCTTTATGCTGACCACCAAAGTTTAGATTCTGTGCGGCATTGCCGGACTTTGTTGAGCTACGACTGATTTGTTCATTCTCATTCTTACCACGATGTCTTTGTAAATTATGCTGCTTACGGCTATTAGCTTCCATCGCTTCCTCTAATGAGGCATGAAACGGCGGGTTGCAAACGACCACATCAAAGTAATCTTGGCGACCAATGATATTTTTAAAGATAAATTTAGGCTCAGGTTGCAGCTTTACTTTAACCGCACTTTTTAGCTTGGGATTGGTTTCACAGATAAGCGCTGCGGTATTCACCGAAATAGGGTCAATATCGGTGGCAGTAAAGCGCCAGCCATAGCTTTGGCTACCGACAATGGGATAGATGGCACTGGCACCCGTACCTATATCAAGGGCGTGGATTTCTTTACCAGTCGGTGGTGTATTATCCTTATTAACATGCGTGGTTTGCGCGAGCAGGTCGGCAATATAATGAATGTAATCTGCGCGACCCGGTATCGGCGGACATAGATAGCCTTCTGGAATATCCCAAAATTTGACGCCGTAGTAATGAGCCAGTAGCGCCTGATTAAGTACGCGTACGGCGGTACTGTCAGAGAAGTTAATCGTCGACTCGCCTTTAGGATTGGTAATGGTATGCTTGGCAAGCTCAGGCAAGGCACGGGTCAATACCGCAAAATCATAGCGACCTTGGTGCGGGTTGCGCGGATGTAGCTGCCCTAACTTTTTAGCAGTTTCAGGCGATCTATTTCTGTGATTATTGGTGGTCGAGCGACGGTTCATAGGCTTACTGGTCATAGTATCGGGCTTTGATGTTTGAATATAATGATCCATTTTAGCAGATTTCATCTCAGTCTATCTGTTTATCCACTGCGAATAACCAATGCCAAGCGAACCGTTGGTTTATTTCTATACTTGCGTTATAAGATTCGGGTGTCTATATTGAAAGTAAGCCAAATTAACATCAAGCGGATATTCTATACACTGCGTACACCACAATAATAGAAGCTAAAAGGATAAGACCATGACTACGGAAAGCCACAATAGCAATGACAATAGCAATAACACTCGCATTACCTATGACGTTCAAAATTACATCTGCCTAATCGGGCTCAATCGCGCTGATAAACGCAATGCCTTTGATAGTCATATGATTAAGCAACTGTCTGAGGCACTTACTAAATATGAAAATGATTCGAATCTCCGCTGTGCGCTGATATTCGCCCATGGTGAGCATTTCACCGCCGGTCTTGATTTAATGGAGCTACAAGATAAATGGGATAAAGGGGCGTTTGAGTTTAAAGATGACGAAATCGATCCTTGGGGTATCGGTGGACAATTACGTAGCAAACCAGTCGTCGTCGCGGTTCAAGGAACTTGCTTTACCGCTGGGATTGAGCTGATGCTCAATAGTGACGTGGTCATCGCAAGTAGCAACTGCAACTTTGCGCAAATGGAGGTTCAGCGCGGCATCATGCCGTTTGGTGGCGCGACGGTACGCTTTGTCACTGCCGCTGGTTGGCAAAAAGCCATGCTGTATTTATTAACGGGTAAAAACTTTGATGCGCGAACTGCGGATAGGCTAAATCTGGTTAGCGAAGTGGTCGAAAATGGTGAAGAGTACGAGCGCGCGCTAACTATAGCTAAAGAGATATGCAAAGCAGCACCGCTTGGCGTGCAAGGATTACTGTCCTCAGCACAAGATGCCAGTCGTAATGGTGCAAAAGTAGCCTTAGCCAATATTCATGGCTATCTGCCGCCGCTGTTTCATTCAGAAGATGCGAAAGAGGGCGCGATGGCGATGGTTGAGAGAAGGGAGGCTGAGTTTAAGGGAGTATAGAGTTTTAATGAATATTTAGTTTCTTAGGTATTTTTTTCTTAAAAGACTATATCTAAGTTTAAATAATAAACTCAATTATTGATCTAAAATAAAAGGACTCCCATGCTTCTCAAAGAAAACTTGCTTTTATCAAATTGTGACTCTACTCGTGATTTAAACTTTGAAGAGTTGTTGAAAAGATTTTTGACAGGATTAACTTTTGCTAATGGCGTTATTGTAACGCCAAATATGTTAATTGATAATAATCATATTTTTAAGGTCTTAGATAGGAGTAATGTAAGTAAGTATTTAAAAGAAGATGGACAAGGTAAGCTAATAATTCGAGGAATAAATTTTGATAGTAGTATGTGCCTTATTGAGTATTTCAAACAGCTTCCCGATAACTATATAATATCAAGCTTAGAAAGAAAACCTAGAAAGGCTGACCTTACTGTTTCTGAGCAAGATATTATTCTCAGAAAGATTGATAGTATACAAGCTCTTATCATTAGTTTGAGACCTATTGTAGAGAAGGCAGAAATATCTAATAACTCTTTAACTCAGAAAATCATCCCTATAATTCAAAGTTCAAACAGTGAGTATTTTAAATCGGATTCTATAAAACAAGAGTTTTTAGAAAAATCTCAAATACTTAATTCGCGATCGCAGTGGTACCTATTGACAGAACAGTATTTCAATTCAATTAACTGCGATATCTCTTCTATCCAGTTCAAAAATGAAGTGATTGATCCTGCTTATAACTCTCTGTTTGCTAATAGCGGTGAAGGTTTTTTACAGGATAATATTCGTTATATCGATAAAGTGCCACGAGTATTCCTAGAAGCAAGCGTTCATGTCAAATCTTTGAAAAAAGAAATTCAATACATAGAGTATGCGATGAAGTTATATGAAATAGTGACTACATTCGGTACAACTGAAATTATGAAGTTTTTGACTGATGAGGCAGTAGGGTATATAGAAGATAAGCTAATAGAAAAAGGTGAGGAGCACTTCACTAGAAAGAACTGGTTCGGAATGTATCCTATTATGCAGAAAAAAATTGGTTTGGAGATTAAGTGAAAATAGTATATGAAAATCCTTGGTTTCGTGTCTTAAAGCAAGGTCAATATCATTATATAGAAGAAAATGGGTCAAATAACGGCGCTATTATTATCGCGAAATTAAACGATAAGTTTCTATTTGTTAAGGTATTTCGTAATGCTCATCAAAGCTATATTTTGGAGTTACCAAGAGGATATGGTGATGTAAATGAAACTTCTTTAATGGCAGCTATCAGAGAGTTACAGGAGGAGTCGGGCTATACTGTAATGCCAGAATGTATCAAGCTTATAGGTACAGTCAAGCCTAATAGCAGTATTCTATGCTCTAATATCCCTGTCTATTTCGCCAGAATCCTTGAAGGTATGAAGCAAGATGTAACTTTAATGGATACGGAAACAAGCCAAGTTTTATTCTTCGATCGCAAAGAAGTCTTGGAGCTTATTTTAAACGGTGAAGTTAGTGATGGAATGAGTTTATCCGCAATTATGCTTTATTTTGCTAAGTTTGAGAGTGATAGGTTTTTAAATTAATTGGTGGTTTCGTCTGTTATATCGAATATAAAATTAGTAAATTGAGCTGGCTAGTGGTCATCTAAGCGCAATATTTATAATGTCGCAACAAGCTTGAATAATACCCTAACTCTAATAAAACCGTTAAACCACTTCTCCAATAATCTCATCGCGCATCTATGCAAACGCCATAAAGCGATTGGCGATGACGCCATTCATGTTGTACCCTAAACCATTATTTTTTTCTAACTCAGGAGAATACGGTGCTGTACAACTTTGATGAAATAATAGACAGACGACATACAGGGTCGCTCAAATGGCATTATAGCGATGACACGATTCCGCTATGGGTCGCGGATATGGATTTTAAGACCGCCCAGCCTATTTTAAAGGCGATTGAGCAAGTAGCGCAGCATGGCATATTGGGTTACACCGTCCCGACCGAGCCTTTGTACCAAGCGATTATTCAGTGGCATAGTAGTCGTTATGACTTATGGCTAGATCAGCAGGATATTCTTTTCTCTCCGGGCGTGGTGCCAAGTTTGGTGCTGATGATGGTCGTATTTACCGAGGAAAGGGATGCGGTACTTATCAATGATCCTATTTATACGCCTTTTATGACCAAGGTTTTGGACAATGGACGTAAGCTTGTGACTTCTGCACTCAAAGAAGTTGAGGGACGGTATCGTTTGGATTTGGTCGATATCGAAGCCAAGATTATCGAGCATAAAGTGAAGCTTTATTTACTGTGTAATCCACATAATCCTGGCGGGCGCGTATGGACGACCGAGGAGCTTGAAGCATTACTTTTAATCTGCAAAAAGTATAATGTGGCAATTGTCAGTGATGAGATTCATCAAGATTTAACCTTAAGTAGTCAAAAATTCATCCCCTTTTTAACTCTAGCAAAAGGCTATGAGCACAAAGTGGTGAGCCTGACCTCGATGACTAAAACTTTTAATATTGCCGGTATCAAAGGTTCGATGATCTTTGCTAAAGATAGCGCATTACTCAGTAAAATTAACCAGCAGCAGCGCTTAAGTGACGAGCATGAGCTAAATTTATTTGCTTATACGGCTATGCGTAGTGCTTATGAGCAAGGTGGTGACTGGTTGGCACAGGTAATTGCTTATATTGAAGCGAATATTGACTTAACCCTGCAGTTTTTAGCTCAGCATCTGCCTAAAATTAAAGCCATGCGCCCAGAAGCTTCGTATTTGATTTGGCTAGATTGCTCGGCATATGCGCAAGACGATCAAATGATTTATGACGCGCTTAGAGAGGCTAAGGTTGAGCTTAGTGCAGGTATCAAATATGGGGATGAAGGACATCTTAAAATGCGCCTCAATGTGGCGTGTCCTAAAGCGATATTAATAGAGGGATTGAATCGTATGCATACCGCCTTAAGTGATATGTGCCAACCCTTATAAAATGAGATGAGATTTGCTTGTTTTAAGGGTTTACTTGATCCAAATTTTCTAAATCTACAAATTCCTTTTTGCCATGAATATTGTACATTTTGCGCTCAATGTCTGGATAGTTGGTGATATCAATGGGTGGTCTGCTACCGCCCATAAGATAGACGGCATCGCTATCGCTGTCGTTACGCATAGAATGCGCCGCTCCATGTGCTGGGAAGCCGACGAAATCACCAGTATTTAATAAATAAGTGTCATCGCCATAACGTAGCGTCAGCTTACCAGATAGCACATAAATGAACTCGTCCGATTCTTCATGATAGTGATGTTGGGTCGTCTCATCACCCGATTCAACGCGTACGAGATGCAAACCAAATTTGGTTAAACCAACGATGTCGCTCAATGAGACCGTATGGCGAATAGCTTGTTCGTTAAATTGGTGCACGTGTCTGGTTTCAGGAATGCTGTCAATATCAGACTTGATTAGAACGTAATCTTGGGTGTTTTTAAGCTCAGGCTTTGATGTCATGGTCATTAAGTAATCCCCGTTGTTATTATTTTAATCTTATAACAGCCGTAATGAGTAGAGTGCAAGGTTTGCATTACTTAGCAGGATAACCGGTAATATCCTGAATGCTTTGATATAAAGGTTTTAAGCGCTCATACATTTTTAGGTAGACTTCATTATATAAGCGTTTGTAGAGCTGGACGTTGGCTGTAATGGGTAAGAATTCATCGCCCAGATGTACCATCGCCTTAGTGGCGGTTAAATGGTCGGGATAAACGCCAAGACCCACCGCGCAGTTGATGGCAGCGCCTAATCCAGAAGCTTCATAAGTATGCGGGCGATAGGCGGGCATGCCAAAGATATCGGCAGTAAGCTGCATGGCAGAGTCACTTTGGGAGCCACCACCAGAAACGCGTAAGTGTTTGATGGGTTTGCCCGTGCGTTTTTCAATGGTATCAAAACCAAGTTTAAGCTCATAAGCAAGCCCTTCCAAAATCGCGCGGTAAACATGCGCTCGCGTATGCACATCGCCAAAGCCAATAAGCGCGCCTTTGCCTTCAAGACCTGGATGACGAACGCCGGGCGACCAATATGGCTGCATCATCAGTCCCATACAGCCTGCCGGAATATCTTTGACTGCTTGATCGAGGAGTTTTTCGGTATCGATACCCTGAGTCTTGGCTAGTTGTTCTTCATATTGGGCAAACTGCTCTTTAAACCAGCTAACCATCCAAAAGCCGCGATAAATCATATATTCATGATTATAATAATTCGGCGCGGCGGCGGTATAGGCGGGCATATGCTTAAGTATTTCAACATAATTGCTCGATGTAGTATTGACGGTCGCGGTGGTGCCAAAGCTTAAGCAAGCGGTGTCGGCGGCGAGTCCAGCGGAACCCAACGCTTCACAAGCCTTATCGCTGGCAGCAGCAATCATTGGCGTGCCTGCAAGAATACCTGTGGCTTTAGCTGCTTTGGAAGTAATGCTACCGAAAGGTTGTCCCGGCGGCACAATTTTAGGCATCTGCTCAGGTCGACAGCTAAATAATCGCCATTTGAGATCCTTAGCTTTTAGCCAAGCTTGCGCCTTGTAATCGTAAGGTAGGTAACCTAGGGCGTGACCGCTGGAATCTATCAACTCGCCTGTAAGCTGATAGGTTAAGTACGCTGATAGATTGACGTAGTGAGCGGTCTTTGCCCAAATCTCTGGTTCATGATAGGCAAGCCAATTACAGCGTGCTTTTTGCTGCGCTTCATTGACCAGCTCGCCCATGCCGATTACTTTTGTGAGTGGATTAAGAAAGCCTAAATCATTGGTCTCTCCTCGGCGCAAATCCATCCATACAATAGCTGGGCGTAGCGGTTGTTTATCTTTATCCAAACAGATCATAGTATAGCGCTGAGTAGCGAGACTGACACCGGCAATTTGCGCTGGCGTAATATCGCAGGTTTGCCATAATTGCTGGCAAGCCTCGCTTAATTTTTGCCAATAGTAGTCGGCATGTTGCTCAGCAAAATTGGGCTCAGTTGAAAAATATGGCTCGATAGGGACGCGGGCTTTGGCAATCTCGGTGCCAAATTGATCAAAGATAAGTGCTCTAACACTTTGCGTGCCATTGTCGATGGCTAAGAAATAAATAGGGGCATCAAAGTTGTTGGTC
Organism: Psychrobacter sp. DAB_AL62B; assembly: GCF_028895345.1. Taxonomy (NCBI): domain Bacteria; kingdom Pseudomonadati; phylum Pseudomonadota; class Gammaproteobacteria; order Moraxellales; family Moraxellaceae; genus Psychrobacter; species Psychrobacter sp. DAB_AL62B. The sequence goes on from NZ_SAXC01000009.1 coordinate 91,175, forward strand.
ATAGTCGTCCTTTACTATGTGAAAATAGATATATAGCTCAATAAAAATACTATGATTATAGTGTGCTACTGCTATAAGTTTTCCTTACTTGCTGTGCCTACGCAGACAGGGGCTACGGAAAACTTACTCCAGTAGTACTTACCTATTAATATGCTATAAAAAAACGCTAAGCCGCAGGCAGGTAATAGTAGCGTTGCCACAACTGTTGATAACGTTCAACTTCTTGCTGCCATTTTTGCTCGTCCCAGCCCAGCTCCTGCTGACATATTTGTTTGAGCCTATTACTGATCAACGGCGTCATCGCGCCATGTGGCAGTATTAATCCTAAGCGGGTGCGTCGCAGTAGCAAATCGTCCAAATGAATGACTTGCTCGTAGTGAGCAGCAAAGCGGATTTCCGCCCAAATGGTATTGCTGGCAGTCACATAAGCCAAGTCATCGTCATGCGCCAGCTCTAATAAAGTATCGAGCTGTCGGCCATAAAACCCTTGCAAGCGCTGTTGTAGGGGTTTTGGCAAAGTGGTGAATTTGGGGTTGGTTGGCGTTTGCTGGCTAAAAACTTGACTGCTATATGGTGTATTACTATTTTGAATACTCGTGCCATCTAGCGCTAGCACTTTTTGGCAAACCTTAAGCACATCAAGGGCGATTAGGCGAAAGGTAGTTAGCTTACCACCACTGACAGTCACTAAATTATTATCGAGCCAAACGCTATGGTCGCGCTTTTCTTTACTCGGACTGACGCGTTTGCCATCGCCACCTTCTGAGATAAGTGGACGCACGCCCGCCCATGTACTAATAATATCCTCTCGATTCAGATTAGCATCATCAAAGAGATTATTGGTCGCCAGCAATAGGTAATCTACCTCTTCATTAGTGATACCGACTTCTTCATCGTTCAATGGCGGATGATCCAAATCGGTTGTGCCAAGGACGGTACGGTTTTCCCATGGGAAAACAAACACCGCTCTTTTATCGACAGGGTGCAAAAAGGTATAGGCTTGTGTAAGCGGCAGACGCTCTTGACTGACCACCAAATGACTGCCACGCGAAGGACGGATTTGCTTATGAAAGCTCTGTTCCGTTTGTTTACTAGCTTGCATCCGTAAGGTATCCGCCCAAGCGCCCGTCGCGCTCACCACCACTTTTGCACGGACATCGTAAGTATTATTGCTATCTTTGGATGCGGTATCTATTAAAGTTGCACCAATAACCAAGCCTTGCTCGTTGGTGATTAACGACTCAGCTTTAAGGTAATTGATTGCGCACGCACCGTCATGAATAGCTTCATCTAGCACACGCATCACAAGGCGTGAGTCATCGGTTACCGCGTCACTAAACTGGCTGGCACCCAAAAGTTTCTCTTGCTTGATACCAGGACTTAAACTTAAAAAAGCATCTTTTTTAAAGTATTTAGAGTAGCGCTTGCCCGCCAAGCCATCGTAGACGCGTAGCAAGGTATTGAATATCCATGGCGGTGGAAACTTGCCTTTATAATGTGGCATAACGTAATGCATTTCGTTAACCAAGCCGCTAGCCTCATTGAGCATGCGCTCACGTTCACGGACGCTAAGTAAGGTCGTTTTATAATCACCTGAAGCAATATAGCGCAGCCCGCCATGTACCATTTTGCTAGAGCGGCTAGACGTGCCCCAAGCAAAGTCTTTTTGCTCAATTAACAATACCGCTAAGCCGCGCCTTGCTGCTTCACGAGCAATCCCAGCGCCAGTAATACCGCCACCGATGATGAGCATATCCCAAGGTTCTGAGCGTGCTAAAGGCGCTAATGCTTGTTGGCGTTGCTGATAGGGCTTAGCTTGGTTCATAGAAGACTCATTTTAATAGTTATTTAATTTCAGCTAAGTAGATTATCTAAATTGTTTAATTTAAAGTCGTCTTTTGAAAAAATAGTTGCGTTTTATTATGATGCGCGACTGTTATTAATTTTCCTTGCGTGCTGTGCCTACGCCGACAGAGGCTGCGCAAAATCAATATCAGCCGCGCTGTATAGCGCTTATATTAAATTAAACATACCTAAACTAAGACTGCAAATAAGCCCTGACTTTGAAATCCATTATTAACTAGAATTAATTTTTAAGCAAAACACCCGGATTCATACGTTGTTCAGGATCTAAGCTTTTGAGCATATCGCTGGTTACCTGAATACCTAGCTGACCTTTTTCGGCAGCGAGGTAAGGCGCATGGTCACGACCAACACCATGTTGATGCGATATCGTCGCTGTACCATTAGCCAGACTTGAGCTGGCAGCATGTTTGATTTTCTGCCAGCGGCTTAAGGTGCTAGCGTGATCTTTTGCGGCTCTAAAGAAGTAAGTGGTATAAAGACTAGCACCTTGCTTGTAGACGTGTGAGATATGAGTGAATGCCATGACGTTTTCGCCTTCATCGCTCAAAGCAGTCTGTACGGCTTCTTGCATCTGCTGCATTTGCGCGTCGATGTTATTCCAATTGGTTGCGGTTTCAAAGGTATCGACCATGATACCTTTTTCCCATAAGGTGCCGCGCAAATAAGGGAATTTAAAACGCCCATGCGCCCACACACTACCCATGATATCGGTTATTTTGCCAGTGACACTATCTTGCTGTTTTAATAGCTTATTAAACTGCGTCAGCGCTAATTTATTCTGCGCTTTATCGCCAGATACGCCATAAGTGAGCATGACTTTTTCTGAGCTTAATCCACGCGCTTTTAGATAAGTACTAATCGCTAAAAACTGACTGGGCGTCGTACCTAAATGCAAGTGAGCGTCAGTCTCGACAGCATTACTCAAACGTAGCATCGATAAGCGAATATTTTTTTGCACGGCTTGTCTAAGCACTTCTTTACCCGCTTCCCAGTTAGGCAGAAATGCGACTTTAAACAGCTCTTCTTCAGGTTGCGGCTGCACGCGCATTTTAACTTCGGTAAAAATACCGGCGCGACCTTCCGTGCCCATCATCATCTCACGCAGGTCAGGCCCTGCCGCTGACGCTGGAATATCAGCAATATTGAGCACCCCTTGCGGCGTCACCAAAGTGCCACCAGCAAACATCTGCTCGATACGCCCATAGCCCAATGACTGCTGACCACTAGAGCGCGCGGCAATCCAGCCGCCAAGGGTCGATAGCTCCCAAGACTGCGGATAATGTCCCAAGCGATAACCGTGCTCGTCCAACTGTGCTTCGACGGCTGGTCCTTGCGTACCGGCACCAAAGGTAGCAATTTGACTCTCAACATCTAAATCAATAAGCTGAGCCATCTTGCTCATCGCTACGGTCAATACGGGACGTGAACCTTTTTGTGGATTGATATGACCAACTACTGAGGTGCCGCCGCCAAAAGGAATGACGATAAGGTCGTGCTCGCTTGCTAGCTTTAATAAGGTTTCGACATCAGCGGTAGATTGCGGATGCGCGACACCATCAGGGAAGACTTCAAAGTCGCCACCATGCATAGCTATCCAGTCAGGAAAGCTCTGTCCACGCGCATGTCTAAGTCTATCTTCACTATCGACAGACACCATATCAAGCTCAGTAATGCCGGCGGGCAGACGCGATTCTGGTACAGTTTTGAGTACCTGTTGTAAGCTCACAGACGATAGTTTTTTGGTTTTACCAATGTGTGATTTGATCAGTTTCGCCCCATGCGCTGAAACTTTTTTATTGATATTGATATTGCCCCAGCCATTCCAGCGCGTTTGCTCTATCGGCGTGTTGGCGGTCATGTTAATGGGCGTATCATTTTTCGAGGCATTATCTAATTTAGTGTTGTCAGTATTGTTAGACGTAGTGGTTTTACGAATAAGGGATTTGATTTTGCTCATAGGGACATACCTGTCGATTTATTATGGCTGTTTATTATAATTAAGGGTTCGGATAATGGTGGGTCAATCTGGCTGCTGGTAATTAGCTAAGAGTCATCATAAAAAAACATACGATATTAAAGTCTTATACTAAATATGCCGTCTTAAAAATAAAGTATTTATCATTCGAGCATAGCACAATATAAACAAATTTTTTATATAGACTCGTCATTTGTATAATAAAGATTTATAGGATTTTGTGAATAATAAAAATATTACCACCGTCATCGTTTAGTAACTTATTAAAAAAATATCTAGGGCGTGTCCTCAATTCATTTTGCAATGAATAATAGTACACGCTAGGTAAAGCATAGACTTAAAATTACGAGCCAACTTCTCATAGCGAGTAGCGATGCTGCGGAAATGCTTGAGTCTTGCAAA